>NZ_LZKK01000216.1 GCF_001672815.1 Mycobacterium sp. E796 | reverse complement strand
GTCCTCGCAATTCGTTTCGGGCCTGCTGTTGTCCGCGGCGTCGTTCACCGACGGCCTGACCGTCCAGCACACCGGGGCGGCGGTGCCGTCCGCCCCGCACATCGCGATGACGATCGTGATGCTGCGCCAAGCCGGGGTCGACGTCGACGACTCCGTCACCAACCGCTGGCGGGTACCCGCTGGCGCGGTCGCGGCCCGGCACTGGGAAGTGGAACCCGACCTGACCAACGCCGTCCCGTTCCTGGCGGCGGCCGTGGTCAGCGGCGGAACGGTACGCATCACCGGCTGGCCGTCGACCAGCGTGCAACCCGCCGACGACATCCTGAGCGTCCTGGGCAAGATGAATGCCGTTGTGACGCACACTGATTCGTTCCTCGAGGTGAGCGGGTCGGCCGATTACGCCGGGTTTGACGTCGACCTGCGCGCGGTCGGAGAGCTGACGCCGTCGGCGGCGGCGCTGGCCGCCCTGGCCGCCCCGGGATCGGTGTCACGCCTGTCCGGCATCGCCCACCTACGCGGCCACGAGACCGATCGGCTGGCCGCGCTGAGCGCCGAGATCAACCGCCTGGGCGGCGACTGCGCCGAGACGCCCGACGGCCTGGTGATCACCGCGAAACCGCTGCACGCCGGCACCTGGCGCGCCTACGCCGACCATCGGATGGCGATGGCCGGCGCGATCGTCGGGCTGCGCGTCGCCGGGGTGGAGGTGGACGACATCGGCTCGACCGGCAAGACGCTGCCGGAGTTCCCGCAGCTGTGGGCGCGCATGTTGGAGGGTTCGGGCGGTTGAGGCCCGGCGACTACGACGAGTCCGACGTCAAGGTCCGCTCCGGCAGGGGCTCGCGACCGCGAACGAAGACCCGTCCGGAGCACGCCGACGCCGAGGCCGCGATGGTAGTCAGCGTCGACCGCGGACGCTGGGGGTGCGTGCTGGGCGGCCGGCCGGATCGCCGGGTCACGGCCATGCGGGCGCGCGAGCTGGGCCGCACCCCGATCGTCGTCGGCGACGACGTCGACCTGGTCGGTGACCTGTCCGGGCGCACGGACACCCTGGCCCGCATCGTGCGCCGCGGCGAGCGGCGAACGGTGTTGCGGCGCACCGCCGATGACACCGATCCGACCGAACGCGTGGTGGTCGCCAACGCCGACCAGCTGCTGATCGTCGTCGCGCTCGCCGACCCACCGCCGCGCACCGGGCTGGTCGACCGGGCGCTGATCGCCGCCTACGCCGGCGGTCTCACGCCGATCCTGTGCCTGACCAAGACCGACCTGGCCCCGCCGGGGCCGTTCGCCGAGCAGTTCGTGGACCTGGACCTGACAGTGGTCGCCGCCGGCGTCGACGACCCGCTGCTGGCGGTGGCCGGCCTGATCGCCGGGAAGATCACCGTGCTGCTCGGGCATTCCGGCGTCGGCAAGTCGACGCTGGTGAATCGGCTTGTGCCGGAAGCGGATCGGGCCGTCGGCGAGGTCACCGAGATCGGCAGGGGCCGGCACACGTCCACCCAGTCGGTCGCCCTTCCGCTGGAAGGATCCGGGTGGGTGATCGACACGCCGGGAATCCGCTCCTTCGGCCTGGCCCACATCCGGCCCGACGACGTGTTGGACGCCTTCTCGGACCTGGCCGAGGCGATCGACGACTGCCCGCGGGGCTGCGGACACATGGGTCCGCCGGCCGACCCGGAGTGCGCGCTGGACACCCTGTCCGGGCCGGCGGTGCGCCGCGTGGCCGCGGCCCGCCGGCTGCTCGCGGTGCTGAGGGAGACCTGACGGCCTATCGAGCTCGCGTGTCTGTACGGCGACACGCCGCGAAAGCCGTACGTTTGCGGACCCTCGCCACGGTCGGTGCTCAACCAGACTTGGCCAGCCGCATGCCGAGCTCGCCCGGGGGCACCAGATGCCCTTCGGTGCAGCGGATTTCGACGCCCGCCTCGGCGCCGCAGCCCACGTGCGTGAGCCGCAGGCGGTTGCGGCCCGGCAGGTGGCGGCGGCCCCACTCGAACATCGCCCAGACCACCGGCATGAAATCGACGCCGGCCTGGGTCAGCACGTACTCTTCTCGGGCGCGCTGCCCCGGCTCGCG
The DNA here is from genome assembly GCF_001672815.1 of Mycobacterium sp. E796. Lineage (GTDB taxonomy): Bacteria > Actinomycetota > Actinomycetes > Mycobacteriales > Mycobacteriaceae > Mycobacterium. Next base: position 439 of record NZ_LZKK01000216.1, on the reverse strand, counting down.
GTAGGGCCGCCGCTCCAGCAGGCCGAGTTCGACGAGTTCGGCCAGCCGCGCCGAGGTGGCCGCCTTGGTGATGCCGACGCGGCGGGCGAAGTCGTCGAACCGGGTGGTGCCGTAATACGCCTCGCGCATGATCAGCATCGCGGACTTGGTGCCGACCACCGCCATGGTCTTCTCGATCGCGCACTCGCCGACCGGCGACCACTTCTCGCGGTCCGCCAAGGCGCCTTGAAGGAATGTCATGTAGATCACCTCCCGGTCTGGGTTGATTTTAGTGTACCCAGATGTTTACCTGGGTACAGCTAGCAATACCTAGCTACTAGGCCTCAAGGAGGAGCCATGGTTCAAGGTCGCGACGCCGTCATCGTCGGTGCCGTACGCACCCCGATCGGCAAGGGCAAGGCCAGCGGCGCGCTGCACGACGTGCTGCCCGCCGACCTGC
>NZ_LZKK01000215.1 GCF_001672815.1 Mycobacterium sp. E796 | reverse complement strand
CAGCTTGATCCGGCCGCTGGCCTGGTTGAAGACGCGATGAAATGCGAACTCGATGCCCGCGATGGTGGTGGGCTCGCTTGAACCGACGGCCGCTTCCAGTGCTTTGTTGATGCGGTCCAGCTCGTCGATCTCGGCGTCGGTGATGTGGTCGGTTGCCGCGGCGGCCACTGCGCCGGGCGCAGCTTTCCGACGAGGTTGCGGCCCACCTGCGCGCGGCGATCATGTCCGGGACGTTGCGCCCGGGCACGTTCATTCGCCTCGACGAGACCGCGGCCGAGCTCGGGGTCAGCGTCACGCCGGTGCGTGAGGCCCTGCTGAAGCTGCGCGGCGAGGGCATGGTGCAGCTGGAACCGCACCGCGGCCACGTCGTGCTGCCGCTGAGCCGGCAGGACATCGAGGACATCTTCTGGCTGCAGTCGACCATCGCCCAGCAGTTGGCCGCCGCGGCAACCGACCACATCACCGACGCCGAGATCGACGAGCTGGACCGCATCAACAAAGCACTGGAAGCGGCCGTCGGTTCAAGCGAGCCCACCACCATCGCGGGCGTCGGCTTCGCATTTCATCGCGTCTTCAACCAGGCCAGCGGCCGGATCAAGCTGGCGCAAGCGGTGCCTGAGGTAAAGGGGAGACAGCAGTTGACCGCGCAATTGGCCAATCTGACTCATGCCACCGAGCAGCCGTACCTGGCGCGGCGGCAGAACTGGGTCAACCAATTGGAGCGGCACGCGCTGATGCAACCGACCGCGACGGCGCTGCGGTTCCTCGGCAACACGGTCACCTGGCAGGGCCTGCACGACCGGGTCACGGCGCTGGCCGATGCGCTGAGTCGCCGGGGCGTCGGCTTCGGCGACCGGGTCATGATCCTCATGCTCAACCGCCCCGAATTCGTCGAGTCGGTCCTGGCCATCAACTCGCTGGGCGCCATCGCGGTCCCGCTCAACTTCCGGCTCACCTCGGCCGAGATCGTCTTCCTGGTCGAGGACTGCGAGGCCCGGGTGTTGATCACCGAATCGGTGCTCGCCCCGGTGGCCACCGGGGTACGCGACATCCAGCCGATGGTCGACACCATCGTGGTCGCCGGCGGCTCGAGCAACGACGACACGACCGGCGTGTTCGGCTACGAAGACCTCATCAACGAACCCGGCGACCCGCATGAGCCGGTCGATATCCCGAACGATTCGCCGGCGCTGATCATGTACACCTCGGGCACCACCGGCCGGCCCAAGGGCGCGGTGCTGACCCACGCCAACCTGACCGGCCAGACGATGACCGGCCTGTACACCATGGGCGCCGATATAAATAGCGACGTCGGTTTCGTCGGTGTCCCGTTCTTCCACATCGCGGGCGTCGGCAACATGCTGACGTCGATGTTGCTCGGCATCCCCACCGTGATCTACCCGCTGGGGGCGTTCCAACCGGGCCAGCTGCTCGACGTGCTGGCGGCGGAGAAGGTCACCGGACTGTTCCTGGTTCCGGCGCAGTGGCAGGCGGTGTGCGCCGAGCAGCGGGCGCGCCCCCGCGATCTGAGGTTGCGCGTCATGTCGTGGGGGGCCGCCCCGGCGACGGACGCGCTGCTGCGGGAGATGTCCGCGACGTTCCCCGGGACCCAGATACTGGCCGCCTTCGGCCAGACCGAGATGTCGCCCGTCACCTGCATGCTCCTCGGCGAAGACGCGATCCGGAAGCGCGGCTCGGTGGGCAAGGTGATCCCCACGGTCAGCGCGCGGGTGGTCGACGAGAACATGAACGACGTCCCCGTCGGCGAGGTCGGCGAAATCGTCTACCGCGCACCGACGTTGATGAGCGGCTACTGGAATAACCCCCAGGCCACCGCGGAGGCCTTCGCCGGTGGTTGGTTCCATTCCGGGGACCTGGTCCGGATGGACGAGGACGGCTACGTCTGGGTGGTGGATCGCAAGAAGGACATGATCATCTCCGGCGGCGAGAACATCTACTGCGCCGAGGTCGAGAACGTTCTCGCCGGCCATCCCCAGATCGTCGAAGTCGCCGTCATCGGCCGGGCCCACGAGAAGTGGGGCGAGGTGCCGATCGCGATCGCTGCGGTCGCCGGCGAGCGGCTGCGGCTGGAGGACTTGGGCGAGTTCCTGGCCGATCGACTCGCCCGATACAAGCATCCGAAGGCGCTCGAGATCGTCGATGCACTGCCGCGCAATCCGGCCGGAAAGGTGCTCAAAACTGAGCTACGGGTTCGCTACGGGGCCGTCAATATCAGTGAATGCGGTTCCGCGGCAAGGGATTTGACCGCGCGAGGGGAAGGCTGATGGACACTGTAACGTTTGCCCGCTGTTGACGAAGGGTTAATTGTGCGGATGCAGTTCACACGCTCAAGACCATCGGGTACATTCCTGTGGTCTCCGTTACTACTTGCGGGTAGGGAGCCGATGGTCACAGACACATGGTCGGGGCGAGCTGGGGGTGCCACCGACCGCGGGACGGAGAGGGGGCGGCGCGTGCGATTCGTTTCGCTGCGAACCCCCGGGGCGCACGAGGTCGAGGTGAGGGGGAGCCGGTGACTTCGACGACGGATCGTCCACACCTGGTCGGCTACCTGCGCGACCAGTTGGAGACGCCGCTGACGCTCATCGGTGGATTCTTCCGGATGTGTGTGCTGACCGGTAAGGCGCTGTTCCGCTGGCCCTTCCAATGGCGCGAATTCGTCCTGCAGTGCTGGTTCATCATGCGGGTGGCTTTCCTGCCGACCATCTTCGTCTCGATCCCGCTGACCGTGCTCTTGATCTTCACCCTCAACGTGCTGCTGGCCCAGTTCGGCGCCGCGGACCTGTCCGGTGCGGGCGCCGCTATCGGCGCGGTCACCCAGCTCGGGCCGCTGACCACGGTGCTGGTGGTCGCCGGCGCCGGATCCACCGCGATCTGCGCGGACCTGGGTGCGCGCACCATTCGCGAGGAGATCGACGCGATGGAGGTGCTCGGCATCGACCCCATCCACCGCCTGGTGGTGCCCCGGGTGATCGCCGCGACGCTGGTCGCCACGCTGCTCAACGGGCTCGTGATCACCGTCGGGCTGGTGGGCGGCTACCTGTTCGGGGTGTACCTGCAGAACGTGTCGGGCGGCGCCTACCTCGCGACCCTGACCACCATCACGGGCCTGCCGGAAGTGGTCATCGCGACGGTCAAGGCCGCCATGTTCGGGCTCATCGCCGGCCTGGTCGGCTGTTTCCGCGGCCTGACCGTGCGCGGCGGCTCCAAGGGCCTGGGCACCGCCGTCAACGAAACCGTGGTGCTGTGCGTGGTCGCGCTGTACGCGGTCAACGTGGTGCTGACCACCATCGGTGTGCGATTCGGAACGGGGCGCTGACATGTCGATCGGCACCGTGACGCGGGGCGTCCATCCCCGCTTGGTCGAGAATCTCAGCCGCTACGGGGGTGCCTTTGGCCGCGGGCTCGACGACATCGGGCAGATGGCCTGGTTCGGCGTGGTGGCCCTCGGGCACATCCCGCACGCGCTGCGCAACTACCGCAAGGAGACCCTGCGGCTGATCGCCCAGATCGGCATGGGCACCGGCGCGATGGCCGTCGTCGGCGGCACCGTCGCGATCGTCGGCTTCGTGACCCTGTCCGGCAGTTCGCTGGTCGCCATCCAGGGATTCGCCTCGCTGGGCAACATCGGCGTCGAGGCGTTCACCGGCTTCTTCGCCGCGCTGATCAACGTGCGCATCGCCGCGCCCGTCGTCACCGGCATCTCGATGGCCGCCACGGTCGGCGCCGGCGCCACAGCGGAGTTGGGGGCCATGCGGATCAGCGAGGAGATCGATGCGCTGGAAGTGATGGGCATCAAGTCGATTTCGTTCCTGGCGACCACGCGCATCATGGCCGGGCTGGTGGTGATCATTCCGCTCTACTCGCTGGCGATGATCATGTCGTTCTTGTCCCCGCAGATCACTACGACGGTGATCTACGGCCAGTCGCACGGCACCTACGAGCACTACTTCCGGACGTTCCTGCGCCCCGACGACGTGTTCTGGTCGTTCGTGGAGGCCATCCTCATCACGGCCGTCGTGATGATCACCCACTGCTTCTACGGCTACAACGCCGGCGGCGGCCCCGTCGGCGTGGGAGAGGCCGTCGGCCGGTCGATGCGCTTTTCGCTGGTGTCGGTGCAGGTTGTCGTCTTGGCCGCCGCGTTGGCGCTCTACGGCGTCAACCCCAACTTCGCGTTGACGGTGTAGCCATGACCAACCCAGGCGCCCCAGGAAAGGTCAACCCGCCCCGCAACCCGCCGTACAAGTTGGCCGGGGTCGCGCTGCTCGTCGCCGCCGCCGTGGCACTTGTCCTGGTGTTCGGGCAGTTCCGTGGCGACTTCACCAAGAAGGAACACCTGACGATGGTGGCCGCCCGGGCCGGCCTGGTGATGGACCCCGGCTCGAAGGTCACCTACAACGGGGTGGAGATCGGCCGGGTGGCCAACATCTCGGAAATCGTCAAGGACGGCAAGCCGGCGGCCAAGTTCAACCTGGACGTCTACCCGCGCTACCTCAAGCTGATCCCGGCCAACGTGAACGCCGACATCAAGGCCACCACGGTGTTCGGCGGCAAGTACGTGTCGCTGACGACGCCGAAAAACCCTTCGCCGCAACGGATCACGCCGCAGACCGTGATCGACGCCCGCTCGGTGACGACGGAGATCAACACGCTGTTCCAGACCATCACCGAGATCGCGCAGCAGGTGGACCCGGTGAAGCTGAACCTGACGCTGAGCGCCGCCGCGCAATCGCTGGCCGGGCTGGGCGACCGGGTCGGGCAGTCGATCGTGAACGCCAACGCGATCCTGGATGACGTCAACCCGCAGCAGCCCCAGGTCCGTCACGATATCCAGGCGCTGGCCAATCTCGGCGACACCTACGCCAACGCGGCGCCGGACCTGATCGACTTCCTCGACAAGTCGGTGATCACCGCGCGCTCGATCAACGCGCAGCAGAAGGACCTGGATCAGGCGCTGTTGTCGGCCGCCGGGTTCGGTAACACCGGCGCGGACATCTTCGAGCGCGGCGGGCCGTACCTGGCGCGCGGGGCCAAGGACCTGGTGCCGACGGCCGAGCTGCTCGACACCTACAGCCCCGAGCTGTTCTGCACGGTCCGCAACTACCACGACATCGAACCCGTGGCCCGCACGTTCCTCGGCGGCAACGGCTACTCGCTCAACGCCGACACGAAGCTGCTCTCCGGGCTGGGCCTGCTGCTCAACCCGGTTTCGGCGATCACCCTCGTCGGCCTGATCGGGATCTTCGCGCTACCCACCCAGGGACTGGCGGGCCTGGGCAACATCGCCACGCTGATCGGCGGGGCGCCCAACCCGTACATCTGGCCGGAGAACCTGCCCCGGGTGAATGCCCGCGGCGGACCGGGGGGCGCGCCGGGTTGTTGGCAGCACATCACCCATGACCTGTGGCCCGCACCCGAGTTGGTGATGGACTCCGGCAACAGCATCGCGCCGTACAACCACCTCGACACCGGTTCGCCGTATGCGATCGAGTATGTCTGGGGCCGCCAGGTAGGGGATAACACGATCAACCCATGAAAATCACCGGTACCATCGTCCGACTCAGCATCTTCTCGCTGGTGCTGCTGGTCTTCACTGTGATGATCGTCGTGGTCTTCGGCCAGATGCGGTTCGACCGCACCAATAAGTACTCGGCCGAGTTCACCAACGTCAGCGGGCTGCGGCAGGGCCAGTTCGTCCGCGCGTCCGGGGTGGAGATCGGCAAGGTCGACTCGGTGAAGCTGGTGGACGGCGGCAGGCGGGCACGGGTGGACTTCAACGTCGATCGCTCGATCCCGCTGTATCAGTCGACGACGGCGCAGATCCGCTACCTCGACCTGATCGGAAACCGGTACCTGGAGCTCAAACGCGGCGAGGGCGAGGGCTCCGAGAAGGTGCTGCCGCCGGGCGGATTCATCCCCGCGTCGCGGACGTCGCCGGCGCTTGATCTCGACGCGCTGATCGGTGGGTTCAAGCCGCTGTTTCGGGCGCTGGACCCGCAGAAGGTCAACACGATCGCGACGGCGCTGGTCACGGTGTTCCAGGGTCAGGGCGGGACCATCAACGACATCCTCGACCAGACGGCGCAGCTGACCAACCAGCTCGGCGAGCGCGACCAGGCGATCGGCGAGGTGGTCAAGAACCTGAACATCGTGCTGGACACCACGGTTCGGCATCGCCAGCAATTCGATCAGACCGTCAACAACCTGGAGGTCCTGATCACCGGGCTGAAGGGCCACAGCGAGCAGTTGGCGGGCGGGACCGCGCACATCAGTAACGCCGCCGGTACGGTGGCCGACCTGCTGGCCGAGGACCGGGGGCTGCTGCACAGCACGCTGAATTACTTGGACGCCGTCCAGCAGCCGCTCATCGACCAGCGCGAGCAGCTGAACGATTTCATCCACAAGGTGCCGACCGCGCTGAACATGATCGGGCGCACCATCGGTTCGTACGGTGACTTCGTCAACTTCTACGCCTGCGACATCACGCTCAAGATCAACGGGTTGCAGGCCGGTGGTCCTATTCGGACGGTCAGGCTCTTCAACCAGCCGACGGGCAGGTGCACGCCGCAATGAGAACGCTGGAACCCCCCAACCGGGTGCGCATCGGCGTGATGGGCATCCTGGTGACGCTCCTGGTCATCGGCGTCGGCCAGAGCTTCACGAGCGTGCCCATGCTGATGGCCAAGCCGCACTACTACGGGCAGTTCACCGACTCCGGCGGTTTGACCAAAGGCGACAAGGTGCGCATCGCCGGCTTCGATGTCGGCAAGGTGGAGAGCCTCGACATCGACGGCGACCACGTCCTGATCAAGTTCAACATCGGCACCGAAAGCATCGGCACCGAGAGCCGGCTGGCGATCAAGACGGACACCATCCTGGGCAAGAAGGTCCTCGAGATCGAGAACCGGGGAACCAAGCAGCTGCGACCCGGGGACTCGTTGCCGATCGGTCAGAGCACCACGCCCTATCAGATCTATGACGCGTTCTTCGACGTGACGAAGGCCGCCAGCGGGTGGGACATCGACACGGTCAAGCAGTCGTTGCACGTGCTTTCGGAGACCATCGATCAGACCTATCCGCACCTGAGCGCCGCGCTTGACGGGGTGGCCAAGTTCTCCGACACGATCGGCAAGCGCGACGAGCAGATCAAGCACCTGCTCGCCCAGTCCAACCAGGTGGCCAGCATCCTGGGTGACCGCGCCGACCAGGTCGACCGGTTGCTGGTGAACACGAAGATCTTGCTGGCCGCTTTCAACGAGCGCGGCCAGGCCATCAACGCGTTGCTCGCGAACATCTCGGCCTTCTCCGAACAGATCAAAGGGTTCATCAACGACAACCCCAACCTGAACCACGTGCTCGAGCAGCTGCGCACGGTCAGCGACATCCTGGTCCAGCGCAAGGACGACCTCGCCGCCGGTTTCACCGAGGTCGGCAAGTTCCTCCCGTCGCTTAATGAGGCGATCGCGTCGGGGCCGTTCTTCAAGGTGGTGCTGCACAACCTGTTCCCCGGTCAGATCGTGCAGCCGTTCGTCGATGCGGCGTTCAAGAAGCGCGGCATCGACCCGGAGAACTTCTGGCGCAGCGCGGGTCTGCCGGAATTCCGGTGGCCCGACCCGAACGGCACCCGCCAGCCGAACGGCGCGCCGCCGCCGGCGCCGCCGGTGCTGGAGGGCACGCCCGACCACCCGGGTCCGGCCGTCCCGCCCGGGTCGCCGTGCTCGTACACGCCGGCGAACCCCGGCGGCAACGTCACCGTCGGCGACGAGGGTCTGCCGCGGCCGTGGAACCCGTTGCCGTGCGCGGGCGCCGGCATCGGTCCGTTCGGTGGGGTCGGCTTCCCGGCGCCGGTCGACGTCCAGACGTCGCCGCCCAATCCCGACGGCCTGCCGCCGACCCCGGGCATCAACATCGCGGGGCGCCCGGGTGACCCGCCGCCCAACGTTCCGGGCACCCCGGTGCCGCTGCCGACCCAGGCGCCGCCGGGTGCGCGCACCGAGAACCTGGGACCGGCCGGCCCGACACCGCCCCCGTCGACGTTCGCGCCGGCCCTGCCGCCCGGACCGCCGGCACCGCCCGGGCCGGGGATCCAGCTGCCGGCGCCGTTCATCAACCCCGGCGGCACGGGAGGTAGCGGCATCACGGGAGGTAGCCAGAATTGAGCACCATCTTTGATGTTCGCAACATCCGGCTGCCGAGGCTGACGAGGACGTCGGTGATCATCGGCTCACTGGCGATCGTGCTGGCCCTGGTTCTCGGGTACGCCGGCTGGCGGCTGTATCAGAAGCTGACGAACAACACCGTGGTGGCCTATTTCCCGGCCGCCAACGCGCTGTACGCCGGCGACAAGGTGCAGATCATGGGGCTGCGGGTGGGCGCGATCGACAAGATCGAGCCGGCCGGCGACAAGATGAAGGTCACCTTCCACTACCAGAACAAGTACAAGGTGCCGGCCAGCGCGTCGGCGGTGATCCTCAACCCCACCCTGGTGGCGTCGCGCGCGATCCAGCTGGAGCCGGTCTACAAGGGCGGCCCGGTGCTTGCCGACAACGCGGTGATCCCCGAAGACCGCACCCAGGTGCCGGTGGAGTGGGACGAACTACGCAACAGCGTCACCAACATCATCTCCAAGCTGGGACCCACACCCGAGCAGCCCAAGGGTCCGTTCGGCGAGGTCATCGAGTCGTACGCGAACGGGCTGGCCGGCAAGGGCAAGGAGTTCAACACGACGCTGAACAGCCTGTCGCAGGCGCTGACCGCGCTCAATGAGGGTCGCGGCGACTTCTTCGCGGTGGTGCGCAGCCTGGCGCTGTTCGTCAACGCGCTGCACCAGGACGACCGGCAGTTCGTCGCGCTGAACGAGAACCTGGCTGATTTCACCGGGCGGCTCGCGAGCTCGGACGGCGCCCTGGCCGACGCGATACAACAGTTCGACGGCCTGCTCAAGACCGTGCGGCCCTGGCTGGACCAGAACCGCGAGGTGCTGACCCACGACGTCAACAACCTGGCGACGGCGACGAACGCGCTGCTGCAACCGGATCCGCTGAACGGGCTGGAGACGGCGCTGCACGTGCTGCCGACGGCGGCGGCGAATATCAACCAGATCTATCACCCGACGCACGGTTCGGTGGTGGCCGTCCCGGCGATCACCAACTTCGCCAACCCGATGCAGTTCATCTGCAGCTCGATCCAGGCCGGCAGCCGGCTGGGTTACCAGGAGTCCGCCGAGCTGTGCGCGCAGTACCTGGCGCCGATCCTCGACGCGATCAAGTTCAACTACCTGCCGTTCGGTCTGAACGTCGCCAGCACGGCCGAGACGTTGCCCAAGGACGTGGCCTACTCCGAGCCGCGCCTGCATCCGCCGGACGGATATAAGGACACGACGGTCCCCGGCATCTGGTCGCCGGACACGCCGACGTCGCACCGCAACACCCAACACGGGTGGATCGTGGCCCCCGGCATGCAGGGGCAGCAGGTGGGACCGATCACCGCGGGCCTGATGACCCCCGAGTCGCTGGCCGAACTGATGGGCGGGCCCAACATTCCGCCCGTGCAGTCGACGCTGCAGACCCCGCCCGGGCCGCCCAACGCCTACGACGAGGGCCCCTCGCCGGTGATCGGTCAGAACCCGCCGCAGGTGCCGATACCCCCGCCGCCGCCTGGGCCCGAGGTGGTCCCGGGTCCGGTCGCTCCGACGCCCGCGCCGGTCGCGGCGCCGGCGCCCAACGCCGGCGGACCGCCGGCGGCGGCCGGCCTCGGAGGTGGGCAGTGATCGGGGGGATGAGGCTCCTTCGGCGTCGGGCCTGGCAGGGCTTGG
>NZ_LZKK01000214.1 GCF_001672815.1 Mycobacterium sp. E796 | reverse complement strand
CGGCGACCTTCAGCTTGGTGGCGGTGCGTGAACCATGGTATGCCGCATTGGGATTGGCGCCGGTCAAGTGGTCGGCCAGCACGCCGGCCTGTTCCCACAGCGGCGCGACCAGGCCGTAGACCTGTCCCCGGTGCTGCGCGCACTCGCCCACAACGTAGATGTCGTCGTCGTCGATCGAGCGCATGTGGTCGTCGACGACGATGGCGCGTTCGACGGTCAGGCCGGCGCGCATTGCCAACCCTACGTTGGGCCGGATGCCGGCGGCCATCACCAGCATGTCGCACGGCAGCGTGGTGCCGTCGTCGAATTCGATGGCCGACGGGAGGCCGTCCTCGGTCAGCATCCTTACCGTCCGCTTGCCGGTGTGCACCTCGATGCCCAGCGCCTCCACCAGGCGCCGCAGGATGGCGCTGCCCTGATCGTCGAGCTGTGCGTTCATCAGCGCGGGGCCGCCCTGCACGACGCCGACCCGCAGCCCCCGGTTCTGCAGGCCCCGCGCGGCCTCCAGGCCGAGCAACCCACCGCCGATAACCGCTGCCCTGCCTTTCCCTTCGGCGAACCGGATCATCGCGCGGCAATCGTCGATCGTCCGGAACCCGAACACGCCCGGCGCCAGCGTCTTGTTGTCTTGCCAGATGCCGTCGACCGGCGGGAAGAACGCCCGGCTGCCGGTCGCCAGGAGCAGCTTGTCGTAGCGCACCGTCGTGCCGTCGTCGGCGTGCACCAGGTGCGCGAAGGGATCGATGCGCACCACCCGCACCCCGGCTCGCAGGTCGATGTTGTTTTCGGCGTACCAGTCCAGCGGGTTGAGGTAGATCTCCCCGGCGTCATCGGAACCGGCCAACACGTTCGACAGCAGGATCCGGTTGTAGTTGCCGTAGGGCTCGTCGCCGAACACGGTGATGGCGAAGCGCTCCGCGCCGCCGCGCGCGAGGATCTCCTCCAACGCACGCGCGCCGGCCATGCCATTGCCGACCACCACCAGGCTGGCCAGGGCGGCCGGGCGGTTGCCGTTGGTCTCGGGTTGGGCCAGTGTGGTCATGACTCCCCTTGTCGCGCTTTAGATCTCGACGAGGCCGATGTCGACGAAGACGGTGCCGCTCAGCCCGTCGGGCGCCGCGACGAACACCTCGATGACGGTGTCGACGATCAGGTCCTCGACGACCCGAAGCGGCACGTGCACGGCGTCCTTGGCCCCAATGGGGAAGTAACGCATCGGCGCGCCGTCGCGCATCAGCACGATGGTGACCAACTCGTCGGTGCTGTTGCCGCCGCGGAAGTAAACCGGCTGGGTGATCGCCCCGGCCGGCACGACGTAGCGCAGCGACGCGTCCAGCAGGGACGGCGACTCGTATCCCTTGCCGTCGAAGGTGAACGCTCCCTGCAGGAATCGAGGGGTGCTGCCATCACTCATGTCTCATCTCCTTCGGGTGTATCGGATACTTCGGCCTTGGACACCGAGACCGCGCAGACTTTGAACGAGGGCATCCGCGAGTGCGGGTCCAGCGCCGGGTTGGTCAGCCTGTTGATGCCCGCCGCGCCGCCCCAATGGAAGGGCGCGAACACGGTGTCCGGACGAATGCCGTCGTTCAGCCGAGCCGTCATCACGACCTCGCCCCGGCGCGTCCTTAGCCGCACCTTGCCGCCGCTGCCGATGCCGACCCGGCTGCCCAACGTCGGGTGCATCTCGACCACCGGCTCGGGCTCGGCCTCGGCAAGCTGTGCGACCCTGCGCGTTTGGGCCCCGGATTGGTACTGACTCAACACGCGGCCGGTGGTGAGGTAGTACGGGAATTCGTCGTCCGGGACCTCGGCGGCGCCGCGTTGCTCGACGGGATGGAAGCGGGCCCGGCGGTCGGCCGTCGGGAAGTCCTCGATGAACAGCCGCGGGGTGTCGGGGTACAGCGGCGACGGGCAGGGCCAGAACACGCCGTTGTCGGAGGCGATCCGTTCGTAGCTGATCCCCCGGTAGTCGGCCTTTCCGCCCTGGCTCGCGCGAGTCAGCTCGCCGAAGACCTCCCGCGGCTCAGCCGAGAACCCGTGTACCCCTAGGCGCTTCGCCAGATCGGCCATCACGTCGAGGTCGCTGCGCGCCTCGTCGGGCGGCGTCAGAGCCGCGCGACGCAGGATCACCCGGCCCTCCAGGTTGGTCATGGTCCCCGATTCTTCGGCCCACTGCGTCGTGGGTAACACCACATCCGCCAGCGCCGCGGTCTCGGACAGGAAGAAGTCGGACACCACCAGGAAGTCGAGCTTGCCCATCTTCTCGGCAACATGCAGCGAGTTCGGCGCCGAGACGACGATGTTGGAGGCCAGCACCCACAACGCGCGCACACCGGCCGGAGCGCCGATGCCGCTGAGCATCTCGTAGGCCGACTGCCCGGACGACGGCAGGTCGGCCGGGTTGACACCCCATACCCGCGCGACGTGGGCGCGCGCGACGGCGTCGTCGAGCCGGCGGTAGCCGGGCAACTGGTCACATTTCTGCCCGTGTTCACGGCCGCCTTGGCCATTGCCCTGGCCCGTGATCGTCGCGAAACCGCTGTACGGGCGGCCCGGCAAGCCCAGCGCCAGGGCGAGATTGATGAAAGCCTGTACCGTGTCGGTGCCCGAGCTGTGTTGCTCGGCCCCGCGCGCGGTCAGGATCATCGCCCGATCGGCGCCCGCCAGCATCCGCGCCGCCGCCACGATGTCGTTCTCGGGCACGCCGGTGATCCGTTCCACCCGATCGGGCCAGTACAGCCGCACCGCGCGGCGCACCGCCTCGAATCCGGTGGTCCGCTCTCCGACATATTCTTCGTCGATAAGCCCCTCGCGGGCAACGACATTGAGCATGCCGTTGGCCAGGGCCAGGTCGGTTCCGGGGACGGGCTGCAGGTGAAGGTCGGCGCGACCGGCGGTGGGGGTGCGGCGCGGGTCGACGACGATGTGGTTGGCGCCGCGGGCGCGGCCCGCATCGAAATATTGCATCGCCGGGGGCAGCGTTTCGGCGGGGTTACCGCCGACGAGGAGGATGACATCGGCACCGGCGATATCGGCGAGCGGGAAGGGCAACCCACGGTCGATGCCGAACGACCGGTTCGACGCCGCGGCCGCCGAGGACATGCAGAACCGGCCGTTGTAGTCGATCGCCGACGTGCGCAGCGCGACCCGCGCGAACTTGCCGAGCTGGTAGGCCTTTTCGTTTGTCAGGCCGCCGCCGCCGAAACATCCGACCGCGTCGGGGCCATAATCCCGTTGCGTCTTCTGGAAGGCCGAGACGATCCTTTCCAGTGCCTCATTCCAGGTCGCCTCGCGCAGCGGGGCATCGCGCCCGTCGCGAATCAGCGGTCGGGTCAGCCGTTCCGGGTGACCGAGCAGCTCGGCCGCGGTCCAGCCTTTCGCGCACAATCCGCCGCGATTGGTGGGAAAGTCGCGTTGTGGCGCAAGCACGGGCGGCTTCGAGGGTCCCCCGGACGGGTCGAGCGTGATCCCGCACTGCAACGAGCAGTACGGGCAATGAGTTTTCGTCGGCGCAGGCGCCATCGGTGATCACCGCTTGACTGGTGAGCCGGCAAGCGTTTGGCCGGCTCGGCTGGATGTGCCCCCCATGTCGCCTCCCGATCGGCGCCTATAGCCCGAAGCTACGTGGCATGTGTTTCGGAGGTATTTCCCCGGATTGTCCGGACGACTACCGCGCGCTCACGGCCCCGGGTGCGCCGCCACCATCGCTTCGGTGATACTGGGCCGGTGCCGAACGACGACGTTCACCCCGACCTGCGCCACACCGCCCGCCTCGCCCCGCGGCATCTGATCGGTCCCCGCACCCTGCCGATCTTGCGGGCCCTGGGCGGGCTGAGTGAGCGCCGGCGCAAACCCGACCCGTCGGATGTGGAGGTAATCACCCTCGGATCGGGGGCCGGGATCCGGCTGTTCCGGCCCGCGGGTGCGACGGAACCTTCCCCCGCGTTGCTGTGGATTCACGGCGGCGGGTACGTGATGGGCAACGCCCAGCAGGACGACTGGCTGTGCCGCCGGTTCAGCAAGCGGCTGGGCATGACGGTCGCGTCGGTGGAATACCGCCTGGCGCCCGAACATCCGTATCCCGTGGCGCTGGAGGACTGCTATTCCGCGCTCACCTGGCTCGCCGGCTTGCCCGCCGTGGACCGCCACCGGGTCGCAATCGCCGGCGCCAGCGCGGGCGGCGGCCTCGCGGCCGCGCTGGCGCTGCTGGCCCGGGACCGCGGCGAGGTGAGCCCGGTGTTCCAGGTGTTGGCCTACCCGATGCTGGACGACCGAAGTTCGGCCGGCGACCCGAGCCCGAACCACCGCCTGTGGAGCACGCGCAGTAACCGGTTCGGCTGGACCGCCTATCTCGGCGCCGCCGACCCGCGGGTCGCCGTGCCGGGCCGCCGCGAGGACCTGAGCGGGTTGCCGCCGGCGTGGATCGGGGTCGGCACGCACGACCTGTTCCACGACGAGGACCTGGCCTACGCCCGGCGGCTGATCGATGCCGGGGTGCCCTGCCACGTCGAGGTGGTTCCCGGCGCGTTCCACGGGTTCGACGCGGTGGCGCGCAAAGCCCCGGTGTCGCAACAATTTTTCGACAGCCAGTGTGAGAGCTTGCGCGCCGCGCTCGCCGCGGCGGCCTGAGCGCGGGTCACATCGCGAAGTACACGAGCTCGCCGCCGATGACGGTGGCCGCGACCATGCCGGCGTCCAGCTCGGCCAGCGCCGTCGCGGGCGGCTCGGTCAGCACGCAAAGATCGCCCGGCTGACCGGCTTCGATCGACCGCGGCCGGCCCGGGCAATCGGGGCGGCCCAGAAACATCGTCAAAGCGGTTAGCGCCGAGACACATTCGTTTCCGTTGAGCACGGCGCCGCTGGGTGCGGTGCGGTACACCGCGGCCCGCATCGCCGTCCAGGGGTCGCCGTGGCCGAAGGGCATGTCGGTGGACAGCGCCACCGGCACGGCCGCGTCGAGCAGGGACGCCACCCGCCACAACTGGGGATGCTCGGCGGCGGGGACGTCGGCGAGGTACTGATCGCCGCGCTCGGCGACGAAGTTGGGCTGGGTGACGACGGTTACGCCGAGGTCGGCCAGGTCGGCCAGGTTGTCGTCCGGCACCACGGCCGCGTGCTCGATGCGATCCTGCGGATGGCTACCGGCGGCGCGCAGGGCCGCGATCGTGACCACCAGTTGGGCCGCCGTGACGCAATGGACGGCGACCGGGTGGCCCTCGCCGTGCCGGTCGGCGATCCAGGCCGTCAGGGCGTCCAGGTCCAGACGGTCGTCGTGCAGGATCTTCTTGCCCGGTGCCAGGAAGCTGGGCCGCGGCCGGAACTCGCCGCGGCGGTGCGCCACCAACAGCGCGACCATGTCGTCGGCGCCGAGGTCGGGGGTGGCGTCGGTGACCCCGGTGACACCGGTCGCGGTGATGCGGCGGCTGAGTTCGGCCAGGTCGGTTTCGCGCTGCTGCAGCGCGTCCGACCAGCCGTGGTCCGCGCTGCGCAGGCGGCCATCGGGGTGGTCGGGCAGGCCGACCCGGCCCAGCGCCTCGGAGTTCAGGATCCAAAGCGCCCCGCTACGGTGCTGGATGCGCACCGGAACGTTGCGCACGACGGCGTCGAGGGCCGTGCGGTCCAGCTCGCCGGCGACGGACTCGTGATAGCCCACGGCGCGAATCCACCCGTCCGGGCCCGGCGTTGCGTTCGAAAGCAGTTGCGTCAGCTGGGCTTTGGTGCTGACGCCGGGCGGCCCGACGAAGAACGAATCCAGCGCCGACGCGGCCGAGCGCAGGTGCACGTGGTGATCGTGCAGCCCGGGCAGGACGGTTCCGCCGCCGGCGTAGAGCACGCCCTCCCCCTCGCCGGTGACCAGGCCGTCACCCACCTCCTCGATCTGCGCGCCGACGCGAATGTCGACCGTTCTGCCGTCCAGCAACGTGGCGCGACGAATCAACATGACGGGCAACGCCTTTCGGAGACCATGCGGCGCACGGCGGCGTTGTCGGCGCCCAGCTCGGCCGCCGCGCCGCGCACCGCCGGTGCCCGCGGTGGCGGCGCGGGGTACGGTGCGGCCGACTCCTCGGTCGGCAACGCCGCATGGGTGGCGGCGACCGCGGCCATAGACACCTCGATCAACTCCCCGCCACCCCGGCCCAGCGATTCGAGGACCGCGAGGGCCGCCTCCAGCCCGGTCAGCGGGTCGGCGATGGCGTCGCCGCAGAACACCGGCCCTTGGGAACCCGGGCCGGCGCTACCCACCAGACCGCCGGCCACCGCGGCGTCGTCGCCGAACGCCGGCCGGGCGTCGCCGTATCCGCTGATGCGCAACCAGATTCGGCCCGTTCGCGGGGCGACGTCGTCCGGCCCGAGCCCCCGCCGCGCGAGCGCCGCGGGCCGCGAGCCCTCGATCACGATATCGGCGACGGCGAGCAATTCGCGCAGCTCGTCGGTCTGCTCGTCGAAATCGACACAGTAGGAGAGCTTTTCGCCGTTCATCCAGTCGTAGAAGGCGCGGTCGCCAGCGCGGGTGCCGTCCGGGCGGCGGGGGCTTTCCACCTTGACGACGGTTGCCCCGCCGCGCGCCAGGAGTTGCGCGCACAGCGGTCCCGCCCACATCGAGGACAGATCGACCACCAGCAAGCCCGCCAGCTCACGCGGATGCGCCCGGAAGCCCCGGTGCAACACCCGCGGCGACGCGGCGGCGGCCTCACCCAGCGCGGCCGCGGGAATGTCGAGCAGCCCCGCCCGTTCGACGATCGCGGGCGCCGGACGCGTTGCGGCCCAGCGCTGCAGCGCCGGCCAAGGATCGGCGGGCTCTTCCTCCGTCTCCAGCAGCGCCGGGACGGCGGCCACGTCGTCGGGGCGCGACAGCGTGATCGCGCACCAGCCGTCGGCGGCCGGCAGCAACCGGGTGGCGCCGCCCGCCGACACCCGGCCGCGGCGCGTCAACCCGAGCAGGGCGGCCCGCCCGGCCAGCAGCGCGGCCGGGTCGACGGGGACACCCGTGCGGCGACGGATGCCCGTGGCCACCTCCTCCGCGCGGGCCAGCACGTTGGCCCGGGAGAAGTCGGGCGGGCCGTCGGGCAGGCCGGTCAGGCTGGCCAGCCCGCTGCTGCCCCAGCTTGACGAAGCCGAACTCACGCCCACCATTGTGCGCGCGGCGTGCGCGTGCGACTCAGAAATGCAGCGCGTCGAACCGCCAGTCCAACACCGGCCGGTCCGTGTCGCCGACCGCGTAGACCACCGAGCGCAGCTCCAGGACCCCGCCACGCTCGGTCGGGCGGGCGGTCTCGACGTGCAATTCGCTGTACAGGGTGTCGCCCTCGTGCACCGGGCCGGTGTGATCGCAGGACTGCCAACCCAGGACCGTCGCCAGGTTGGGCAGCAGCCTGCTGGCCTGCGCGAGCGCCAGCCCGATGGTGTGTCCGCCGTACACCAGCCGCTGCCCGCCGACCCGCGAATCATGGTGTGTGGCAGCGATGTTCAAGGTGAGCCGGGCGAGTTCGGGCGCGCAGCTGACCACGTCGCCGGTGCTGCGCAGCACCGTGCCCGCCAGGCCGGGGTCAAAATGCGGGCCCGGCACCTTGTTTCGGAAGACGTCGGCGTCCCAGTGTGCGGTCGGGTCGTGGACCGGGCCGGGCACGTCGACGCCGACGGCCGACAGATCGTCGGCGGGCGCGTCCTCGGGATTCCAGCCCGGGCTGGCCGGGAGCATGCCGCACCGGTAGAAGTCGAGGACCAGCCGGTCGGCTTGATCGATCGTGATCATCCGCAGCGCCGCCATCCCGGTCGGCGCCCGACCCGGCTTCGGTGAATTGGCTCGCAGCCCAACCACTTCGGTGCGGGTGTAGATGGTGTCGCCGACGACGGGGAACCGGTGAAACACCAGCCCGCGATAGAACAGGTTGGCCTTGACCCGCTGGGTGGCCAGCGTCGACTGGCCGATCGCGACGTCGCAGACCAGCGCTGGGTGTGCCAGCGGTCCCGGCACGCCGGTCACGGCGGTGCTCAGCACCGCGTCGCAGGCCAGGCGCAACCGGTCCCCCACGATCGCCTGATGCGCGGCGGCCATCCCCGCCGAGAGCGTCATCGCCGGCGCCCAGTCGAAGACCTGGCCGACCGAGAGGTCGTCGAAGTAGGGGCCGCCCTCCCGCACCTGCGCATAAGTCACGGGGCCAATATGGCACACGTGAGCACAGAGCTGAACGAAGAAGAGGACATGCTGGTCGCCACGGTGCGGGCGTTCATCGACCGCGAGGTCAAACCCGCCGTCCGCGAGATCGAGCACGCCAACACCTATCCCGAGGCGTGGATCGACCAGATGAAACGGATCGGCATCTATGGCCTGGCCATCCCCGAGGAATACGGCGGCTCACCGGTGTCGACGCCCTGCTATGTGCGCATCACCGAGGAGCTGGCCCGCGGCTGGATGAGCCTGGCCGGCGCGATGGGGGGGCACACCGTGGTGGCCAAGCTGCTGACGCTGTTCGGCACGGAGGAGCAGAAGCGCGCCTACCTGCCGCCGATGGCCACCGGCGAGCTGCGCGCCACCATGGCGCTGACCGAGCCGGGCGGCGGCTCGGACCTGCAGAACATGACGACGACGGCTACCCAGGACGGCACCGGGACTCTGGTCATCAACGGTTCCAAGACCTGGATCTCCAACGCGCGCCGGTCCGGGCTGATCGCGCTGCTGTGCAAGACCGACCCGAACGCGACGCCGCGCCACAAGGGCATCTCGATCGTGCTCGTCGAGCACGGACCGGGACTGACCGTCTCGCGGGACCTGCCCAAGCTGGGCTACAAGGGCGTCGAGTCGTGTGAATTGTCGTTCGCCGACTTCCGCGCACCGGCGTCGGCGGTGCTGGGCGGCCGGGTCGGCGAGGGCTTCGCGCAAATGATGAAGGGCCTCGAGACGGGCCGCATCCAGGTGGCCGCCCGCGCCCTGGGCGTGGCGACGGCGGCGCTCGAGGACGCGCTGGCCTACGCGCAGCAGCGGGAAAGTTTCGGGCGCCCGATCTGGAAGCATCAGTCGATCGGTAACTACCTGGCGGACATGGCGACCAAGCTCACCGCCGCGCGCCAGCTCACCCGCTACGCCGCCGAGCGCTACGACAGCGGCGAACGCGCCGACATGGAGGCGGGGATGGCCAAGCTGTTCGCTTCCGAGACGGCGATGGAGATCGCGCTGGACGCCGTGCGCATCCACGGCGGCTACGGTTACTCCACCGAGTACGATGTCGAACGCTACTTCCGCGATGCCCCGCTGATGATCGTCGGCGAGGGCACCAACGAGATTCAGCGCAACGTGATCGCGGCGCAGCTCGTTGCCCGGGGCGGGATCTGACGCGAACCTCCCTGATCGGCGCCCGGGTTTGCTGTATATTTGCCTGACTTCGGCGCCGGCAAAGAGAGGCAGCTGCCATGAGTTATCCCCCAGGGCCGTACGAAGGTTCCCCAGAGTGGCAGGGCCAGCAGCCGCCGGCTTGGCAGGGCCAGCCACCGCCGCCGCCACCCGGATACCCGGCCCCGCAACCGGGTTGGCCGGCCCAGCGCGAGCCGGACAACTACCTCGTCTGGGCGATCCTGGTCACGGTGCTGTGCTGCCTGCCGTTCGGGATCGTCTCGATCGTGTACTCCACCAAGGTCTCCGGGCTGTGGACCCAGGGCCGCTACGCCGAGGCGCAATCCGCCGCCGACAGCGCGAAGAAGTGGGCCATCATCGGCGCCATCGCGGGCGTGGCCGCCTACGTCATCATCGGCATCCTGTACGCCTTCGTCTTCGCGGTCGCCGTCTCGAACCTCCCGTCCACGACCACCACCACCTATCCGGGCTTCTGAACCTACGTGAGGCCTTGGGCCCCAACGTAAGTCGCGTCCACCAGCCCCCACTCCCGGGCGGTGTCGGCGCCGATCGTCCGGCCGGACAGCACCAGGTACGCGGTGCGCCAGCGCCCGATCCGCCGGGGGATGCTGACGGTTCCGCCGGCACCCGGGATCAGCCCGAGGCTCAACTCCGGTAGCCCGAACACCGAATCGTCGTGCGCCTCAACCCATCCGCAGAACGCCGCCATCTCCAGTCCGCTGCCCATCACCCGACCGTGCACCCGGGCTCGGCATGCCTGGCCCAGCCGGGCGGTCAGCGCGTCGAGCGCCAGCGCGGGGCTGTGCCGGGTGCGGGCCAGGTGCGCGCTCGCCGGGTCGGCGAAGGTGCCGAATTCCGCGAGGTCCCCGCCGCTGCCGAACGATGGACCGTTGCCGCTCAACACGATCCCGGTCACCGACGGATCGAGCAGTGCGACGGTCAGCGCCTCGAGCAGCGCGGCCCGGGCATCGGTGGAAAACGCGTTGTGGCGTTGCGGGCGGTTGAACGTGATCCGCAGCGTGTCCCCGTCACGTCGGGCCAGCACCGGCTCGGCGATGTTGGGCATGCTTGCCGGGCCGCGTTCGGCCAGCCATCGCGCGAACTCCGGGCCGGCCTGCAGTGTGGAGTAGGCCAGCGATTCGGTCACCACCCCGGCCAGAGTGGGGCCCGCGGGGTCGACCGCACGCAGCACGTCGTCGCACACCGCGCTGGCGTGCGGCCACCGTTCACAGCGCTCGGTAAGCTCGGCCAGGGCGTCGGGCACCGAGTCGACGACGACGACCCTGCGATCGTCACACGCCTCTTCGGTCAGCGTGAAAGTGGCGCGATCGAGCCATGATTCGGCGGCGTCCGCGATCGGCCCCACCGCGACCCGCACACCCGGCAGCACATCGTCATCGGGCGGCGGCGGCCCGCTCAGATCGACGACACGCAGGGTCACACCGAGTACTTCTCGATCAGCCCGTTCTTGTAGAGCTTTCCGGTGTCGGTGCGCGGCAGCTGCGCCTCGAAGGCGATCGAGCGCGGACATTTGTAGTGCGCCAGGCGGTCCCGCAGCCAGGCGGACAGCTCGTCGGCGAACTGATCGGTGGCGTCGGCCGGGTCGACGGTCTGCACCGCCGCCATGACGCGCTGGCCCATCTCGTCGTCGGGAACGCCAAACACCGCGGCGTCCAACACCTTCGGATGGGTCACCAGAAGGTTTTCCGTCTCCTGCGGGTAGATGTTCACCCCGCCGGAGATGATCATGTGGTGCCGCCGGTCCGTGAGGTAGAGGTAGCCCTCCTCGTCGACGTAGCCGATGTCGCCGACGGTTGCCCAACCGTGCGCGTCGCGCGAGGCGGCGGTTTTCGTCGGGTCGTTGAGGTACTCGAACGAAAACCCACCCTCGAAGTAGATCTCGCCGGGCTGGCCTGGCGGCAGCTCGGTTCCGTCCTCGCCGAGGATGTGGATCTGGCACGCCATGGGCCTGCCCACCGAACCCGGGTGCGCCAGCCATTCCTCGGCGCTGATCAGCGTCGACCCGATCGCCTCGGAGGACGCGTAATACTCGTCGATGATCGGCCCCCACCAGTCGATCATCTGCTTTTTGATCTCGACGGGGCACGGAGCGGCGGCGTGCATCACCCGCTGCAGGCTGGACAGGTCGTACGAATCACGAACGGCGGCAGGAAGTTTCAGCATGCGGGTGAACATGGCCGGCACGAACTGGCCATGGGTGACCCGGTGGCGCTGGATGGCGTCCAGCGTGCCCTCGGCGTCGAACTTCTCCAGCACAACCGTGGTGATGCCGCCGGCCTGCGCGCTCATCGACCACACCGACGGCGCGGTGTGGTACAGCGGGGCCGGGCTCAGATAGATCGAGTCGGGAGTCATCCAGAACTCGACGAGCGCCGACATCATGCCGGGCGCCTCGGCGGGCGGCACGTGCGGCAGTTCGCGTTTGATCCCCTTGGGCCGCCCGGTCGTGCCCGACGAGTACTGCAACAAGTCGCCCTCGATCTCGTCGTCGATCGGGGTGTCCGGTTGGTTCGCAACACATTCGGGGTAGCGCTCCCAGCCCGGCAGTTCTCCGTCGGCGATCATCAGCACCTCGGGCAGCCCGGGCAGATGGTCGCTCAGCTGCGCCAGCGTGTCGCGCAGCGCCGCCGAACCGATGATCGCCTTGGCGTTGCTGTTGTCGACGATGTAGGCGGCCTCGGCCGCGGTCAGGTGGGTATTGATCGGCACGTAATACAAACCGCTGCGGCGGGCCGCCCACATCACCGCGTGGATGTGTTGGTTGTTCTCCATCAGGATCGCGACGGTGTCCCCCTCGCGCAGGCCGGCCTGGCGGAACCGATGCGCCAATCGGTTCGCGTGGGCTTCCAGTTCATCGAAGGTGACGACCGTCCCGGACGGGTAGAGGATCACGGCGGGCTTGTCGGCGCCGACATGCTGGCGAATCTGCATGCGCCGACTGTACGACGCCCCGTTTGACACGTGTCATGCGGGCAGCAGCAGCGCGCTGTCCCCGAATTCGTGCCACAGATAGCCACGCGTGACCGCCTCCCGGTAGGCCGCGGCGACCAGGTCGGGGCCCGCGACGGCCTCGAGCAGCAGCAGGTGGGAGGCGCCGGCGTCATGCCACCCGGTGACCAGGCCGTCTACCACCCGGCACGGGCGCTGCGGGCCGAGCACCAGGTCGGTCCAGCCGACCGCCGGCCGAACCACGCCGGCCGGGTCCGCGGCCGACTCCAGCGCGCGGGTCACCGTCGTGCCGACGGCGATCACCCGGTTGCCCGCCGCGCGCGCCGAGTTCACCATCCGCGCGGTGGGCGCCGGCACCTCGAACAGCTCGGGGGTCGGCGGCTCGCCGGCCTCGGCCGACGACACCCCGGCGTGCAAGGTGATCGGCGCGATCCCGATCCCGGCGGAGACCAGCGCGGTCACCAGTTCGGTGCTGAACGGTCGCGCGGCGCTGGGCATTTCGGCGCTGCCGGCTGACCGCGCGAACACGGTCTGGTAGTAACGCAGCGGCCACTCCCGCGGCACGTACGAATACCGGATCGGGCGCCCGTGCCGCGCGAGGTAGGCCCACAGGTCGCCCTCGAGGATCATCCGCGCGGTCCACAGCCGGGCACCCTCGACGCCGGGTTCGGGGTACGACGAGCCGATGACGAGCGCCGCCCCGCCGGGCAGGTCGACACGTTCGCCGTGCCGCACATCGGTGAGGTGCCCGGCGGCGTCCGCCGCGGGCCGCAGTTCCACCACCCACTCCTTGTCGCCGCGCGCCGTCGAGAAGTGCACGGTGATGTCCTGCCCGCCGCGGCGGCCGTCGACCGCGGCCGGCAGCGTGGCGGAGTTGTTCACCACCAGGAGGTCGCCGGGTCGTAGGTGGTCACCGAGGTCGGCGAAGCGGGCGTGGCTGATCCGGCCCGGGCGGGCGACCAGTAGCCGGACCCCGTCGCGGGCCAGGCCGCGGGCTTCGGGCGGCTCGCTGGCGTCGGAGCCCGGGGGGCGCTCGAAGTCGATCATGACAGCGCACCGGCCAGCAGCTCCGCGGCCCGGTAACGACCCCCGGGCGGCCGCGTGTCCAAGAGGTGCAGCAACGCGGGCACGACGGCCTCCGGTTCGCCGCGATCGGAGATGTCCTCTCCGGGAAAGGCGGCCTGGTGCATCTCGGTCCGCATGTCGCCCGGGTCGAAGGCGTACACGCGAACCCCCGCCACTTCGACCGCGAGGATGGCCGACAGCTGATCCAGCGCGGCCTTCGACGACCCGTATCCGCCCCATCCGGCATACGGCTCGACGGCGGCGTCGGACGACAGGTTGACGATCACCCCCGTGTTGTCGGCGAGCGCCGGCAGCGCCGCCCGGGCGAGCGCCAGCGGGGCGAACACGTTGGTCTCGTACACGTCCCGCAGCTCGCCCTCCGGATAGTCGGCGATCGCGGGCTGCGGGCTGGGTCCCAGCCGGCTGGCGTTGTTCACCAGCAGGCCAACGGGACCGGCGTCCAGCGCGGCGGCGATCAGGGCGTCGCGGTGCGACGAGTCCGTGACGTCGCCGGGCAATCCGATGAATCGCTCCGAATTCAGTTCAGCTGCAGTGGCATTGAGTTCTTGGGCGCGGCGGGCATCGGCGACGACGGTCCACCCCCGGTCGAGCAGGGCGGCGCTCAGGGCCCTGCCGAATCCGCGGGAGGCGCCGGTGACGATGGCGACGGGACTGGGTTGCGATTGAGTCATGGGGCCCATACTGGTAGTTGAAGTAAACTTCAAGTCAAGTCTTCATCCGGAAAGGCCGCAATGGACAAGCGCGATCTGTTCACCGTCAGCGAGATCGCCCGCCGCAGCGGCTTCGCCGCCTCGGCGATCCGCTTCTACGAAAGCCAGGGCCTCATCACGGCGACGCGGACGTCGGGGAGGGTGGCGAGCGCGTCGGCTACCTCGTCCAGGCTCAGCCCGACGTTGCGGGCGGCCTTGATGAAAGCCAGCCTGCGCAGCATCTGCCGTTCGAAGCGGCGCTGATTACCCGACGTCCGCGTCGCCGTGATGAGGCCCTGGCTTTCGTAGAAGCGGATCGCCGAGGCGGCGAAGCCGCTGCGGCG
>NZ_LZKK01000213.1 GCF_001672815.1 Mycobacterium sp. E796 | reverse complement strand
GCCACGCAGCGCATCGCCGCGTCGATTATTCGGGCGCGGGTCCGCTCGCCGCTGGCGCCCACCGGGCGCCCCAACTGCGCCCGCGCGGCGTTCATGCGGCGCGTCTCCCTACCGAACCGGCACGTAAATTGATCGGCCGATTATATTCGACGGCATGCTGGGTCGCCCGGTCGGCGCCAGCGGCGAGCGGACCCGCGCCCGAATAATCGACGCGGCGATGCGCTGCGTGGCGGAGGTCGGGTACTCCCGCGCAAGCATTCGCGAGATCGCCAAGGCTGCCGAGATGACCAGCGGCAGCCTGTATCACTATTTCCCGAACAAGTCCGAGCTGCTCACGGCGACCGTCCGGGAGATCGACGAGATCGCGCTGCCGCGGGTGCGGTCCGCCGCGGCGCACTCCGATGACGTCGTCGAGCGCCTCGAGGCGATGCTGGACGAGCTGGCCAGGTTGCTGCGCGAGTATCCGCACCTGGCCGCGTTCGAACGCGCGATGCGCGGGCATGCCGGGCCAAAAGTGTTGCGCGACACCATCGATGGGATCGTTCGGGACGCCCAAGCGCGCGAAGCATTGCCGCCGGGCACCGACCCGGGCGCCGCGGTCAACGCGATCTACGCGCTGGCTCGCGGGCTGACGGACCGGGCGGCCAACCTGACTCCGGACGCCTACGCCGACACGTTGGCATCGGCCAAGGAATTGCTCAGGGGCACGCTTTTCGCGCCGCGAGCGAGTCACCGCACGTCCACAGCGCAACGCCGATCAAAACCAGGTCCTTGAGCAGGAATTGGCCCGGCAGCGCGGACAACACCGGAATGCC
>NZ_LZKK01000212.1 GCF_001672815.1 Mycobacterium sp. E796 | reverse complement strand
GCCGCGCCGATGACGACGACGACCGCGCCAAGCTGTGGTACGGACGCCTGCATGCCCCGGACGCGGTGGTGAACAGCGGCAAAGGCTTCTTCATCGGCGACGTCACCGTTCCCCGCCAGCACATCCCAGAAATGCAGCAGGCAATCCAAGACGCCGCCGATCGGCACTCCGACGCACTGCTGTTCATCGCCGTGACCGGGCATGCCGGCGATGGTGATCTGCACCCAACCACGTTCTACGACAAGGACAACCCCGCCGCCGCCGCCGCTCTGGAGGCCGCCAACAGCGAAATCATCGAAGCGGCACTGCGACTGGGTGGCACCATTACCGGCGAGCACGGCGTCGGCACCGAGAAGATCCAGTTCATGACCAAACGCTTCACCCCTTCCGAAATAGCAGCCCAACGCATCCTCAAGCAGGTCTTCGATCCCGCACACCGCTTCAACCCCGGCATCATGCTCCCGGGCGTCTCACCAGAAGAGCCCGCACTACCCTCATTCGAAGCCGCCGTGCGCGCTGCGCTCGAACACAGACCACGTTCGGCTGAGCAAACCGACGGTGACGACACCTCGGTCGAGGTCAACACCGGCAACTTGAACCTGGTGGTCGGCGCGGCCGCCACCCTCGGTGACCTTTTGAGGAAACTCGACGAGCAAGGCGTGACGTGCCCGGCGATCCCGGCCGCCGGGACCGACCGCAGCGTCGGCGAACTGATCGCCAACGCGCGGGCCAAGGAGCGCCTCGCCGTGCGCCACGGGCTGCTCGGCGTCGAAGTCGTTCTCCCCGACGGCTCCGCCGCGGCCCGCTTCGGCGGCCAGAACATGAAAGACGTCGCCGGCTATGACACCAAGCGCCTGTTCATCGGCGGCAACAACGCATTCGGAGCGATTACCCGTGCCGTGTTCAAGATTGCTGTGGCCAGGTGACGGCGCGGTTGGGTTGACCCAGACTCATGTCCTGGCAGATGCACGCCTTCGCGGCTTACGGACGCATCGTCCGTCGACCCCGCACCTATGCAACACCGCAGACCGCGCGTTCCTACCTCGCACGGCCTAAAGGCAGCGGCCAACCACCGCCACAACTCACTAAGTCGACTCGCTACCTTCTGAACCACGACACTATTGGCGGGTTCCACGTGCCGCTCTACGGGCTCGCGCCCCGGCACTGCGCCGACGAAGCGATCGGTTTCCTCCGGGCAGTGACCGGCCGAGCCGCGCTGCACGGGCCTTTCTACATGGTCGGTGACTCCTCCGGAGCAGGGCTTGCGCTGGCAACGACACAAGCGCTCATCAGCGAAGCAGCCGCCGCACCAGTCGGACTCACCCTCATCGCCCCTGGCTCGACATTGGGCTGGCCAACCCCGCCACCGCCGCGATCGCCAAACGCGATCCTTGGCTTGCGGTTCCCGGGCTGCGCGAGTGCGGCCGCGTTTGGGCCGGGCAGCTACCGGCGGACGACAACCGAGTCAGCCCCATCTTCGGTGCGCTGCACAACCTTCCACCGATCGACCTCTACGTCGGCGACCGCGACATCTTCGTCGCCGACTGCCGCCTGCTACGCGACAGCATCGGCGCCGATCGCATCACCTATCGCGAACAGACCGGGGCGATTCATGTCTACCCGCTGCTGCCCGTACCCGAAGCCAAGGCTGCACGACACGCACTGCTGACCCACATCGGCGCCACCCTACGAACCATGGCACAGCGACGACCGCCACCGCGTCCAGCAGAAAAGCCAATATGAGCCCCACAGACGTCTTCCCGCACGCCACCACACTCGAGAGCCTGCGCTTCACCACACTGGTAGCGCTGCCCAACCAGGCCGAGGGCCTCTTCAGCCGCCGGCCCGCAGTAACCGCCGCGCTCGAGCGGGCCGGAGTCGCCGGCCGCGCACACCGACTGCTCAGCGCATTACATCGGCGCTACGGTGATGGACCCGTCTGGGTCACCGTGGGACGCAAGCCGACACTGATCGTCTTCGGCCCCGATCAAATCCGCTTCGCACTCGACCACGCGCCAGATCCTTTCGCGTCCGACCCCGAACCAAAACGCTCCGGAATGAACAAGTTTCAACCGCACGCGCTGACCATCTCTCGAGGCAGCCATTGGTCGGACCGCCGCCGATTCACCGACGCCGTCCTAACGCACGCCACCGGTGGCGGCGCGATCGCGGATCGATGCGAGGGGGTCGCTCGTGAGGAAGCACGGTCTCTGCCGGACACACTTGACTGGCCACTATTTCATAGCGCGATACAACGAGTCGCACGGCGAATCATCCTCGGCGACAACGCAACCGACGACACCAAAATATCTGCACAACTAGTCAGGCTGATGAGAGCAGCCAATCCACCCGGCAAGGGCGACGCCGAACTCCTTGAGGAATTCCTGGCCACGCTGGACCGCTACGTCTTAGCCGCAGACGCAGACAGCCTGGTCGGATGCTTCGCTGCCGCACCCACCAGCGATATCACATTTCCGACCCATCAAGTCATTCACTGGATGTTCGCGATGGGTGACACCCTGGCCATCAACCTCTGGCGTTGCGTGGCGCTGCTCGCCACTCACCCCGCCGTCCTCGCGAAGGCGCAGAACGGGATCAAAGAAAAGAGTGGGCGCGACTACTTGGTCGGCAGCCTATCCGAAGCTATGCGCCTTTGGCCCACCACGCCCATACTGGCGCGAACCCTGATCCGGGTCACCGCGTGGGATGGTGCGACGGTGCCAGAGGGAACACAAATCATGATCGTCAACACCTTCAACCACCGCGACACCACCCGGTTCCCCGAGGCCGATCACTTCGATCCTGCTTTTTGGACGGAAGGACCCGCTCACACATCCTGGTCGTTCAACTTCTTCAGTCACGGCCCGCAGCGATGCCCCGGAGCCGATCTCGCGCTCCAACTCGGCACCGTCATATTGACCGAACTACTGGGCGGGCGCAGCCCAGCGGCGACCGGCACCAAACTCAGCCCAGATGAGCCGCTGCCGTTGGTACTCGACCACTCGCGGATCGAGATTCGGTTCACTCCTCACGAGTGACAGCACACGACGCCGAGAGCCTTCACTGCGACCAATGGGTTCTTCCTGGCCCGACTTATGCAGTTGGTCCGGCGTTCGGACATAAACCGGACACGGTGACAGCGCTCCCCGCAGGGAACCCCCCATCGCCCGTCACTCGCTGACGCGCGCGTCCCTACCTCGCGGCGGCGCGCACAAGAACCCCGCAAGAATCACGCAAGGTATCAGCGACATCGTTGCTGCGATTGCTTACCGCTCGCGGGAAAGGAACCGAAATGATCACGAGTTCGCGCCACCCCACCGGCGGCCACGACGCCCCGGGGTCCGGTGCCGACGATGCATCGGTTCCGGGGCGGAAACGGCGATGGCGCGCAGGCCTCGTCGCGCTGGCCGCGGTTCTGGCGGCTGGGTGCTCGTCGAACGATGCGACCGCATCGCACCAAGCGCCGGGCAACCCCACGACATCCATGCCGGCCGCGGCTGCAGAGATGGCGGCTCATGGTGTCGAGAAATCGATCGGCGAGGTGCCCTGGTTTCAAGTCGGTCCCGGCTGGATGCTCGCCACATGGAGCCCGGCCGTGAGCGTGCCTCCCGGCGTGTCGCCGCCTCCGGGCTCGCCCGCCCCCGACACGGTCCCCGTCACCCTGTACCTCGTCGACCCCGCGGGCGGTCGCTACGCGATCACCACCTTCCCGCCGAAGGCTGGACCCAACGGGGTCGAGTGGTCGGGCGACGGCAGCCACGCCCTTTGGGCCTCCGCGGGCCCCGGAAAATCGACGCTGATCACCGAGCTCGACCTGCACAACAGCACCCGCACCACGTTCACCGTTAACGGCTCGTCCGTCGCCCCTCGCTTCACGCGCCCCGACGGCAAGGCGCTGCTGCTGACGGTCGACAAAAAACTGATGCGGGTCGACCTGGCCGGCAATCCGCAGCTGACCTATCCGACCGACAAGCTCGCGAGCGCCTTCAACGGTCAGTACCTCTCAACCCCGGACGGCACGCAGCTGGTGCTGGGTACCGCCTCCGGCGTTGCCCTGATGGGCAACGACGGAACAGTCGGTAAGGAGCTGTCGTCTACGGGAGGAAGCTGCTCACCGGTGCGATGGTGGGACACCGACGCGAAAACCGTCCTCGCCAACTGCAGTGCCGCAAACCAGCGCGGACGGCTCTGGCTGGTCCCCATCGACGGTTCAGCACCGACCGCGCTGACCGCGCCGATAACGGACCCGGCGTCGCACGACACCGGCGACATCAGCGCATGGCAACTGCCGGCCGGCACCTTCGTCCAGTACGCGGGCGGATGCGGCGCTATCCACCTCGGCAAGCTCAACCCCGATGGCACGCTGTCCAAGGTGGCGGTGCCCAACGTCGATCCGAGTCACAGCATCTACGTGATCGGCGTCCACGGCGGCAACCTCGACCTCAAAGCCACGGTCGCCGGTTGCGGCCCCGCCCAGTCGCTGCTCGAGTACGACCCCGCCGCCGGCACCACCAACGTTCTGCTGGGACCGCCGCTCAACGGCGGCGCGGTCATCGGCGCGGTGCCTTACCCGGGTGAGAAGTAGCGTGCGCCCGCGCCGGCGGCCGCGGCGGCAACGCCGAAACGCCACGATCGTCGCCCTCACCCTCGCCGTTGCCGTCATCGGCGTCGCAGCATGCCACTCGTCGCCGTGGTCGACGCCAGCGTCCCAACAAACCGTGCTGCCGCTGGGCGATCTCAACCACCCCGCCGGCGTCGCGGTGGATACCAACGGCGCGGTGTATGTCGCCGACAGCGGCAACAAACGAGTGGTGAAGTTGGCCGCCGGGTCGAACAGCCCGACGGTGCTGCCGTTCACCGGGCTCAACTACCCCGACAGCGTGGCGGTGGACGCCGCCGGCGCCGTCTACGTCACTGACGACCACAACAACCGGGTGGTGAAGCTGCCGGCCGGGTCCAACACCCAGACGGTGCTGCCGTTCACGGGACTCAACGGCCCGGATGGCGTGACAGTGGATGGGGCCGGCGCCGTTTACGTCGCCGACTACCTCAATGCTCGGGTGGTCGAGCTGGCCGCCGGGTCGACCACCCAGACGGTGCTGCCATTCACCCACCTCGGCCTCCCGCGCGGTGTCGCGGTGGACGGCGCCGGCACCGTCTACGTCGCCGACTTCGGCCAAAAGCGGGTGGTGAAGCTGCCGGCCGGGGCGACCACCCAGGCCGTACTGCCATTCGACGGCCTCCAAGGCCCCATCGGAGTGGCGGTGGATACCACTGGAAAGGCTTCTGTCACAGACTATTTCAACAACGCCGCGGTGACCTTGGCGGCCGGATCGTGCACCCAGACGGCGCTGCCGTTCACCGGCCTCACCGGCCCCGAGGGTGCGGCGGTCGACACCGCCGGAAGCGTGTATGTGGTCGATGGCCAAAACAACAGAGTCGTGAAGCTCTCGTCGGCGCAATCAACGGCGCCGCCGGCGTGCCGGCAAACGGTGCTGCCGTTCACAGGCCTCGACGATCTCTGGGCCCTGGCGGTGGACACCGCCGGCAATGTCTATGTCGTCAACAACACCTCGGGCGATCACCGCAACGGCGTTATCAAGCTGGCGGCCGGGTCCAACACCCAAACCGACGTGCGGTTCACCGGCCTCGGCTTCCCCGAGAGCGTGGCGGTCGACACCGCCGGCAACACGTACGTCGTCGACAACAAAACCAATCGAGTGTTGAAGTTAGCGCCAGACTCGAATACGCAGACCGTGCTGCCGTTTTCCGGCGTCTCCCCCCGGGCTGTTGCGGTCGACACCGCGGGCGATGTATTCGTCACCGATTACCGCAAGAATCGGGTGCTGAAGTTGGCCGCCGGGTCCAACACGCCAACTGCCCTGCCGTTCAACGGAATCGGCGACCCTTGGGGGGTTGCGGTGAGCACCGCCGGCGATGTCTACATCGTCGACTACGACAAGGTCCTGAAGCTGGCGGCCGGGTCGAACACGCCAACGGTCCTGCCGTTCACCGGCCTCAGCCGAGTCGACGGCGCGCATGGCGTAGCCGTGGACACGGCGGGCGCCGTCTACGTCGCCGACTCCGCCAACAAGCGGGTCGTGAAGCTCGCGGCCGGGTCGAACACCCAAACTGTGCTGCCGTTCGCCGGCCTCGGCGAGCCTTGGGGGGTGGCGGTGGACTCGTCGGGCGCCGTCTACGTCACCGACCGCGATAACGCCGAGGTGGTGAAGCTGGCGGCGGGCTGAGGGCCGAAGTGCCGGTTCACTATATCTGCCTGCGCTGCACTGTCTTTGACAGCGAACCGCACAAGAACCAAGCAAGAAACACGCAAGGCGCCCCCCGCAGCCTTGGTATGACCGACCACAACAGCCGCGCCTAGCGACGACCCATTCCACGCCATCGCAGTATCCGGCCCGGACATGTTCGGCGGAAAGGAAGCAAATCATGAAGAACGCAAGAATCGCGGCGTTCTCCATCGCGACCGCCATCGCCGCGCTCGTGCTGCTCGCCGTTGCCGCCTTCGGTGTCACCGGATGCAGTAAGACGCCTCCGACTTACCGGGTTACCGCCACGGTGCCCGTCGGCAAGTGGGCGTCGGCGGTGGCGGTGGACCCGGGTACCCACACCACCTACGTCACCAACGTCGACGACAGCACGGTGACGGTGATCGACGGCTCGACGCGCACCGTCGCCGCCACCGTGCCCGTCGGCAAGGGTCCGGGCCCGGTCGGGGTGGCGGTGGATCCGGGCACCGGCACCGTCTACGTCGCCAACCAATTCGACAACACGGTGGCCGTGATCGACGCCTCGACGCGTACGGCCGTCGCCACCGTCCCCGTCGGCGACCATCCGATGGGGGTGGCGGTGGATCCGGGCAGCCACACCGTCTACGTCACCAGCGCCGGCCCCGAGATCCCGGTGTCGGTGATCGACGGCTCGACGCGCACCGTCACCGCCACCGTGCCTGTCGGCACGCACCCGGTCGGGGTGGCGGTGGATCCGGGCAGCCACACCGTCTACGTCGCCAACCAATTCGACAACACGGTGGCCGTGATCGACGCCTCGACGCGTACGGCCGTCGCCAGCGTGCCCGTCGGCACGCACCCGGGCGGGGTAGCGGTGGATCCGGGCAGCCACACCGTCTACGTCACCAACGGCGGCGACAACACGGTGTCGGTGATCGACTCTCGATAGTGGTTGCATCGGCATCTGGGGGCCGACGGATTGTCTTGTACGCCAAGGATCGCGGGTGTAACAAGAGTCGGACGAATCCAACCAATCATTGAGTGCGCGAGCCATGTTCGTGCAGGTCAGCAGGGTGGTCCCGGCTGGGATCGAACCAGCGACCTTCCGCGTGTGAAGTGGGGTTCCGGCTTACATCAATGTGTTTTCGCTAGTCAAACCGGTAACGATGCCCGTAATCGGGCCTATTGGACGTACTGATCCGCTGCTTTGACCGCATACTGGCCGCATGGCTTGGGGCGATTCGAGCATGGACCCCAGGAGGAAGACGAGCAGAGACAACTGCAGCGGCGGCGACCCAGTCGCCGACGCCCAATGTCAGATACTTGCATTCCCTCGCGATCCCACCAGAGAAATACCCATTACCCGTGGACCGTGCACAGGGAGTCCGTGGGTGGCTACCGCGGCCAGATCGCCGCGGCGTGCTTCACTCATGCTCGCCGCGCCGGGGATGTCAGCCGGCTACTCAAAGGAACGCCGCGTCGACCCGCAGATCGTGGTCGGGATGCTGGTCGACCGGTGCGGATTCCCGTTGGAGATCAGGCTGTTTCGAGGGCAACAAGGCCGCGACTCTGACCATCGTGCCGATCGTCAAGGCATTCCAGCAGCGCTATCACATCACCGACATGGTTGTCGTCGCCGTCGCCGGCATGCTCGCTGCCGGCAACCTGCGCGACCTTGATGATGCCGGGTTAGGTTTCATCGTCGGATCCCGGGACACCAAAGCACCCAGCGATCTGGCATCCCATTTTCATTGGCATGGTGACGTTTTCACCGACGGCCAGATCATCCACACCATCACTGGCCGCGACCAACGCGCGGTACCGCGGCCAAAAGCAATGACCGCAAGGTGAAAGCCGAACCCGTGTGGAATACCGAGACCCACACGAAGTCGTGGCCGGCGGTTTATCGGCGACTTTGCAGGCGTTGACATCGTCATCGTGATGACGACGACTTCGCTTGCCCGGGACAGATCGCTGCTGTATCCGGTTGAGCTGCGCACGGTGTCAGACCGCTATGTCGGCGGCACGGGCAGTCACGAATCCGCTTAGCTCGTCGTACATCCCGAGCATGCGGTCGGGCGTGATACCGGTCATTTGGGCTCCGATGAGTGCGCTACGCGCGATCTCGGCGTAGACGGTGGCGGTTGCCTGCGGTACGCCGTGATCGATCAGTGATTGGGCCAGCCCGTCGTGGCGCAGCTGATCCACCCGCTTCTGGGCGGCGGCGACTCGTGGATTGACGGTGCCCCAGACCCGGAACGCCACTTCAGCTCCGTGCGGCAGGGACACCGCCATCTGCGCTTGTCGCTGGAGCATCACTGAAAGCTCCTGCAGCCCAGCAGATTCACTGATCAGCTCACGACTGTACTGACGCTCCCAATGCGCCAGCAGCCCGTCCACGAACTCATCGAAGCTCGCGAAGTGGTGATAGAACGAGCCACGGGTGACCGCCATCTGGTCACACAGCGCGGACGCGGTCAGAGCCGGGAAACCGGATACCTCGAGGATCTGCATCGCCACCGCGAAGTAGTCATCGCGGCTACGCGGTACCACGACCACCTCGTGCTTCTCCCACTCGTCGAAGACTCCTTGACCGAGAGGATACACCCCTGTATGGTCGTCCACCATACACCCCTGTATGGTGGACTGAGAGGTGGCTGGCCAGTGACGACGACGAGCGTGGCCGAACCGTCCCCGACAGACTCAGAAGCGAACCGAAGCACCGACCCGGGCAAGACCCCGTCCCGGACGGCGTCCAGCGAGAAGACGGGCGTGTGGCGGCTGATCTTCCTGGCCTGGCGCGATGCACCTCGGGTGGTGTGGCTGGCGCGAGCGGGAATTCTGTTCGCGCTCTTGCAGTCCTGGATCTATTTGAGCTGGATGTTCTCTGCAGACTTCACCCCGCGGGCGACCGGCACAGACCCGCTACCCGGCTACGTGTTGTGGTCGATCCGCGGCTGGGAGGTGTTCGGCGTCCTCGGCGCCGTCGTTTTCGTCGGGTGGATGATCCGTGACCTCCGCCGGCATGGCGAACTGCACGCCGTCGGCATCACAGTATTCGCCGTCATGCTGACCGCATGGCAAGACCCATTTGTCGACTATCTGGTCCCGATGTTCTCCTACAACTCCCATTTCCTGAACATGGGCACCTGGGCCCACCACATCCCCGGCTGGGAAACCCCATTCGGCGCCAACCCGCAACCCAGCGCGTTCTGGATCGCCACCTACCTGCTGTTCACACCCGTCACCTGCCTGGCCTGTGTCTGGCTCCTCAACAAGATCCGCCGCCGCTTTCCCGCGATCAACCGCTTCGGGCTCCTGCTGATCCTCGCGGTTTCACTTGTCGGGGCCGACATTGTCGTCGAGGGTGTCTGGCTGCAACAGGGCCTCTATGCCTACCTGCGGGTGGTGCCGTGGTTCCACCTCGACCCCGGAACGCTGGGATCTGGTGCGCTAGCAGCATTCCCGCTCCAAGAGGCACTGTTGTTCGGCGGGCTTTATATGTTGGTCGACGCCGCGATCTACTACTTCCGCGACGACAAAGGACTGATGTGGACCGACAAGGGCATCGACACCCTTCAGGTAGGCCGCAGCCGCGCCGCCGTACGCATCCTGGCCATGTCGGCGGTTATGAATGCCGTATTCCTCATCTTCAACATCGCCTTCACCTGGTTCAACCTGCAGGCCAGCCAAACCCCCGACCAACCGGTTCCCAGCTATTTCACCAACGGCCTCTGCGGAGTCGGTGACAACCCACGCTGTCCGCCGCTCGTTTCAGGCAAATAGTGTGTGCGGCAATCTACTTCAGTGTCATCAAGCGGAATTCATGCCGGGTGGGTCGAGGGTAGCCCGAAAGTTAGTCCGCGCTCCGCAACCTCTCGGACGTCGACGAGCAGTTCCGGGCAGCGGACAACGAGCCGATACCAGACTCCGCGATTGATCTCACCCACCGTCTCACCGCCGCTGTTCCTTGCGGCCACCGCCTCATGCGGCTCATCCGCCGTGACACCTCGCACGACAAGCAAGTCATTGAACGAAACTCCCCCCGCGACAATGGACTCCGCGACGATGAGACCACCGTGCTGGTGCATGGCTGGCTGAATAACATCGCACGGCCCGGCAGTCGCCGTGCTGACCGATGGGCCAGGCGGTGCGCAACGGCAGCGCGCATGGTCTGCACCGCCCGGTCACAAGCGACGAATTCGTGACCTTTAGACCGTCCGGGGCCTAATCACACACCGGCGCGACGGGCAAGTTTCTCCGGTTCGATGATGACTAGCGTCTGGCCTTCTCGCTGGATCCACCCACGTTGGGTGAAGTCCGAGAGGATTTTGTTGATTGTTTCGCGCGACGAGCCAACCAGTTGGGCGAGTTCTTCCTGAGTGAGTTCAAGCTGGACGCTGAGCGTGTTTTCGGTGGACGTTCCGAACCGGCTGGCCAGGTCGAGGAGTTGCTTCGCCACCCGGCCCGGCGCATCGGTGAAGATCAAGTCGCACAGCGTGTCGTTGGTGCGCCGCAGCCGCCGCGCCAGGACCCGCAACAGCTGTTGTGCGACGTCAGGGTAGGCGGTGATCCAGGTCCGAAGCGCACGACGATCCATCCGCAGCGCGGTCACGTCGGTCAAGGTCGTCACCGTCGAGGTCCTCGGGCCGGGATCGAAGAGGGCGAGCTCGCCGAACATGTCGGCGGGGCCCAGCACGGTAACCAATGTTTCACGGCCGTCGATTGCTCTCTGACGGATCTTCACTCTGCCTGCCAGCACGATGTGCAGGTCGACGCCGGGCTCCCCTTGCGTGAAGACGGTGCATCTCGGCGGGAAAGACACCTGCTGAAGCTCACCAACCAACGCTGCGGCAGCGTCGGGAGGAACGCCCTGCAGGATTCCTGCTCGCATCAACGCCTCTTGCACTGAAGCACCCGTCTACTGAGTGGCCACGTCGAGGCGCACCAGCTGATGAGGGCAGTAGGTCCTCAGCGCTGCGGCCAGGAACTGCCAGGCTTGCCCGGTGGTGGCGCCGTGGGCGAGGTTGCGACCGACGAGTGTGGCTGAGGCATAGACGTCCTTGTCGATTCCGCGGTCCAGCCGCTCACAGGTGGTCTTGGCGATCCAGGCGTTGTGGTCCGGCTGCCCGTAGATGCCGTAGGTCTGCAGCTCGTTGGTGAAGTCTGTGTCGGGATCGGCGGCCGCGGGTGCAGCCGGCAGCACCCAGGTGAGGGCCGTCGCGATGACTGTGCTGAACCACCTCATGGCATCACTGCGACCGCTGGATCTGTTTGCAACCGGCCGACTTTGGGCCATGGGGCGGGCAATGGGCGCGTCCGCACCCGCT
This sequence comes from Mycobacterium sp. E796, assembly GCF_001672815.1. GTDB lineage: Bacteria > Actinomycetota > Actinomycetes > Mycobacteriales > Mycobacteriaceae > Mycobacterium. Next base: position 56,819 of record NZ_LZKK01000212.1, on the reverse strand, counting down.
GCGGCCACCAGTACCACCGCCCGAGCAGGGTGGCGATCGCCGGCGTCATGAATGACCGGACTATCAGGGTGTCGAAGATCAATCCCAATCCGATAGTGGTGCCCACCTGACCGATCACCCGTAGATCGCTGACCGCCATGGTCATCATCGTGAAGGCGAACAACATCGCGGCCGCGGTAACCACCGAACCGCTACCACCCAGGGTGCGAATGATCCCTGTCCGGACGCCCGCCGTGACTTCCTCCTTTAATCGTGAGACAACCAGCAGGTTGTAGTCGGCACCCACCGCAAGCTGGATGATCATCGCCATCGGCAGCACCATCCAGTGCAATTCCAGCCCAATGATGTGCTGCCACAGCAATACCGAGATACCGAACGAGGCGCACAGCGACGTCGCCACGGCGCCGACGATCACCGCTGCCGCGATGATGGCCCGGGTGATGATCAGCATGATCAGGAAGATCAGCCCGAGCGCGGCGATGCCCGCAATCATGAGGTCGTACTTCGTGCCGTCGGCCATGTCCTTGAAAGTCGAGGCGGTACCGCCGAGGTAGATCCGCGCCCCCTCCAGCGGTGTGCCTTTTACCGCTTCTTTGGCGGCTTGCTTGATGGCATCGATCTTTCCGATGCCCTCCACCGACATCGGATCACCCTCGTGGGCGATGATGAAGCGCACGGCGTTCCCGTTCGGGGACACGAATTGTTTGATGCCACGTTTGAAGTCGGCGTTGTCGAAGGCTTCCGGCGGCAGGTAGAAGGAGTCGTCATTCTTCGCCGCGTCGAACGCCTGCCCCATCACTTGGGAATTCTGCTGCATCTCGGTGGTTTGCTGCTGCATCCCCTTTTGCGTCTCGTACATCGTCAGCATCATGTGCTTGACCGATTTCATCGTGTCGATCATGGTCGGCATCAGCGCAACCATCTGCGGCATCAGCGAATTCAGCCGTTCCATCTGCGGGACCAAATCCTGGATGGTGTCGGTCATCGCGTCGATGCCGTCGAGCGCGTCGAATATCGAGCGCAACGCCCAGCAGACCGGGATGTCGTAGCAGTGCCGCTCCCAGTAGAAGTAGCTGCGCAGTGGCCGAAAGAAGTCGTCGAAATTCGCCATCTCATCTCGCACTTGGGCGAGCGTGACGGACATGTCCTTCATCTTGGTCACCATGTTGTTGGTGGTCTCGGCCATTTGAACGGTGATGTTCTGCATCTTCTGCATCGTGTCGATGTTCTTTTGCATGGCTTGAGCCTGGTTGAGCATATCGGCCGTCCGGTCATCCTGGTACTGCTGGTTGAGCTTGCTCAACATGCTCTGCTGGGACAGAGCATAGGGAATGGTGCTGTGCTCCATGGGCTGTCCGTCTGGGCGGGTGATCGTCTGGACGCGCCCGATCCCGGGCACCTTGAACACCGCCTTAGCGATCTTGTCGATCACCAGGAAGTTCGCCGGGTTTCGCAGGTCGTGGTCCGTCTCGATCATCAGCATTTCGGGATTGAGCCGGGCGGGAGCGAAGTGCCGCTCGGCCGCCGCGTAGCCTTGGCTCGACGGAATGCTCGACGGCAGGTACTTGCGGTCGTCATAACTCGTCTTATAGCTGGGCAGGGCTATCAGCCCGATCATCGAGATCGACAGGGCGGCAGCGAGAATCGGCGCGGGCCAGCGCACCACTGCGGCGCCGATCTTGCGCCAGCCGCGCGAACGCAGCGCACGTCTGGGATCGAGCAAGCCGAACTTGCTTGCCACCACCACCAATGCTGACCCGAAGGTCATCGCGAACGTGACCATCACGAGCATGCCGATGGCCAACGGCACGCCTAGTGTCTGGAAGTACGGCAGGCGGGTGAAACTCAGGCAGAATGTGGCCCCCGCAATCGTGAGGCCGGATCCGACGATCACGTGGGCGGTGGTGCCGAACATGGTGTAGTAGGCCGACTCTCGGTCCTGCCCGAGGCTGCGCGCCTCCTGATAGCGGCCGATCAAGAAGATCGCGTAGTCGACCGCGATAGCGATGGCCAGCGTCACCACGAGGCTGGTGGCGAACGTCGAGAGCCCGATGATGTTGTGGTAGCCCAGGAAGGCGATCGTGCCGCGGACGGTCGCCACGCTGATTCCCAGCGTCACCATGATCAGTAGCGTCGTGATGATCGAGCGGAAGAACACCAACAGCAGGACGAAGATGACCACCATGGTGAGGTTTTCCACCGAGTGCATGCTGCTGTGACCGATCGCTTGCTGCTCGGCGGCCAACGCCGCACCGCCGGTGACATAGGCCTTCACACCCGCGGGGGCCGGGATCTGGTCGATGATCCGGTGCACGGCGGCCACTGAGTCGTTAGCCTTGGCCTCGCCCTGGTTGCCGACGAGGTTGACCTGGACATAGGCGGCCTTTCCGTCGCCGCTTTGCACTCCTGAGGCAGTCAGTGGGTCACCCCAGAAATCCTGCACGTGCTCGACGTGCGCGGTGTCGGCGCGCAGGGCCGCAACCAATTTCGCGTAGTACTCCCGGGCCTCGGCACCCAGCTTGTCCTTGCCCTCAAGCACGACCATCGCCGAGCTGTCGGATTTGAACTCCTCGAACACTTGGCCGATTCGTTGCATCGCTAGGGCCGCAGGTGCGCCCTTGGGGCTCATCGACACCGAGCGCAACTCACCGACCTTCTCGAGCTGCGGTGTGGAGGTATTCAGGAATACGGCCAACCCGATCCAGGCAATGATGATCGGCACCGAGAGCTTTCGCATGATCAGCGCGATGCCGCCGAAGTGCGCGCGCGGCCGGATCGGCGCCGAGATCTCTTCTGTCACCGCCTCCGCGACCGGCGCGCTCATGCGGACTTCACAATGCAGTAGGTCTGGGCGTCGTACCCGTCGACGATGCGCTCGGCGCGCAGTTGGTCGTCGACGTAGACGCGACAGCCCAGCGAGTCGGCATCACCTTGGGCGACCAGCGTCGCAGACACGGACGGATCCGTGGTCGACAGGGTCAATGACCAGGGCAGTGCGACGTTGCTCGCCCGCTGGGGAAGTGCTTTTAGGTCGGTGTAGTTGATGTCGACGACGGCACCGGCGGGACCGGAGACCTCGTAACGCACCACCTTCGGGTTGAACCGCTTGGCGTCTCCGGCGAAGTTCATCGGCGCCACCAGTACCGGGTCCGAGCCGAAGATGCCCCGGATCCGGCTGACGGCCACACCACCGAAGCCAACGACCACCACCATCACCAACGGCAGCCACACACGTTTGAGCAAATTCATCCCGACCCTCCCTCGACCACGGGCCCGCAACGTATTATCCGATCGGCAGACTTAACCTATACGATCGTATGAGTTAGCTCCACCTTGCGGATAGATTTGTGAGCGGGGCGACGCCGCATCCGTCAGGGTGGTCCAGGTCACCACGTCATCTGGCGGTAGCCTGCACGAAAGGAGGCGTTCGGGATGGCCAAGCCAGTGGCTGCTCGCGGATTCGCGCGTGAGCGCGTGCTCGAAGCGGCCTTCGACCTCTTCGCCCAGTACGGGGTCCGCGGCACCTCCATCCAGATGATCGCCGCGCGGCTCGGCGTTACGAAAGCCTCGGTCTACTACCAGTTTCAGTCCAAGGACGACATCGCCCTAGCAGTTGCCCAGCCGATCTTCGATGACCTCGCGCACATCCACCGCATCGCGGAGATGCTTCCCACGCCGGAAGCGCGCCGCGATGTCGCCCTGAGCGGGGTCATCGACCTCGTCATCCGATACCGCCAAGTGGCCAACGTCATCTACGGCGATCCGGCCATGAACGAGCTGGTCAACACTCACCCAGATCTGCGGCACACTGTCGATAGCTTCACCGAGCTGCTGCTCGGTGCGCAAAGGAGCTGCTCTGATCTGGTGGCCATGACGCTGCTCACCGCCGGAATCTACGGATGTGCAGCCGACGCGCGCCTGCGCGGAATCGCCGACGATGACCTGCGGGGCATATTGCAGGATGTCGTCAAGAAGTTCACCGCAGCGCTATGAGCTGTCGGCCGACGTAGGTGTGAGCAGGAAGTCGTGCAGGAGTGGCGTGGACCACTGCGGCCTCCACCATCATCCAAACCCGCCTCGTCAAATCGCTCGCGGCGCGACGGCTCGCCGTCGACGCCGGTCGTAGAACAACATATGTCGTGTTTTCGTCCGATCACAGGGGCGATCAGTGCGATGCCTAATACGCTCCACAACAATGCATTTCGATGCCGCCGAGGCCGCTCGTTTACGAGCTGGTGTCGCGTCGTGTTGGTCATGCGCCACAGCGCCGCTGCCGGTGGATCCCTATGCGCTCAACGGGAAGCGCCTGCGCGATGAAGGTCCTCGAGGTGATCGAGATCATTAGTTCCCGCGTATGGTCGCGCTTATCCTTCGGCATTACGGCCGCATTCGACCGGCGCCGGCTGGAGCCCGCGTGCAGCAGTGTGCGGGCTAGAGCGTGCGTGACAATGCTCGGGTCCAGCCGCTCACAGCGCTTGAGGGCTGCGCGGCCGGCGACGGTCCAGTAGGCAGACTTGCGATCTCGGCGCGCAGCTCCGCATACCGATGTTGCGTCTCCCAAAAGATTGATAGGCATCGCTTAGCCTGTAGCCACCGGTCGTAACGACGTCCATAACTGCCACAGCCGGTCAGCCATGACACGGGCCGTGCTCAGCTTGTTGTCGTCGGTCAGCCAGCCGACGATAAGGGCAGTACTGCCGCCGGCAAGGAAGGTGACTAGTTCAGCTTGCTCGTGAACAGGGATGTTGCGACCCGGCCCGGGCAGCATCATCATGCGCTCGAAGTGAAATCTGTTGTGGCGGGTCAGTTCATCGCGGACGACTGCGCTGGTGCGACCTGTGAGCAGTCGCTGGTAGAAAACACGATGGTCCAACAGATGTGTCATCAACACAATGAGACTTTGCGGCGGTGAGCCATCGGCGGGTACACGGGTTGGACCCGCGTCTCGCCGCGTCGCCTCTCGTATCCGGCTGATGGCCGCCTCAGCAAGAAGGTGGTCACGGTCGGTGAAGTGGTCATAGATGGCCTGTCGGCTAATCCCAGCCGCAGCGGCGATGTCGGCCATCGAAATCTGGTCGGGATCATGTTCGTCCACGAGCGCAATGGCCGCACCAACCAGCGCCGCGCGGGTGCGCACAATACGTGCGTCCATGTCCATCCTCTCGGTCAACGATCATGTCTGCGCACTTGGTGCGCAGTCGGTCATCCTGGGCGGACGAGTTCACCGGGCCGCGGCCACATGATCTGCACCACATCGATCGTTGACAGCTGTCGTCTAACTAAGCAATACTCGCCTAGTTAGTTAACCAGGTCAACGATGCCCGGAGAGAAGATGATCGACGAAGAAAGCCTGATCAAAGACCTCACTCGATGGTTAATCGATGACCTGCGAGCGGGCACGCGTATCGATGGCGTCCAGGCGCTCTCCGGCGGCTACAGCCAGATGATGATCGCGTTCACATTGCATGACGACGAGCACGCGCGCCGACTGGTTTTGCGGGCGAATCGCCCGTCCAATGAAGCAGTGACTGCGACCGACCGGTCGCTCGAGTACGCGACGATCGCGAGCCTCAGCGGTCGCGGAAACGTACCGTTGCCTGCCCCGCATTGGTTTGATGGTGGAGCCGCCCTGGGAGTGCCGTGCTTTGTTGTTGACCATATCGACGGTACGTCCATGTCCGTCGCATGTCGCGGACTTTCCGAGACCGCTCGAGATGAACTGGGCCACAAGCTGTGTGACTTAATGGTCGCGATTCACTCCACCCCGATCGACTCGCTGCCTTCCGAACTGGATGTTCCAACGGACTGGTATGGCTACGTCGATTCGATCATCCAGCGCTGGAGGCAGATCGAACGCAGCGCACCGGAACCCGATCCCTTCGTGCGCTACCTCGCAAACTGGCTGCAGCGTAACAAACCTGCGCCGGCGCCAATGACGCTCATACACGGCGAACTCAACAACGACAACATCCTCTTGAGATCCGACGGTGAATTGAGCGCGGTGGACTGGGAATTCGCCCGCATCGGGGACCCCCGCGAAGACATCGGGTGGTACCGCGCCGCATCTAACGGAGCGGCACCACCCGACGTACTCGCTGGAGATTTCGACGGCTTCTGCGAGCGCTACCGCACGGCAACCGGCTTGGGCTCGGACGTGATCAACCCCGCGTCCATCGGGTACTTCGGATTGTTGGCCACCGTCAACGCCTACAGCAGCCTGGTTCAGACGTGCGCGACGGTGGAGAGCAACCTGGGCGGACCCGTGTTGACGGCGTACATGTCAGCAGTGCTCGGGCGCCTACAGCTAAACATTATGCAAACCATCCGCGACCTCGACGGCAATGCCGTCCACGATACGCGTCCGCAGAGGGGATGACTCGTGCTAACACGTCCTTCGGTACCCGCGGTGTTGACCCTGCTGAGCCACGCAGTTGCGCGACCAAACGCGCACGAAGGCAGCGAGCTTGTCCTCGCGGCGCAACTACTGGCCATGGTCGCACGGCGTGCGGAGTTCGAGCCTGCCTACATCGCATCAGAGGTCGGCGTCTACCGAAAACTTGGCGAAATGGTCCTAGCAGAAGGGCTCGGAGATGTCGCCGCGATGCGCGCGGCGCTGGACGATCTGCACCGCCATAGCTCCGCGGGAACCCCTGCGGAACACGACATTCAGGCATACGCACTCGCTAGCGAAGTGTTATGTCTGGCCGTCGACGCGACACAAGCCAGCGACGGACCCGCGGCCCGTGCAACTCTCGACGCACTACGCCTGCGCGAACAAAACCAGGCCCGCATCGTGGCTGACTTCACTCTCGCCGGCCGATGACCTCCTCTCGCGTCATGCGCTCGATCGTCGTATCGGCGTGTGGCCACTAGGTACCAAACCGCACAACTAATGCGAGAAAGGACTTAAGTATGACCCAGATTTCGCCTGAGCCAGCGCCGTCGCAATGGTCAGCCGGATTGCCGCCGGAAGCGGACTTCTGCCTGCTTGAACCCGACGATGTGCCGATGTTCAGCGAAAACTTCTGGTTCGTCGGCTATGACCACGACAGCGGCGTCGGTCACTATCTACACCTCGGCGCCGACTCGACGAACTTCGCGGTGTGGATCGAACAAATCGTCCTCGCGGTGGGTTCTGAGCAGCTTTACTTCCACTGGGGCTACGGCGGCGAACGCAGCCCCGACAAGGTGGCCGGACCCAGAATGCTGTTGCACAATATCGAACCGTTCCATAAGTGGCACTTGAGCTATGACGGACCCGCCGCCCCGGTGACGCTGAGCGCCCTCAAATCCGGTCTGGTGAGCAGGCAATCCACCGAAACCGAACACATCGTTGTCGACTTGGATGTCGTCACCGTCGCGCCTGTCTTTCTCGCCGCCGCCGGCGGTGAACGCGCTGAACCCTATGAGGGACAGGCCTTTTCATCTCATTACGAGCAGATGTATCGGCTCTCGGGAACCGTGACCATCAACGGGCATCAACACAGCGTCAACGGCTTCGGCCTGCGGGATCACTCCCGAGGACCCCGCGACCTCACCGGCTGGGGCACCCATGCGCTCATCGGCGGCGCCTTCCCGAGTGGACGGGCGTTCGGACTCTTTGTAGTGATCGGCCGGGACGGAACAATACGTCTGGAGGAGGGATACCTCTACGAGGACGGGAAATATCGGCGCGCGGTAAGGACTGAACACACCCCGCTGACTGATATCGACGCCACCCCCGGTGAACCACTGATCGTTCGCCTGCACATGGAGGAGGGTGACGTCGTTGAAATCCACGGCGAAAGCGTGAGCGCGTTCATCCTCACATTCAAGGGCGCGGCAGACGGCGATCCCGGTATCGACCGGCTCGAGACAGACGGCACCGTACTGGTCGAAGCCTTTCCCCGCTTTAGGTGGAACGACGAGATCGGCGGTGGAATCTATGAACGCACAGCAATGATTAAAGATGTCCTTCGCTAGCGCTGGCCGCGTCATCGAACGATCTACACGACGTCTCGCAGTACGCGCTGGACCGACACACCTGGGACACCCGAGACCAGGTGCGCATCGCCCTCATCACCTGGATCGAACGCACCTACCACTTACGGCGCAGACAAGGTCCCGCTCGGCAGATTGACCCCATCGAATACGAGACCGTCATGACACCGGCGGCCAAACACGCCGCCTAACCAACCTGTCGGTGCGGCAGACCCCGCGCGTCGCTAGAGCACTTCGATGACCATGGCGGCGCCCATGCCGCCGCCTGCGCACATCGACAGCACGCCAATGCCCCCGTCGCGTCGCCGAAGCTCATAGATCGCCGACGTCACCATTCGTGCGCCCGTCGCCGCGATGGGATGGCCTAGGCTGATGCCAGATCCGTACACGTTGAGGATGTTCTCATCGAGGCCAAGCTCACGCGAGCACGCGATGGCCTGCGCAGCGAACGCCTCGTTGATCTCAAACAAAGCCACGTCTTCCAACTTCCGACCCGCTAACTCGAGCGCCTTTGGTATCGCCGTGATCGGGCCACTCCCGGTGCGGCTGGGTGCGACACCCACCTGCGCCCACGACAGCACGTGGGCGAGCACGTCAGTTCCTGGCTCGGCAACGCTGAGTGCGACAACCGCGGCCGCGTCGTTGATTCCGGACGAGTTGCCGGCCGTCACGGTGAACCCTTCGATCTCGGGGTGCAGCACCTTTAAGCCGGCCAGCGTTTGAATCGAACTGTCGCGGCGGGGGTGTTCGTCGCGAGCGAACTCGATGCTCGACCCGTCCGCTTGTGGCACTCTGATCGGCACGATTTCTTCGTCGAACCAGCCTGAGTCGACTGCCTTGGCGGCGCGCTGGTGGCTGCGCACCGCCCAAGCGTCCTGATCCTCGCGAGTGATGCCGTACTGCACCGCGCAGTTATGCGCGACCGTGATCGACATGTCCAGCGCGGGCGCGTCGGCAGTCGGCGGGTGCGACAGCGGCACCCACTCGTCGTAGTCTTCGGCGGACTTGCCGCTAGTGAATAGCTTGCGCTTGCGAAGCACCGGCGAGGTGGAGCAGGATTCCATGCCCCCGGCCAGAATCGCGCGGCTCATACCCGATGCGACCTGCCCGGCACCAATCGCTATAGCCGAAAGGCTCGATGCGCACTGACGATTGACCGCCATGCCCGGGATGTGGGTGAGGCCCAGATCAACCGCGACGTAACGCCCGCTGTCACCACCGCCCTGAAGGCTCTCCGCCAAAACGAGATCATCGAATTCGCTGGCGCCCAGACCAGACCGCGTGATTACCGATGCGACCACGGGCTTGGCCAGTTCGATGGCGGGTACGTTCGCCAACGTGCCACGGCGCGACGTGCCGATAGCCGTACGGCCGGCCGCTACGACGGCTGCCCTGCTGCGGGTCGACATGAGGCGCCTCCGATCAAAGTTCGATGCTGCGAGTTTATCCGAATTATCTTACTAAATCCCCCCAGCTCTACGACTGTGCTCGCGCGGGCAGTTCCAGGGAACCGGCAGATCCAACTTCCTCGATCATGTTGTCTGACAGCCCCAGAACGGTATGGCAGACGTCATAGGTGTCGGCGCATTTCTCGGCGGCAGCGCCGAGGCGTTGTGGCGGAATGACCTCAAACAGCGCCAGACCCCGGAGCGCCTCGAGTGGCTGCTCATACCCCAGGCTGATCCACTTCGCCCAGCATTGTGCCGCGCCACGGTATGTCCTGATGTCCTACGCCCGGATCGGCAACGTTCGCGCCGATGTGGGTTCGCGGCCGAACAAGCGCGCTCCGCCCATTCGCTGGTCAACATTCAGAGTGAACTGGCCTCGGCGAGGATCCGAGATCGGGGCCCCCGGGGGAAGCAGCCGACAATTGTCCGTGGCCGCCACTGAAGTTGGTGTCACGCCCGTGGATTGAACGGATCGGTAATGCTGTTGCCGAGGTCGATCCACACGGTCTTGGTCTCGGTGTATTCCTCGATGGCATGAAAGCCGTTCTCGCGACCCAGTCCGCTTTCCTTGAAGCCGCCAAACGGCGCGACATAGTTCGTCTTGCGATAGTTGTTGATCCAGACATTCCCAGCACGCAGCCGCCTGGCCATCCGATGTGCTCGCGCGACGTCACGCGTCCAGACACCGGCGGCGAGGCCGAATGCGGTGTCGTTGGCGATGCGCACAGCATCGTCTTCGTCGGCAAATCGGATGACCACGGCGACGGGCCCGAAGACTTCCTCGCGCGCAATGCGCATGTCGTTGGTGACATCGGTGAAGACCGTGGGCCGCACGAAAAGGCCTCGGCTTAGTTCAGGTTCGGTGGGTCGAGCGCCGCCGGCCGTGAGGCGCGCGCCTTCCTGTTTGGCCAATTCGATGTAGTGCAACACCTTGTCGAATTGGGACTGGCAAGCCACAGTGCCCATTTCGGTGTCGGGATCCAGCGGATTGCCGAGCTTGATGTTGTCAGTGCGCTCCGCCAACGCTGCACAGAACTCGTCATATATGTCGTCGTGGACGAGCACCCGGGAGCCGGCCATGCAGGTTTGGCCGGTGGCCGCGAAGATACCGGAGATCACGCCGTTAACAGCGTTCGACAGATCGGCATCGGGAAACACGATGTTGGGTGATTTGCCGCCGAGTTCAAGCGATATGCGAGCGAGGCGCTCGGCGGCCGTGACGGCGATCTTCTTCCCGACGGCGGTGGACCCTGTGAAGGCGATCTTGTCGACGCCGGGGTGGGATGCCAACGCCGCACCCACCGGCCCGGCTCCGGTGACGACATTGACGACGCCGTCGGGGAATCCGGCTTCCGCGGCGAGGCGGGCAAGGACGAGGGTGGAGACAGGCGTGATTTCGGAGGGCTTGATCACGAGTGTGTTACCGGCGGCCAGGGCGGGGCAGAGCTTCCAGAGAAGCAGTGCTAGCGGACTGTTCCACGGGGTGATGGCCGCCACCACGCCGATGGGTTCGCGAACGGTGAACACCTGCATATTGGGGACGCTGCTGGCGAGCGTTTCACCAGTCGGGCTTTCGGCGACTCCGGCGAAGAAGTAGCAGTGGTTGGCCAACGCCAAAGTTTGGCCGGCAACCTCGCGAATGAGCTTGCCGTTCTCCAACACTTGGATTCGTGCGAGTTCATCGGCATTGGCGCGGATCAGGTCGCCGAACTTGCGCAGCAGCGTGGCGCGCTGCAGCGGGCTGGACTGCGACCACGGGCCGACTTCGAAAGCCCGGCGGGCGGCGGCGACGGCTGCATCGACGTCTGCGTCGGTGGCCGACGGCACTCGCGCCCACCCCAGGCCGTCGAACGGGTTGATCGATTCGAAGGTGGAACCGTCCGAGGCGCCGCGCCACTCCGGACCGATCAGCATCAGGTATTGCTCGATGCCGGCGGAGGCGGGAATGTGATTATCGCTCAACGTTTTGCTTTCGTCTCTCGTATGTCAGCGCCGCGGCCGGAGGTCGACGCGCGCTGGGCCGCGGTCGTTCCGGCCAGGCGCCCAAAGGCCAGCGCACGCAGGACCGATGTGGCTCCTGGGTATTTGTGGTGGTAGATGCCGGCGACCTCGCCCACAGCAAGCAGACCGGGAATCGGTTTGCCTGCATGGTCGAGGACGCGAGCCTGTTCGTCGGTCTTGATCCCGCCGAACGTGAAGGTGATCGCACAGGTTACCGGCCAAGCAACGTACGGTGGTTCGTCAATAGGTCTGGCCCAATTGGACTTTGGCGGCTCAAGGCCCCGGGCGGCCACGCCGTCGAGGTGCGTGACGTCCAGCGGTCCCGGAACGGCCGCGTCGTTGTACCGGGAGACGGTGAGACGCAGCGTATCCGCATCCAAATCCAGACGGGCCGCGAGTTCTTCAATGGTGGAGGCGAGTACCGGCGGGCGATCGCTCAGCACAGCGCGAGAATAGTCCTGGCGCACGAGCTTCTGGTCGGCGATCAGGTAGGCGAACTGGTCAGCGTCGCGCCAAATTCGATAAGCGATGTGCTCGAAGGTGTTGTCGGGGGTGTCGGCTCCCTCGTCAACGAAGCGCAGGCCGCGGTGGTCGACCAATATCCCGTACGGGTACACCATGATCAGCGCTTCGGCATGGCGAGCGCGAGGATCAACAGGCTCGCCATGGAACCGGTCGAACTGCCCGTCGGTTTGCGCCGCGGCCCGGACGGCCATCTCGAGGCCTTCGCCCTGATTGAAGCGTCCGCCCGGCGCTATCGGCGACAACTCGTGCCCGCGCCTGCCGAGGTAACGGTCGAGCAAGTCAGGGTTGCCTTCGAAGCCGCCGCAGGCCAGGACGACGGTTCGGGCCAGCAAGCGGCGCCTTAGACCAGAAGCCCCTACGACCTCGATCCCGACGACAACACCGGAATTGTCCGTGATCAAATCCGTTGCCGTAGTGTCGTATTCGATGACACCGCCATAACCTTCAACCCTGGTTGCAAAGGCCTCAACGATCGCCGCGCCACCACCGACGGGCATGAGCCGTGGACCTTTTGAGGTAAGAAAGTAGGTCAAGTCGGACTTGGTGGCCACCCCGTTGTCGTTGAGCCATTCAATGGTGGGCTTGGCCAACTCGGCGAGCTTGGTGACGATGGCGGCGTCGGTCTTGCCCTCGCTGAGTTCGATCATGCGCGAGGTGAAGTCGGCAGCTGGGGAACCATCGTCTTCTAGACGGAAAAATGAACCGGTCCACGCGGTGTTTCCGCCGCGGCGCCCCACTGGCGCCCGCTCCACAACGACCACCCGGCCGCCTGGGGCCTCCTGCAAGAACCGCAAAGCCGTCGCCAAACCTCCAGCGCCGCAACCGACGACGACGAGGTCGAGCACGTCTTGGTCCACCGGGTTCTCTTTTCTGCTCGGTTCAAGGCCGATCGAAGCACGTTCCCGACCCTCGGTCAACCCACTGTGCGGTATACACGGTCCACACAGTGGTTTACAGTCAACGGTGTGGAGCCTCTCCAGACAGCCGCCCTGAAGACCGACAATGGGGTGCGCAGCATTGCCCGTGCCGTAGGCGTGCTGAATCTCTTCGATGTCGAACATCCCGTTCGTGCCCTACGAGAGCTAGTCGTTCAGACCGGGCTGCCGAAGACCACTGTGGTGCGATTGCTGTCGACGTTGGAGTCCCTAGGGCTCATCTCAGACCGCGGTGATTCGACGTACGGGCCGGGGGCAGGTTTCCTGCGCTGGGTCGCGCTTTCGCAGGCTATGTGGGAGGTCAGCGCCGAAACCCGCAGGCTGATGACTCGCCTTGCGGACACCTGCGGCGAAACCGTCAACGTTTATGTCCGCCAGGACACCCACCGAGTATCGATCGCACAGGTTGAGGGCACCGCCACAGTGCGCAGCGTCGTAGCCGTGGGCGTGCCGTACGCGTTAGCGTATGGCGCGGCGGCCAAAATCCTGCTCACCGGCGCGTCCCAACGGACACTGCAACATCTGGCGGCCAACGAGTCCGATCTGGACTTGGAGGCGTTACGCCGCGAGATCACCGATATCGCGGCGGCTGGATACGCGGTGACTCATGGCGAACGCGAACTCGGTGCATCCGCTGTGGCGGCGCCGATTCGAGCCAGCGATGGCCGAGTGATCGCGGCGCTATCTGTAAGCGGTCCCACCTCGCGCTTTACCGCCGACCGGGTCGGACGATACGTGGACGAGGTGACTGCGACCGCAGTGGAGATCGGTTCGGTCGGCCTGGGCAGCGTGGAGGTCTTCTTATGACCGCTGACTTACTCGCGGGCATCCGAGTGCTCGACTTGACGAATGTGCTGGCCGGCCCCTTCGCCGGCTACCAGCTGGCTTTGATGGGTGCCGACGTGATCAAGATCGAGTCGCCCGGCACCGGCGACCTAGCACGACAGTTGGGTGCCGACGCCAACCTGAGCGCCATGTCGCTCGGAGCATCCTTCTTGGCTCAAAACGCTCAGAAGCGTTCGATCACAATAGATTTGAAGTCCAAGCCAGGAAAAGGCGTTTTCGAGGAATTGATTGGCGACGCTGATGTCTTGCTCGAGAACTTCCGACCCGGTGTGCTCGAGCGACTCGGGTTCGGATGGGAAAGGCTGCGCGAGCTGAACTCGAGGCTCATTTACTGCGCAGTGTCAGGCTTCGGCTCGACCGGGCCGATGCGTAGCAGGCCCGCCTACGACCAAGTCATACAGGGGCTTTCGGGCATCATGACCGTCACCGGCAGTCCTGAGAGCGCACCGCTGCGGGTTGGATATCCGGTCTGTGACAGTTTCGGAGGGCAGGCGGCGGCCTTCGCGATCGCCGCGGCACTGGTCCGACGACAGCGCACCGGTCAGGGCGCTTTCCTCGACACCTCCATGCTCGATGCGGCGCTGACGTCAATGGGCTGGGTCGTCTCCGACCATCTCATCGCCGGGCGGGAACCGAAGGCAATGGCCAACGAGAACAGCACGTCCGCCCCATCAGGCACCTTCAATACCGGTGATGGCGCTCTCAACATCGCCGCGAACAAGCAAGAGCAATACGACGCACTATGCAGGGCCCTCAAGCGAGACGAACTGATCGATGATCCGCGCTTCCGCACCCGGGAGGATCGCATACGCAATCGCGACGAGCTGCGCTCGATTCTGGAGACTTCTCTCAAGGAACACAGTGCCGCGCAGTGGGATGCAATCTTCATGCACACTGGGGTTCCGGCGGCTCCAGTGAGATCCGTACCGGAGGCGCTGTCCTGCGAGCAGATCACTCATCGCGGCCTCGTCGCAATGCTTGAGTCGCCGGCAGCGACAGCAGACGGGCTGCGGGTACTGGGGTTACCAACACACGTTGACGGACAACCCATCTCCCCCACGACGCCGCCGCCGACCCTCGGACAACACACCGACGAGATCCTGCTCGAGCTCGGCTACGACGACGCCACGATCGCTGCGTTACGCAACGAGAAGGCGATATGAACACCGCGCGCGATCACGCCGAAACGTCGACCACCACGCGCGACGTAACCGATTGGTGGTCGACGGCCGTCTCCGACATCGAACCCGGCGTTATACGACTGCGGGGCTACCCGATCCAAGAGATGATCGGCTCCGTCGGCCTCACCGACATGATCTGGTTGATGATCCGCGGCGACCTGCCACGCCCCGAGCATGCCGAACTCCTCGAACTCGTCCTCGTCGCCGCGGTCGATCACGGCCCGCAAGCGCCGTCCATCGCCGCTGCCCGAATGGCAGCCACTTGCGGTGTCGGACTACACGGAGCCATGTCGACCGGTATAGGAATGCTAGGCGACATCCACGGCGGCGCAGGGCAACAATGTATGCAACTTCTCGAGGAGATCGCCTCCGACCCTCGCGAGCTGAAAGTCGTTGTGGGTGAGATGCTGTCGCGCTACCGCGAAGCGAACAGCTACGTCCCCGGTTTCGGCCACCGCTTCCATCCCCGAGATCCGCGCCGCGACCCCCTCATGGACGCCGCCCGAAAACAGGTCGCGGCCGGCACGATCACCGGGAAGTATTTGGCCATCGCCGAGGAGATAGAACTCCAGCTCGCCGCCGGACGCGACCGGCCTGTTCCGATGAACATCGACGGCGCCACGGCGGTGATTTGCGCCGAGCTGGGTTTTCCTGCCGAACTCGGCCGAGGGCTGTTCATCCTGTCTCGATCCGTTGGCATCCTGGCACATGCGTGGGAAGAGCGCCGTGGCGGACGCCGCATCAAGGGCCCCATCCCGCCTCCCCTCCTGCCGACCTACACTGGCCCCGAGCAACGCTCGGTGCCCGATCGAGGGCATGCCTAGGGTGAAAGGTCACCAGAACACGGGGCCGCCCCCGGTGCCGTCGCCACGCGCGCTAGCGGGCGCAGCCAGGGACTCCCGCAGACCAGGTCACGGGCCGCGCGACGCCATCATGTCCATGTGCACCTTGACCGAGGTGGGCACCCCCGCGATGCCGACCGTCCAGCAGTCACCCGATCCTTCCGACATCGGCACCCCGGACAAGTTTCGTAACAGCTACATAATCGACATAGTTCTATCGGGCAGGCCGCAGCGGAGCCCGCAAGACCTCCGCGATCGCCTCGACCATCGTCCCCGGCGTGGCGCCCGCATTGAGTTGGCTTACTAACTCCGGTAGGGCCCTTAGCACTTCGTCGGTGGGCCCCGGAAGCGCAATGACGATAGACCAGTTGGTCACTGCCACGGCAACGCGGATGCTGTCCTTAGCATGCCTGCCCTTGCCGGGCTCGAAGCGGGCAAGTACTGCAGTGGCCAGGTTCGGATCTAGCATCTGAAGCGCCTCAATGGTGCGATCCTTGTCTTCTGCACCGATGCCACCAGTGGTGAGGATGATGCCGAATCCTTCCGAAGCGAGAAGAGCCACTCGACCGGCTATCGCAACCTCGTCGTCGGGTACCACGCCTCCGGCCGCGACCTCGTAGCCAGCGCCACCGAGGATCGATGTGGCGGCTTCTAGGTTGGTGTCTCGCACTCTTCCGTCCGAGACCTCACCTCCGGTCGATATGACGGCCACACGCCGACCCACATAAGCTCGAACGTTCCGGTCGATGTCGCAGAGATCCTCTAGCACTGACGAAACTTCTTGCGTCGGTAGTCCAATCACGCCCAGAACGCCGCGAGAGTGCACAGCCGCACCTTTAGCCAACTGGACTCCCGGTACGTCAGCGACGGCAGCGAGCAGGGCGGCTTCTTTGCCGGCGAGGTCAGCGATCCGCATGCGCGGTTGAAGGACGTCGAAGACTATGCGATCGTCACGGACGTCGGTCACCAGCAGCTTTTCCCGCGGAAGCGATAACGTGGCTGCTACCACGTCGGCCAGTCGTACAAGATGGACGTGGTCGACCGTCACTCCAGAAACCCACAATTCCGTCTTATCTAGCAGCTCGATTTCAGTCATCGACAGTTAGCTCCATCCACTTGCCTCAGGTTTCGCTTGCGCCAATTGTGTCTTTGACGCGGGCCAAGACAGCTATCGACGATCCGATTTCTCTCGTGAGCGTCAAACCCACCCGCACCGCGCCCGCCTACTCATCGAAACGATCTTTGCGCCAACCATTTTGGAAGTAGTCGGTGATGAACATCGGAGACCACGCCAGGTGCGCGCTCCATCATGCGGTTGGCTAGACCCTCGGAAAGATGAAACGCCCCTGGTAAAGAGTCGTAGACGATGACGTTGTCGGTACCGGCAGCTTGCTTTGCCCGCGCCATCGCCGCAGGCAGATCGGTGATCAACGAGACATATTCCGCGAGTTGAGCATTAGAGGGATCGGTGATCAACCACTCCGCAGCAGGACCGTCTACCAAGAAGGTTGGTATGTTGCGAACAGTGGACGTGAACGGCACGCCGCCAGGCATGTAGTTGACGACGATAGCCTTGATTGCCGGATTGCTCCTGAGAAAAAGTCCTGGATTCGTTGGCAACTTCGACGTGAAAGCGGACAACAATGCAAGATTGTCCAAGTCCAGGAAGTCCACCGCAGCGTACAGCAGCGCGTCAAACGGCAACCCCGCGGCGTAGGAGTAAAGGAAACACCCGTGGCCGTCGAAAACGACTACCACGTCCTCGATCTCGCCCAGTAGGCGCATCAGTGGGCCATACGTACGTAGTACCTCAATGGTTAGACGTTGGTTGAGGGCGTCCAGGTCGTTGTCGGCGTCGACATCGACAACACCCTCTGGCGTCGTATCAAGTACAACGGTGCCGACGTACTTGCTTTGGACATAATCGCTGTCGAACACCGCGCGAGATACGATCTGTCCGGTTCGGGGACCGTAACCGAAGTGGTAGGCCGATCGGGTCTCGATGCGCGTGTACCCCATTCCGAACGGTTTGTGTAGGCGGTCGACCATTCGGTGCAGGTAGCCTTCGCGCATCTCGGTCACGTGGGTGTGAATGAAGTGGTCTGCAGCGAAGAGTGGGCGACACAGCCAGAATTTTCCGATGCGTGTGTCGATCTCGACTCCGCGGTCGATCTGTGGAATCTCCTTGACGGGTCCGAAGCGGTCATCTAGGTCAAATATCTTGACCCAGTCCGGATTTTCGATATGCCCCATTGACTCAGCTATTCGGAGGCGAACCCGTCCGCGCGTCTTGTCGACGACGTACTTTTGCGTCTCCTCGAGCATTGCAACGTAGGCGTCGCCGCACAGTGAGAAGCCGTGCGGGTTGGCGAGCAAATTCACGGTCTCGCCTGCCGAGATCTTGTCAAGGTTCATCCCCTGTAAACGCGTTCGGGTTTTCTCGCGAACGGCATCGAGATCGGTTGCACCCCAGCGTTTGTCGAGAGCCCACATCACTTTCCGCAATGTCGGGTCGAGGTTGCGCACCGGCAACGTGACGATTCCTGGAAGATTGGCAGCACGCTGTGCCACGACCTCGTCGGGATGCTTGCCCTTCCAGGTTCTTTGCAACATAGGAGGGGACATTGTGGGGTAGAGCATCTCCTAAGCCTCCTCGAAGTTGCCTCTAAGGGCCTGCGCGTCACGATCCAAGGGGTAAATCGGGTACTGCCGCGCGTACTCGGGGGCGACGTGTCCGCTACCGTCCAGCAGGTCGACCGCCGTGGCGGCGACGCCGTACCACTGAAACCCGCCCGGTGGGTTCTTCGCGATATTGACGTTCCCCGCCGCCTCCAAGAGTCGCAAGATGGGCTGCTGGCACAGTTCAGTGCAACCGGTCCGCGCGCCCGTTGCCAGTGAGACCTCCTCAGGGGAGCTCGCGCCGCGAAGGATCGCAGCCGCAATCTCGCTGGCGCGCGTCTCCGCGCAGAAACAGATCGGTTGCTTGGGGTGAACGCCCGCATGCCGACAGAGGGCGGCGACGGCCTCGCGCTCCGTGTCGTCGGCAGTGGTCGTCACGTGGAATGGCTCTTGCAGGACATGCATCGTGAGGGCATCCTCTGGACAGATCTCGACGCAGTTCTGTGCGTTGTAGCATGCATCTTCCACGAGAGCAGCCACGCGACGGGTTCCCGGCCCCTTCGGATCTTCCTCCGTGCGGCCACGCAACGACAGAGCGACAGTAGGGCATACGTTCACGCACAGACCGCAGCCCGTGCACTTGTCCAGAAGCACTTCGGCTACCATGCGCACCGTTTTGGCCACCTGCCGACTCCCAGTGATCTCGGTTATAAGCGCTGCGACCGGTCTAAGTGTACCTAGTTTAATATGTTGTGCAATGGTCGAGGGGATGGCGTCCACGGGCCGACTACATGCCTTGGCATAATCGGCATCTATGGCAATGACTGCCGCTATATTATCTATCTCCGGCGAACGGTGCGAACATGGCGGCCCCGAACCTGGTCAATGACCTTCCGGACCGTCAATTCTCGATGCCCCCAATTCAATAGGACCCCAAATGAACCAGAGTGTGGGCGCCCTGAACGCGAGAGCTTTCGTGCGGCGATGGCAGATGGACGACGCCGTCTTCACCTACGTCGTCGACGGCATCATGGCCATGCTCCCGCAGGCGTTCCTTCCCGCGATCCCGCGCAGCTACTGGGTCGACCACACCGCGGAGCTCGACGCAAACGGTCGAGTGCTGATGTCGACGGGCGGGTTGCTGGTTGAGCGCGCAGGACACCGTCTGCTGATCGACGCGGGGTTCGGTCGCGCCGCTGCGCACTATCCTGTGGGGTTTGTTGAGTCCGGCGCATTTCTACGATGCTTGCGCGATGTGGGCGTCAACCCGGCTGACATCGATGTCTTCGCACTGACACATCTGCATGTGGACCACACGGGATGGATGTTCACCAAATCCTCGAACGGCGTCTTCGCACCGACATTCCCGAAGGCGTCCTACGTTCTTGCCGAGGCGGAGTGGAGGCCACACGCCGACGGTCAGCGGACCGCGGAGACACCAGATGAGCGCTCCGTGATCGAACCCTTAGGTCGGCACCGACAGCGATGCGTGGTTTCGGACGGTGGCGAGATCGCTCCCGGGTCGACCGCCTTGGTTACGCCGGGACACAGCGCCGGGCACGCGTCCTACGTGGTGACCTCATCACACGGACGTCGGCTCATCGCTTTCGGTGACGCATTTCATGTTCCGGCGCAATTAGCCCACCCGCGTTGGGGTTCCGCGGCTGATGAGATGCCATCTGCGGTTCCGCGGGCCCGCGCACGTCTCCTCGACGAGCTACTCGCGCCAGACACATACGGCTTCGCCATTCACTTCGGCGATCAGCCGTTCGGCCGCGTCGTGCGCGATGCCGCCGGGGTGCCGCGATGGCAGCCTGTCCCGACCGAGGTGCTTGCCCCGCCGCCGTGCTAAACCACCAGGATTCGTGCGGCCGCCGGGGCGGACGGCTCACCCATCATGGACCTGGCTGGGTTGATTCGCGACGAATGCGCTATCCCAGACGTATCGTTCGATTCCCGCCGCAGTACCGGATTGGGGCCACTGGCGGCGCGCCCATTGCTCGATCGGATAGCGTCGCCGGTTTGAAAGGCCTTCCAGCGTGTAATCGTCGAGTTCCATGACGACACGCGGTCACGAAGCCGACACCGTCCTGCGCTTGGTTCAGCATCGACCGCAGACCTCTCTCAACCCTGTTGATGGCTCCAAGGGACCTGCGTATCAATCAGTATGTGCGGCGCTGAACGCGGCTTGCCAGGCAAGGCGCTGCGGGCAGTTCCGCGATGTCCTCCAGTTCGAGTTCCCCTGCCAGGTTCCTGATCTCGGCCTTACCGATCCCTGCGTCAACGTACGGATGACTGAAGCGCTTTCGAAACGATCCTGATTGTTTCACGACAGCGGCCGGCTGGGACCGCTGCCTCCATTGTTGCGGCTGACCGCAGGGGCCACCGAGCCGGCGCTCAGGTGGCCGTCACGGCGGTGGTCGGCTGGCCGTCGACCTCGGGGAGCCGCTGAATATCGATCATCAGGTCCTCGGCGTGCTCGATCGCGAACGCTCGGCTGTGCGGGTTGGTGACGATGATCCTGGTTCCAGCCAGCAGTCCCTCGAAGGCCATCGAGGCGACGTCGGCGGGGTCCTGTGCGTAGGGCATGATCGCCGCCGCTGCCTTGGGCCGCGCTTCGGTCAAGCGTCGGATGTTGTCGGTCAGGGTCCAGCCGGGAGCGAGCATCGAGACACCGATCCCCGATGGACCCAGATCGCGGTGCGCCGTCATCGTCAACCCGAGAACGGCGTACTTGCTCACCGTGTAGATACTCATCGGTTTGACATGCGGTGGGACCCCCAGCGAATGTTCCGACCCGGTGTTCAGCAGGTAGGCGGCGCTGCCCGCGGCAGCGGACGCGCGCAGCGCCGAGGCAAAGGCATGGACAACGTGAAAGGCGCCTTCCACGTTGATCCTCAAGACCCGTCTGGCGTGGTCCGGATCCACCTCGTGCAGCGGGCCGAACGCCCCAGTGCCGGCGTTGTTGCAGACGACGTTGACGCCACCGAAGCGGTCTACTGTCTCGGCCGCCGCACGCCGAACATCAGCCAGCTCGGACACGTCGGCAATCGTCGATTCCACCGTGCCGCCCTCTTGACGCAGAGCGGCGACCGCCTCTCCGGCGCCGTTGACGTCGATGATCATCACTCGGGCGCCACGCCGCACCGCCTCGCGGGCCAGCGCCAGACCGATTCCCGTCGCGCCGCCGGTAACTGCGACCACCGCGTTATTGAGATCTGTCACGGCTCTACCTCTCTATCGGGTCTGTCCGACGCGTCATCCGCATCGTCAGCGCCTTCACCGGATTTTGTATGACGGTATCCCGAAGACGGTCTGACTTCACCGTTTGCCAGCGGACGCCGAACTACGTGCTGCCGGCTCACAACTAACCAGGACTACTCAATCCTCGATTCCTCCGCCAGGTCTGGGGCGAACCCGGCATAGGGTCATCTGGCTTCTTGCCATAACCGATCGTCTGCCTCGTGTCGGCGCTCTACCCGCCAGCTGGCAATCTGCGTCGTGCTGACACCACGGATGCAACCCGGGTCCAGATAAGCTAGATCATTATGCTGTAC
Source organism: Mycobacterium sp. E796 (assembly GCF_001672815.1). Taxonomy (GTDB): domain Bacteria; phylum Actinomycetota; class Actinomycetes; order Mycobacteriales; family Mycobacteriaceae; genus Mycobacterium. The sequence goes on along the minus strand of NZ_LZKK01000212.1, from coordinate 34,885 downwards.
TGGCCAGAGGAGTCGCGCGCTTCGATCCAGCGATCGATTTTCCACGACCGGCGCAGGAGGCGACATGGACTTGGCTTTCGACGACGAAGACGTCGCGTTTCGTCATGACGTTCGGCAATGGCTGCAAGCGAATCTTCCTACGACGCCGAGACCGCTCGATGACCAGGGCGCGCGGGCATGGGACATGGCCTGGCAGCGTCGCCAGTTCGAGGCCGGATATGGCGGGATCGCCTGGCCACGGGAGTATGGCGGTCAGGGCCTGCCGCTGGCGCGCCAGCTGATCTGGTTCGAAGAGTATGCGCGCGCCCAAGGACCTGGAATCGGCTGCGCATTCGTGGGTGTCAACCACGGCGGCCCAACGCTGATCGCAAAGGGAAGTGAGGAACAGAAGAGGCGTCATCTGCCGCGCATACTCGCCGGTGAGGAGGTGTGGTGCCAGGGGTTCTCGGAACCCGGTGCCGGTTCAGACCTTGCGGGGATCACCAGCAAGGCCGAGATTGTGGGTGACGAACTGATCGTCAACGGTCAGAAGATCTGGACCAGCTTCGCCCACATGGCCGACTTCCAGGAGTTGCTGGTGAGGACCGATGCCAACTCCACTCGCCACCACGGCTTGACTTGGGCCATCTGCGCGATGGACAGCCCCGGAATCACGATCAGACCAATCGTGTCGATGGATGGGGTGGCGGAGTTCTGCGAGGTCTTCTACGACGACGTTCGAATACCTCTCGGAAATGTAGTCGGCGGGGTGGGCGATGGCTGGTCGGTTGCAATGTCAACTCTGGCTTTCGAGCGCGGCACCGGCTTCATGAAGCTTCAAACGGAATTGTCCGTCACGTTGCAGAATCTGACCGACGACTGTGCGGCACAAGGGATGCTCGACGACTCCGCCGTCGCAACCGAACTCGGCGAGCTCCGGGCCGATGTGTTGGCGATGCGGGCGATGACCTATGCGACCGTGTCCAGCGCTGCGCGGACGGATGTGCCAGGACCGGAAGGGTCGATGATCAAGGTCTTCTACGCCGACCTCGCCCAACGCATCAACAGGACGGCGATGGAGCTCATCGGCATCGGCGCGATCGATCGCGCTGGCCGGTACTCGGCCACCATTAGTCAGTACTTGTATTCGTATGCATCGACGATTGGGGGCGGGACCTCAGAGGTCCAACGCGACATCATCGGCGAACGCATCCTCGGGCTGCCCAGAAACCGTTAGGAATCGACGTGGACTTTCTGCCCGACCCCGACCAGCTGGCGCTGGCCGCAGCGACACGCGATTTTCTCGAGGCCCGCTTCCCGATACAACACGTCCGGGCTCATGTCGATAACGGCCAATGGTCTGAGATTGCGCAATTGGGTTGGCTCGGTTTGGCCGCAGACGAAGAAGTCGGCGGTGCCGGCGCCACCCTTCTCGACGAGGCTTTTGTCTTCCGTGAGATCGGTCGGGGCTTGGCGCCAGGACCTATCCTGAGCACGTTGGCGGCGGCTCGAGTGGCCAGCATCGCCGGAAACGCCGGGCTGGCAGCAGATCTCATCGCCGGTAAGGAACGCGCCGGACGCGCAGTCGTTGCCGATAACGACGGCGAGGCGCTGGTCGTCGACCCGTGCGAAGCGCGCTATGCGCTTCTCCTCGAGGAACGCCGAGCAGCGTTGTACCAGATGCCCGAGTCGCTTTCGACCCATCCGGGAATCGAAGACGGAACCGTGCTCGCCCGATTGGCCACCGCGAGTTTCGGCCCGGCGGTCGCCCACGTGGATGATCCGGTCGAACTGGGCCGGCTGCGACGCACGCTTCTCATCCTCACCTCGGCTCAGCTCGCCGGAATTGCCCTCGCGACAAGCGATTTTGCTACCGAGCACGCCAAGAGCCGAATTCAGTTCGGCAAGCCCATCGGTGCCTTTCAGGCGATCAAACATAAGTGCGCGGATATGGCAACGAGCGCGTTCGCAGCCGACAACCTCATGTTCATGGCGGCGCTCAACGAAACGTCCAACTCGCCCGAGTCCGACTATGACGCTCTGGCCGCTGCGACATTTTGCCGACGTGCCGCGCTAGCCAACGCCCGCAGCAATATCCAGATCCACGGGGCCATGGGTTTCACGGCTGAGACGAGCGCCCATCGCTACGTGAAGAGAGCCCACCTGCTTTGCGCACTGGAGGATTTGGGCCACGCCGCACGCCGACTCGCCCGCCTCCCCTACCCCGACAAGGAATGAACTGTGACCAACACGGAACTGATCAGCGAGGTTCTCGACGGAGTCGGCGTGATCACCTTGAACCGGCCCCATCGCCATAACGCCATCACCGATTCACTCTTCGCGCAGATGCGCGCCGCCATCTACCGCAACCTCGATGACCCGCTGGTGCGCTGCCTGCTCATACGGGGAGAGGGCAGATCATTCTGCTCGGGCCGCGACACCGCAGAACTCGGCCAGCGCAGCAACGACGAGGACGACTTCACTTTCGTGCGGGAACACCAGCGTCTTCGGCTGGACATGATGGATTCACCCAAGCCCGTCGTCGCGGCCGTACAGGGCGCGGCTATCGGTGGCGGATTCGAGATCGCTTTGGGCGCTGACATCCGAATCATCGACGACACTGCGGTTTTCGCGCTTCCCGAAGTGGGCCTGGGTCTGGTTCCCGACACCGGGGGAACCCAGATACTGCCTGCCCTCGTAGGACCTGCCCGCGCGAAGTACCTGGTGCTCAGCGGTGCCCGCATCGACGCCGCGACGGCCTATGCCTGGGGCCTCGCCGAGGAAGTCGTCCCGGTGGGCGACCTGGCCGAACGCGCGTTGCAGCTGTGTCGAGAACTCGCGGCGCAGCCCCGCTTGGCCGTCTCGATGGCTAAGCTGCTGGTCGATCAGGCCACCGCGGGGCGCGTTCGAAACGGCTTCGGGCAAGAGCTGTTGGCCCAGACTGCGCTGTTCAGATCTGACGACTACTTGACGGTCCGGGCCACACGTACCGAGGAAAGGACCAATTGACATGCCCTTGCCGTCTCCCCCGCCCCTGGGCACGCCAATGCTTCCTCCTGACACCTTCGCCGGTCAGGTGGTCGTCGTCACCGGTGGCGGCACCGGCCTCGGCAAGGCCATGGCGGTGGAGTTCGCCAGAACCGGAGCCGCTGTCGCGATCGCCAGTCGCAACCCCGAACACCGCGCAAGTGGCGTCCACGCGATCACATCGCTGGGCGCCAGGGCCTTGGGGGTTGCCCTCGATGTTCGCGACCCCGACGGGGTCGCCGCGATGTTCGATTCTGTGGAAAGCGAGTTGGGCCCCGCGGACGTGCTGGTAAATAACGCAGCCGGCAACTTTCCGGCCCGGGCCGTGAAGATGTCCGCCAACGCGTGGCGCAGTGTAGTAGACATTGTGCTCAACGGAACGTTCCTGTGCAGCACCGAATTCGCCCGTCGGTCGCTGGCACGCCAGGCTTCAGGCGCGATTCTCAACATCGGCGCGACCTACTCGTGGACAGGCGGTCCCGGTACCGCCCACTCAGCGGCCGCCAAAGCGGGGGTCACAAATTTGACGCAGTCCTTGGCAGTCGAATGGGCACCGCACGGGATACGCGTCAATTGCCTCGCGCCCGGGAAATTTCCGCACGACGACCTACCTGAGGCGCTACGCAAGATGTCGGACCCGGAGCAGGACGCCAGACGAATTCCCGGCGGACGCGTGGGCGAGCCTCACGAATTAGGTTGGGCCGCAACCTACCTTTGTTCGCCGTATGCTTCCTACCTCACAGGACACACGCTTGTTTTGGACGGCGCCAACTGGTTGCGCCGTGGCTTGATCATGCCGGAGTTCACCTCCATCGAACAACAGCTGCCCTGACAACCGCCCGCTGGGAAGTCGCGTCAACTCGCAGGAGAAGCGAGCGCGGCACGGCCAGAACCGTAGGCGCCTGATTCTAGGTGTCCAGACCAGACGATTCAGGCAGGTGCTGAGCCGCAAGCCCGTTGGCGAGCGCCAGCACGTGCTTGGCGGGCAGCCCCAGAGCCGCAGCGGCCCTTGCCACGTCGTCCCATTCGGCCGAGGCATTGAGGACACTGCCCTCCGGGGAGAGGCTGCGCTTGATGGCTATGGGTTCGCCCGCCACCTCCATCGTGACGAAATCCCGTCGCAGTGAGAACTTTTCGACGAAGCTTTGCCGCAGTCCGATCGTGGTACTCTCCCGAAAGATCACCTCCCGCACCGCCTCGGCGTTGCTCTGCGAGGTGATCACGCAAAGGGTATGCGCCGGTCTGCCCTTCTTCATCATGATGGGCTGCAACCACGCATCGCCGGCGCCGGCGTCAAGCAACCGCGCCAGCACCGTCGCCCACAGCCGGGGGTCCATATCGTCGACGTTGGCCTCGAGCACGACGGCACGGTCATCTGTGGCGGCACCTGTTGACGCGTCGGTTTCGCCCACCGCTAGACGGACGACGTTGGCCCGGTGGGCCGGATCGGCGTCGCCCGCACCAACACCCAGTGCGCCGATACGCATCACCGGCATGTCGCCGTATTCGTGGGCCACACTGGTGGCGATCGCCACTCCGGTAGGGGTGGCCAACTCCATCTGGTCGGGCCCGCCGAAGCCCGGAGCACCGGCCCGTTGCATGAGGGCCAGCACCGCCGGACCCGGAACAGGCAGCTGACCATGTGCGGCGGCGACCGACCCACCTCCTAGTGCAATAGGCGTGACAACGATGCGATCGCAATCCAGGTGCAGGAAACCCGCGCACGACGCGACGACATCGGCGATAGCGTCGAGTGCGCCTACCTCATGGAAGTGAACGTCGTCCGGATGGATCCCGTGGACATGCGCTTCGGCTTCTGCGAGCGCCAAGAAGATCTTTAACGCCCAATCTCTCAGCGGCGGCTTGAGCACCTGCAGAATCGCGCGGACGTCGCGCCACCTCCGCGACGGCTGTTCGCCCGCAGGCGTGTCCACCAAGACTTTGGTAGCAGCCAGGCCGCCGCGAGTTACGGTCTCCTCCCGCAAGGTGATCGGCAGTCCGAGTTCGGCGACTGATGCCGCCATCACCTCCAGCGGTACGCCAGCGCCGAACAGTGCGCCGATGATCATGTCGCCGGCCACGCCGCTGCGCAAGTCCAGCCAACCGACCCTGCTCATGCCGAACGCACCCTTCTGGCAATCCGGGCGGCGAAAACCCCTGCGCCGAAACCATTGTCGATGTTGCACACGACGATTCCCGGTGCACACGAGTTGAGCATGCCCAACAGGGCAGCGACGCCGCCGGCACCCGTTCCGTACCCGACGCTAGTGGGCACCGCGATGATCGGAGTGCCGACGAGTCCCCCGACGACCGAGGGCAGGGCGCCCTCCATACCAGCGATCACGATCGCCACATCCGCGGCTTGTAATCGCGGCTGTACGGCGAGAATACGGTGCAACCCCGCCACGCCCACATCAGAAATGCACACAGCCTCCGATCCGAAGACTCGCACCGTCAGCGCCGCCTCGGCGGCGACGTGGGCATCCGATGTTCCCGCGGAGACGACGGCAACCGTGCCTCTCGGTTGCGGTAGCGGGCCGACGGCAACACTGCTCTTCGACACGGTGGCTTCCGGCCACTGTGCGGTGAGCTCGGTGATGTGCTCCGGACCCGCCCGGGTAACCAGGGTGGCGCGATCCGGGTGAGCCGCGCGCAAAGCGGCGACGATACCCAAGGTCTCCTCGGGCGTCTTGCCCGCGGCGTAGACGACCTCGGGATCGCCGGTGCGCGCGGCGCGGTCGACGTCGACCGTGGCATAGCCGAGATGCACAGACTTATCGCACCCGGGCGCAGAAGAACTATCGGCCATCGACCAACTCAGGCCTGTTGAGGTCGTGAAGCACAAAGGTTCGTCCCGATCGGTAACCGTCTGGCTCGAGGCTGATCTGGGTCAGTGTCGGCTCGATCGTCTGCATCGCCGCAAGCACCACGTCGAGGTCTTCGCGAGATACCCGCGCGGCGTCCTCAGACAGCACCTCAACGCGAACTTGCGCTTCCACGAGACGGCATCTCACCACTTCCACCCCCGTGCGCGACCTGAGCAGGTTTTCGCCTACGTCGACCGCTCGCAGCCGGCCGGGAGTCACCCGCGTCCCGGTGTACAGACGACTGGCAAGACAGGGCGACGCGGGGATGTCGGCGAAGTCGAGGCCGAGATCCCTCGCCAACGCGCGGATTTCGTCCTTGCCGAAACCGATTTCGATGAATGGGTGTCGGACCTGATGTTCTTTGGCAGCGACGAGGCCCGGCCGGAATTCACCCAAATCATCGACATTGGCACCGCTGAGCAACACCGTGCCCGGTTGCACGGCAGCCACCAATTCTGTCATCACGGAGTACAGGTGGGTCTTGCAGAAGTAGCACCGGTTCGCCGGGTTGCTCAGGTATCGCTCGTCATCGAATTCACCAGAACCCACCAGCCGAAGCCGCCAACCCTCGGACTGGGCATGCGCACGCACACGCGCCGCCGCGACCGAGGGAACCGCCGGCGTGAAATCGTGCACAACCAGGGTCGCAGAAGCATCGGCTCGATGGGCAACGGTGGCGAGGAGCATGCTATCGACACCACCGCTGCAGGCGACGGCACGGCGTGGCACCGCGGCTAACCAGCGCACCAGTTCACCGTGCAGCTCACTCATATTTCTGAACCTCGAGGTGCAGATCCCATAGCGGCGCGTTCAGTACAGCGCGGCCCAGGTCGACGACATCCGCCCCCGCCGCGCGGATGGCCGGCAGGTCATCGACGGTCACTCCGCCGGCAAAGGCGAGAGTAATCTGGTCACGCATCCCCTCGGCTTCCAGACTCGTTTGGATCTCGCGGAGAACATCAACGGAGCCCGTGTCGTCCATGATGATGTTGGCACCGGCGCGTGCTGCCACCAAAGCTTCAGCCGGACTGGTCACTTGGAGTGCGACGTCGCCGTGATCGAGTCGCCGCCCGGCGCTGGCTGCAGCAGCCAGCCCGCCGAGCAGTCGGACGGTGTTCTTGTCGATGTAGACGAAGTCGTCCGGCACCAGACGGGGGCTCACTCCGCCCGCGTCCAGCCCGCTTCTCAGCAGCGGTTTGAGTGCCGCCGGGAGTTTCTTCCAACCGCCACAGGCAATGTGAAGACCGGACGGGGCACGAGCGCGGATCTCTCGGCATCTGGTGGCGATTCCGCCTGCGAATCCGAGAGGCCCGAGCACCAGGTTCTCCGCGTTGGCGATTTCGACGGCCGATCCGGTTATTTCGATGATGGGCTGGCCGGGGCCGATTTCGTCGCCCTCGCACAGCAGGTATTTCAGCTTTCCGAGCGCATGTTGGGCTACCATTTCCTCGAGATTGCCAAGTCCTGCCACGATTCCTGGCTCGGTGGCCGACACGGTGGCGCGATATCGACCCGATACCGCGCTGAGCAATTCGACGGTGAGCTGGCGGGGGCGAGACGTTGTCTCCATTACTGGTCCCGGTGGTTGGGATGGCCCATCCGCTCATGCAGCGTCTGCCGCAAAGTTTCCGCGAGCGCCTGGGCCAACCCACTGTCGGATTGCGCGCTGTTGAGTCCAGTCAATAAAGGGCGCAAGCATTCCCGAACCTCATGAGTGGGGCCCGGCAGGCAGATGATGCGCGATCCACGCAAGGTCGCTACGGCGATGCGCACACCGTCTTTGACATGACGCCCATGCCCTGGTTCGAATCGGCAGGTGTACGGTGTTGCCGCGGCCGGGCACAGGGTGAGCACCGCTTCGACCGTACAGTCCTTCGCTTCGGCGCCAACGCCACCGGTGGTGATCACCACCCCGTAGCCGTCGTCGACGGCGCGGCGGATCGAGCCGGCAATCAAATCTCGATCGTCGGGAAGTGCGGCCAGAAAAGTGAAAGCGAAACCGTTTGCGGTCAAAGCGTTCTCGAGCGTCTGGGCGTTCGTATCCTTCACGTCACCCCCAACCAGCTCGGCGCCGGTGGAGAACACACCGACGCGCCGAGCGATCCGCGATTCGATTTCCGCGGCCGTGTGCTGCGCAGCGCGCAGCGCCGGTTCGACGTCGGCGCGCTCACCAGCGATCCAGCCGAGCATGCCGTTGGCCGTCACCGTCGCATCCTCGCCGAGGCTGACTCCGCACTGGGCGCGCAGCGCATCCAGAAGGGCGTCTCGTCGGCCGAGTAGCTGATGCGAATAGAGCGTTGGACGCAGGATGTCGAAGGTCAACACGTCGTCCAGATAGTCGGTAACGACTACCTCGCCGCGGTCGAGCTCCAGCACCGACGCCACCGCTGCGGCGAGCTGGCCCAGATCGGCTCCGTCGAGCTTGACTGCGCTGAGCCGTAGTTCACTCTTGCGGAGCAGATCGTATTCGGCAGTCATCGGTGCAGTGTCGCAGGATCGATGCCGCGCTGTTTGAGCCACTTCGGCAAGAGTTCCTCGTCGACTTCCCGGGAGCACTCAGGCGCGAGCTCGAAGAGATGTTCTGCCATCGACGGGCTCACGTTCAGCGACCCGTAGACACCGTCGAAGACGATCACCTTGTCAGTACCGCCGCGTGCCTTCGCAGTGTCCACCGCCTCTAAAAGGTTGCTCGCCACTTCCGCGTGATCCATGAACAACGGGTTTGAGAAGTCATGGCGCATGGTATGGGCCATTTCCTCGTTGGCGATGATGGTCGGGTACAGCATCGCCATGCTGGTGAAGTTCAGCCCGATAAGGGCCTGATTGAGCACGAGCGCCTTGATGGACTTGCTGAAGCCCGCGGCCACGGCTTGTTCTACGGGCACACCACCCTCATCGCGGTCGAGATCGAACCAATCGACGTTGCCGTAGAACAGATGACCGAAGATCAAACCGCCGGCGTGGATGTAATACGGCCACTTACCGCCGTCGATCACCGCAACGCAATCGCTCAGACGACGAAAAAGCGTCAGCATCTTGCCGTAGGACGTGAGTATGTTCGCGGTCATGCGGTTGCCGATCGCGTTCAGGTCGTTGTCGGCGTCGATGCCCACAACGCCGTCCGGAGATGTCACCAGAGTCGTGGTGAACGCGAGTTTTGAGCGCACGAAGTCGGAATCGGCGATCGCCCGGCCGATGAAGTTGCCGCTCCGCGGACCCATCATGAGATGGAATATCGACCGGGTCTCCATACGCGCATACGACATGCCGAACGGCTTGGTGATCCGGTCGATGGCGCGGTGGACATAGATCTCACGTGGATCGTCGTAGTGCGCATGCACGATCCAGTCGCCGTCATAGACCTTGCGCAGCCCGTACAGTGTCCCCATCGCCGTTTCGATAGGTATGCCTTGATCCATCGGGGTCGCGCCGCGCACTCGACCGTCGAATCGACGGTCTAATTCGTAGAATTCGATGAGTTCGCCGGGTTCCTTCGCGCCCAGCCAGGCGATGACCACCAGCCGCACCTTCGTGCATCCGGTTCGGCTCTCGATTTCGTCCTTGATGGTCTCGAGCATCTGGGCGTAGGCGTGGCCACCGAGCATCCCGAAGCCGTGCTCAGAACACAGCACGTTGACGACCTCGGTGGGTTTGATCATCGACATGTCGACCGATGAGAGCGCCGCCAGAGCCGAGACGCGGATTGTTTCGGTGTCCTTGCCGCCCTGGTAGATCGCCCGGTGCGTATCGGGGAACAAGTCCTGCACCGAAACAGAGACCAGTCCTGGAATGTCGCGGCCGCGCAGTTGCTGAGGCGTCGGCCCGTAGACCGTGGGCATCACCTCGGGCGGTTCGACCGGCGGATGAATGGAACCGACGGCGGTCATCGTGATGCCTCCTGGGTAGCTTGGGCTGCTCTTCGTTCGCGCGCGGCGGCCTGTTCTCGACGCAATGCGAACAGTGGATAGGCGTCCGCGGCGTCCTCTGGAACGTCGAGCAGCACTTGGTCGGAGTCATAGCGGCGAACGTGCGGGGAGTCGTTATAGTTCTCGCCCAGGTGGGCGACCAACACCCGACGCATCGGTACCCCGCAGTAGAGAAGACATCCCGACGCTGCCCCGGTCGCCCGCGCGAGATCTTCGAATGTTGACGCACCTGTGAGCACCGCGGCAGCCAGTTCTTTCACCTTGGTGGAGCTGCACAGGCAGGCTTGTTGATTAGGATCCATGCCGGCCTTCTCACACAATTGGCGCAACGTTTGGGCGTCGACCGTTTTGGTGGACGTACGCACCATGCGTGGTTGCTCCAGTTCGGCGACGGTAATCGCGTCGTCGTCGCATACATCGATGCAGCGGAAGCAGGCGATGCACGCCTCCGGTGCCACCACCGCTAGCGCTTTTTTCCGTGGGCCGACCATCTCGATGGCGCCCGTGGGACAGGTGCGCTCACATCGATAGCAACCGGTGCAGTTGTCGTCGACGATCTCGACGACTTGTCTGACGTTCTTCAACGTTGCCAATCCTTTGGTGCGATGGGCGGCGAGCTGACCACCTAGATGTTACATGTTGTAACATTGCCCTCGCAAGGAATGGGGACCCGCGTGATCGGACAATGGTGACCATGGAGACCGCGGGTAAGCGTCGCCGCTATCACCACGGCGATTTGGCCAGTGCCTTACAGGCGACCGCGTTGGCGATCATCGGCGAAAAAGGCGTCGGCGGTGTGACGCTCGCCGAGGCAGCCCGGCGGGCCGGCGTCAGCCACGCCGCGGCGTACCGGCACTACGCGAGCCTTCAGGCCCTGCTGGTGGCCACCGCCGAGTCGTGCTACGACCAATGGAATCGGCGCCGCGCACACCGGCCATTCGACACGCCGGACGCCCGGGGCGAGATCTTGGCCCTGTTACACGACTATTTTGCGCTGGCCCGCGACGAGACCGCCGCGTTCGCGCTGATCTTCGATAGCGATATCCAGCGCCTGTCGACGGTGATTGCCGGGTACGGCCAGCGTGACTACCAGCGTTTCTTGTCGATGGTGGCCCGTGCGACCGGTGTGCGTCCCGAGCGCTGTCACGTTGTGGCACTGGGGATCATGGCGACGGTGTTGGGCCACGTCCGAATGTCACTCGACGGCATGTCGATGTTGTCCATGGATCAAGCCGCCGACGCGGCTGCGCAGGCCGTCCAAATGTTGTTGACCGGGTTCGCGGAGAACCAGCGAACAGTTGGGAGCTCATCTGGCGGCGAAAGTGATTGTGCGCCATCAAAGCGGCGTCCGAGCCGTTCTGCAAGCGGCTGATCAGTAAGCAGTCCATCCGCCGTCGACGGCGATGGTCTGTCCGGTGAGGAAGGTCGAGGCGTCACTGGCAAGGAAGACGATGGCACCGTCGAGTTCGTGTGGACATCCGAACCGGCGCATCGGCGTCCTACGAGCGACGAATTCTGTCGAGGCTTGATCCGAAACCATCTCCTGCGTTGATTCTGACGGAAAGTACCCTGGCGCGATCGCGTTGACGCGCACGCCGTGCGCTGCCCATTGACAGGCGAGTTCGCGAGTGAGGTTGACTACCGCCGCTTTCGCTGCGGTGTATCCGGTGTTCGGGATGGGCCACGACGACCCCAGGCCATAGATGGAGGCGACGTTGATGATGACTCCACGCCGGGCCTGCACCATCGGCGCGGCGGCTAGGCGGGCCAGATTGAACACACTGGTGACATTGAGCTCCAGTGATCTCCGGAAGTCGTCGAGCTCTTCGTCCAGTGCAGGTCCAGGAGATCCGCCCCCAGCGTTGTTGACCAACACGTCGATGCGCCCGAACCGGTCAATCACGCTCTGGATCAGTCGGCTCACAGCGGTCTCGTCGGTAACGTCCGCGCGCATCGCGACGACGCGTTTATGCGTGTGGGCCAAGCGATCAAGACGCTCTTGACGACGCGCAACGGCCACCACGTGCGCTCCTGCCCCGTGAAGGACCCGGACGAACCGCTCACCGAGTCCGCTGGAGGCGCCGGTAACGATCGCGACCCGGTCCGACAAGTCGAACAGTTCTGCGGGGCATCGAATCGGATAACTTGAGCTGACGTCGTCGGTCATTCGTCCCATTCCCATTGTCGTCCGGCCAGTCCGGTGCTCAACACCTCGTCGATGACCTCGCGTCGGGCGGTCTTGGCGAATCGCCGCCTTCCACCATGGTCGGTGACCGCTGCCAGAACGTGCTCGGCACCTTCGCGGTCGAACACCACGGTGGCGGCTTCCACGAGCCCGGGGCGGTCGTCGGATCTTGGCGTCGACGCCGCCTCGTCGCCCAGCTCCAAGCGCCGAAAGGGTTGGGCCGGAGGCGAATTGCTGTATAAGCCGATGGCATGTTTGGTCGCGTACCCGCCGTTTGCGTGAACGAATCCGTGACCGCCATGCCGCACACGATCGACGAGCACCGCCAGACCCTGCCCGCTCGAATTAGCCACCGGCGCGCCCGCAAAGGACAGGCCGCCGGTGAGCGTCAGCACGCGCTGCGTGTCGATGCCAAGCGCTTCTGTCGACATTTGAACAACGCTGGGAAAGCACGCGTAGAGGTCGATGTGCGCGGCCTCGCCCGGTGCCACGCCCGTGTAGGCCGAGGCCGCGACGCCCATCGCCCGTAAGACCGAGGTCTGGTGCAACCGGGGACGGTCGGCGATCTGCCATGTCTCGTGTCCGTGCGCGCTGACCCACGGAAAGACCAGCCGGTCTTCGGAAATCCCGAGTCCGCGCGCCGTGGCCAGGTCGGTCATGAGGACTGCCGACGCCATGTCGACGGTGTTATTGGCCACCATGTCAAGGGTGTAGGGATAGGCGATCAATCGGTTGTCCGGCGTTGGCAGCCCAATCTCCTCAACGGTACGGCGGCGGCGGTCCCATGCGTAGTCGTTGTCGGCGGCCACCTGATTGAACTCCCACCACAGTTGCGCGAGCCGGCGGCGGTGCTCCGTCAATGATTCGCCCCGGTCGAATCTCCGGGCATCGTCGAACAGTGCGTACGCGGCGGCCGCGGGACCGAAACTGCGCCCCTCGTCGATCACCTCGGCGGGAAAGCGGCCCAACATTTCTGGCGCAGAGCCGTCATCGTCACCCGCCTCTGGCCCTCGTATCCCGAGCTTGCGCAGCCGTCGCGCTGTCCAGGCGGCTTCGCCTCCGACGACGGCGGCCACATTGAGTTGGCCCTCCGCGATACGCGCCGCAGCCAGTCCCACCGCGTCCTGTGGCGCGCTACCCGAGATTGCGGTCAAGGCGAGACCGCGCGGTGTCGCCCCGAGACGGGTGGCCAGAACCTGCGCGGGATTGCGGTAGCGCCAAAATCCTCCCACCACCGCGGCCCAGTCCAGCCGGCTCAACAAAGACGGTGATCCGGCATCACGTGCCGCATCGTGCAGCGCGTCGGTCATCAGATCCAGAGCGCTGGGAGCGTCCGCGGGATCGGACCACGTCCCCGGTCGCTGCACCACTTGGGCGGCTCCGACGATCACCGGAATCCGGGCGGCAACCTCTGCGGTCACGGCTCGCATTCCTGCAGAACCGCGTCGGTGATCAGCGCGTTAATTTCCTGGTCGCTGAGCTGGAGCAGCTCCGCGGCGATGTCGCGGGTGTCGGCGCCCTGCCGGGGCGCCGGTCGCAGGCGCGCCTCCGTGGTGGCCGACATGATCGCGGGCCAACGTTCGGCAGGGAGGTCACCGAGGCCAGGTTGATGCAAATTCGTGAATGTCCGGCGGGCAACCAGGTGCGGGTCCGTGAGCAATTCGTTGACCCGGCGCATCGCCGCCGCCGGCACGCCGGCAGCCTGCGCGGCGAGCATCACCTCGTCGGGGGTATGCACCGAAGTCCATGCGCTGAGCCGCTTTTTGATATCGGCTTGTCGGTTGTGGCGGCTGGCCGCGCTACCGAACGCCGGATCGAGGGTCAGATCGTTGGCGTCCACGGTGCCACACAGTGCACGCCAATCGTCGTCGTCACGGATCGTGACGACACACCACTGATCCTCCCCTCGGCAGGGGAAGACGCCACTTATCAGGTCGTCGCTGCCCAGATCGGCTGCCTCAACGGTTTCGGGAGCCAGAGCTTGCGCACCGAATTCGGCGGCGAACTGCATGAGCATCACCTCGGCCTGGGTGACGCTGACGGTACCCCCGGCGCCGGTTTGCCTGCGGCGGATCAATAGGGCCAGCGCGGCCAGCGCGCCCATCCGCGCGGCGGTGTGGTCAGGATAGACGGTGATGCTGTCGCAAAATCCCGCTGGGTCGTCGTCGTAGCGCCATGCGTTGGTCAAGCCTGTGAACGCGCGCACCAAGGGTCCGTATCCCATCCTCCTACTGGCGGGGCCACTGTTGCCCAAGGCGCTGGAGTCGATGACGACGATGCCTGGATTGGCCTGTTTGAGGGTGGCGTAGTCCAGGCCCAACGACGCCATGGTGCCCGGTTTGAAGTTCGACGCCACGACGTCGCTGGCCGCAACCAGGCGCAGGAACAGTTCCCGGCCGTGCGGATTTCTGAGATCGATGCCGAGGCTGCGTTTGTTGCGGTGGCCCCACGCCACCGACGCCGTGACAGCGCCCGGTTTGCCGCCCTGCCGGCCGCCGTCCGGAAAGGCATTGCTTTCGACTTTGATGACGTCAGCACCGAGGTCGGCGAACAGGCGCCCGGTCTCGGCACCTACCACGATGACCCCGAGGTCGAGTACGCGCAAGCCGGTGAGCGGGCCGCCGGCGCCCAATGGGCTAGCCGCTGACGGGATGGACGGTTCGTCCCGGTGCCCTGTCACCGCCGCGTCGGGTGGAGCCGACGCGCCCAGGCCTATCGGCGCTCCGTCGACTTCGAGACAGCCGCGGGGCAGGCGCACGCTTCGTCCGCTTGGTGTGCGCTGTGTGACGAAGCTTCCGCGCGCCATGAAGTGTGCGTTCTGCAGGACATCGGCGAAAGTGTTGACGGGTTCGATCGGCACTCCGAAGTGTTGCCCGCCCTCGGCCAGTTGCGCGGCGGTTTGGCCGGCGAAGTGTTCGCCGATCATCCCGTAGAGCTCGCGCCGGGCGCGGAAGCGTTCAACTGTGCTGTCGTACTTGGGATCCCGAAACTCTTCCGGCTCTCCTAGCCAGGAGAACATCCCCCGCCACTGCCGAGGCGCCAGCATACATATCCGGACAAATCCATCCCGGCAAGCGAAGATCGGGTACAGATGGCGGGCGTCGGGCCGCCCAGACGGAAGATCGCTGGCCCTCAGGTCCGCCATCGCTGAACCGGCGATGCCGAACGCCGGATCCATCGAACTGATCACGGCTTCCAGCACCGACACGTCGACGTCCTGTCCGACGCCGGTGCCCAGGCCATCCCAGTAGGCCACCAGGCTCGCCCACGCCGCCTGGGCTGAGGCGTGCTCGTCGGCCAAGCGACCGGGCGGTAGCAGTGGTTCCCGTCCGGGCAGACCCGATCGGGACAGCACACTGCTCAGTGCTAAATACACCGCCTCCGAGCCGGCATAGTCCCGGTAGGGCCCGGTTTGGCCGAACGGCGTGATCGCAGTGATGACCAGTCGCGGATTGCGGACGCGTAGCAGTTCGGCGGCCACTCCGAGGTCGCCGAGCCGTCCAGCGGGCAGTCCGTCGATGAGGATGTCCGCGGTGCCGGCGCGATGCAAAAGTTCTTCGCGTCCTTCGGGGGTCTCGAGATCCAGTGTCACAACCGTCTTGTTGGCATGCGCGGTCGCGAACCGAAGACTCATTCCGTCGACACAGGGCGCCAGCTGGCGCGAGCGCAATCCGGCGGGCGGTTCGACCAGTACAACATCGGCGCCGAGGTCGGCGAGTATTCGCCCACACATCGCCCCGACCGTGTCGGTGATGTCGATTACGCGCACGCCGGCCAAGGGCCTGGGCGCGGATGCAGAACTAATGGCCACGACTAACTCTGCCGGATTGCCGACAACGTGGATATCGACCGTGCGTGCGACAACTCACGAAAGCCGTGCGCGCCGTGATAGCGACCCATGCCGGACCCACCGATACCGCCGAACGGTAGGCGATTGTCGCCGTAGTGCAGCGCCCAGCCGTTGACAGTCACTCCGCCCGACGACGTGGCCGCCAGCAGCGCGTCGACCGACGCGTCCCCATCCTCGGCGAAAGCGTAGAGAGCCAACGGCTTTTCGTTGTCCTGCAACCAGGCAACCACCTCGTCAGGATTGTCGAAATCCAGCACAGGAAGCACGGGGCCGAAGATCTCTTCCTTCATGATCGCGAAATCAGGCTTGACGTCAGTCACGACTGCCGGCGCCATGACGGTGCTTTCAGGATCACTGTCGCCGAACCAGTGCACCGGCGCGCCCCGTCGCAGCGCGTCGTCAACGTAGCCCTCGATGCGGTCGAAGTTGCGCCGGTCGATGATCTTGCCCAACTTCTCGGCAGAGAGCTCACCGTTGTCGTAAAGCTTGCGTCTGATCCAGGCCCCGTAGTGCTCGACGAATTCCTCACGAACGCTGCGCTGGACCCACACGTGATCAGGAGACAGGCACACCTGGCCGGCGTTTTGATGTTTGCCGGCGGCGATTTGAGCCGCAGCGGAGGCGATGTCGGAGCCGGCGAACACGACTGCCGGACACTTGCCACCGAGTTCCAAGGTCACCGATGCCAGATGGGCTGCCGCCGCCCTCATCACCCGACGGCCGACCGCAGGGCTTCCCGTGAAGAAGATGTGGTCGACCGGAAGCTCTAGCAAGCGTTCTGCGAGCGTGACGTCGCCCTCGACAACGGCGACGTGCTCGTCGCTGAACACGGTCTTGATGATCCTGGCTACCACGGCCGAGGTCGCGGGGGCCATTTCATTGGGTTTGACGATGGCGGTATTGCCTGCGGCCACGATAGCCACCAGGGGCTGGAAGACCAACGCAAAGGGGAAGTTCCACGGCCCGAACAGCAAGCACACTCCCCGCGCCTCGTACCTGATCTGGCTGGCGACGCGGTCCAGCGGCGGCGGCCCGATGGGCAGCTCAGTGGGAGCCATCCAAGACTCGAGGTTGGCGATGGCGTCGTCGAGATCAGCCAGCACGGAGTGCACCTCGATCATGCTGGCCTTCGGCGAACGCAGCAAGTCTTGATGCAATGCGGCACAGATCAATTCGACGTCATGCTGAACCTGATCGCGCAGGCGTTGAAGAACCGCGACGCGCTCGGCCGCTGAAGTGTCCTTGGCGACCCAGCGGTGTCGGCGCTGGCGCTCGAACAACCGCTCGACATCCTCGGGGGTGGGACAGCCGAAAACCTCTGTAGGTGGTGCCACCGATATAGTTTAACAATATTACTAAGCCAAACATAATCGGTGGACCACCAACCTCCTACTTCGATGCCCGGCCTAGCGCACGGAAAAGCCCGCGTCGAGCGCCCACTGTGTTCCGGTAATGAACTGGGCCTCATCCGATACCAGGTAAGCCACCGCGTTGGCGATATCTTCAGCGTCGAGAATCGGGATGGGCAACGCGTTCTGCATCTGGGCTATGTTGCTGCCGGGAGCCGCTGCCACCTCGGCCATGGCGGCATTCATCGTCATCCCGGACAACACCCCGGTGGGGTGGATCGTGTTCACCCGGATCATCTCTGGTGCATACAGGTTGGCAAGCACCTGCATATAGCCGACCAATCCGCGTTTGGCCGCAGTGTAGGCCTGTGCGCTCGCATCCGGAGATGCCGTGCCCTTCAGACCCGATGAGGACGACGTGATGACGATCGACCCACCGCGCCCCGCCTCCCGCATCCGATCAACAGACACGCGAACGGTATTGAACGTTCCGGTGAGCAGAATGTCGATCGTGTCCTGCCACTCGGTGGCCGGGTTGCTTTCGGGCCCTAATCGAATGATTCCTGCGTTAGCGATGACGATGTCGACGCGGCCGAATTCGGCCCAGCCGGCGTCGAAGACCGCCTTGAGTTCGGCGAAGTCGCGGACGTCGGCAATGCCCGCCACCATGCGACGCCCCTCCTTCTCCACCAGGCGCTGCGTCTCCTCGAGATCTTCAACGGTGGCGCACGGATAGTTGAACGATTCCAGATCCGCACAGATGTCGACACCGATGATGTCGACTCCGAGTTGGGCCAGCCGCACCGCATGAGCACGCCCCTGACCGCGCGCAACGCCGGTGATGAAGGCAACCCGACCTTCCAATGAATCGATCGCGATCTTCTCGCCTTTGGCGTTCAACATCAGGCCAGCCCCACCGCGATGCTCTTGTTCTGCACAAATTCCTCCAAGCCGGCACGACCGCCTTCCTTACCCACGCCGCTGAACCCGATCCCTCCGAAGGGGCGGTGGGCGGCGAGATTCATCGCGCCGTTGATGAGAACCTCGCCGGTCTCCAGTTCCGCGGCGACCCGGTGTGCGCGCCGAAGATTTTTCGTCTGGATATATCCCGACAACCCGTAACGCGTGCTATTGGCAATGGCGATCGCCTCCTCATCAGTGCGGAATTTGGTGATGGCCAGCACCGGGCCGAAGACCTCGTTCTGAGCAAGTTCAGATCCGGGGTCGACGTCCGTGAAAACCGTTGGCTGGACGTAGAATCCGTCACGGTCGAGCCGATTGCCGCCGCAGACCAGGGTGGCGCCCTCGGTCGTAGCGCGCTCGATCATGCCGATGATGCGCTCGGCGGCGGCGGCGCTCACCACCGGCCCTGACACGGTGGTCGGGTCGAACGGATCCCCCGTGACGATGCCGGCCGCCGTCGCCTTGACGCCGTCGAGGACCTGGTCGTGGACCGCCTCGTGCACCAGAAGGCGCGTGGGGAATGCGCACCCCTGCCCGCTGAGCAACCCCACCGACATGAACGCGGCATGAGAACTGACCAACGACAAATCGGCGTCCTCGAAGACGATGTTGGCGGACTTGCCACCGAGCTCTAACACCACAGGTTTCATGGTTGCCGAACATGTCTGCAGGATCTTCGTCGCCGTGGACGGCCCACCTGTGAAGGACACCTTCTTCACCAGCTCGTGGCTGACCAACTGCTCCCCCGCTTCGGCGGTCCCGGGCACCATGTTGATCACACCCGGCGGGAAGCCGGCTTGCTCGACGAGATCCATGAACAACTCGGGCGCGAACGGCGTCAGTTCCGCCGGTTTCACCACGACGGTGTTGCCCGCCGCGACCGCGGCAGGAACCTTCATTGCCACCGACATCAGCGGCCCGTTCCATGTCACGATGATGCCGATCACGCCATAGGGCTGGCGCAGCGTGTAGGCCAACTCGCCGTCCTGCGTCGGCTGGCCCGTGACGTCGCCACTGATCTTGTCGGCCCAGCCCGCGTAGTACCGCGTCCACTCCGTGACCAGCGGAAGGGCCATGGCACCCATTGTCACCGGAGTGCCGTTGTCCAGCGCAGCGCGCCGAGCGAATTCCGCCGCATTCGCGTCGATTAGATCCGCGAGCTTGAACAGGTGCGCGCGGCGCTGGGCGGGCGGCGTGGCGCGCCATGACTGATAAGCGGTATGTGCGGCGCGCACCGCGCGATCGATGTCGGCCTTACCCGCCAGGGGAATCTTCGCGTTGACTTTGCCGGTCGCCGGATCCACATGTTCATAGATCCCGCCGGACCCCTCCGCCAGATGCTCGCCGTTTATCCGCAAATGCACGGGAGGCGCACTGCGATCAGTCATCTCTACTCCTTGCAACCAGCTTTAATGGTTAGATTATTAAGTTTTAGGTGATGCGGCTCGCGAGGTCAACCCACGATGTCGGCCCATCGACACAGACGATGAGCGCTTCCTTTTCTGGGGCCAGGCCTTCAGGACCGTCCGCCGCGATCCCGCAAGACTAGCACGCAATCAGTTAAATCATTATGCTGTCCGAAGTCGAGAAGAAAGGCTCTTCGCAATGCCTGCAGCGCGCCCGTTGTTCACCCCGGAACACGAAGACTTCCGGACTGTTGTTCGGGACTTCCTGGCGCGGGAGGTTGCTCCCTTTCACTCACAGTGGGAGCGTGACGGTCAGGTTGACCCGACGGTATACAAAGCGGCCGCCAAGGCCGGGGTGCTCGGTTTCGCCGTACCCGAGGAGTACGGCGGTCTCGGGGTCGACGACTTCCGTTACAACGCCATCGTCGCCGAGGAACAATCGAAGTCGATGTTGTACGGCCCTGCCCTTACGCTGCTCAACGACATCATCGCGCCGTACCTGCTCAGGCTCGCCACCGAAGAGCAACGCCGCCGATGGCTCACTGGCCTGGCCGCCGGCGAGCTCACGTTTGCCATCGCTATGAGCGAGCCCGACGCGGGCTCCGACCTTGCCGGGATCCGCACCTCGGCCAAGCGCGACGGCGACGAATGGGTCATCAACGGTCAGAAGACGTTTATTTCCAACGGAATCCTTTCTGACGTCATCATAGTCGTGTGCCGAACCGACCCCGGCGCCGGGCACAGGGGGTTCAGTCTCATCGCCGTCGAGGACGGCGCCATCGGCTTCGAGCGGGGCCGCAAACTTGCCAAGGTCGGCCTACATGCCCAAGACACTGCAGAGCTGTCCTTCACCGACTGCCGGGTGCCGATATCGAATCTATTGGGAACAGAGGGTCGCGGCTTCTACCATCTGATGGAAAACCTTCCCTCAGAACGCCTCTCGATCGCCATCGGGTCCGTCGCCGGGGCACGCGCAATCTTCCAACAAACGGTGACCTACGCGAGCGACAGGAAGGCTTTTGGCCAATCGATCGGTTCGTTTCAGGCCAATAGGTTCACCCTTGCCGAGATGGCAACCGAGCTCGACATCGCCACCGCCTACATCGATAGCTGCATTTCGCGGGTGCTCGACCAGACCCTGACCGCTGTTGACGCCGCGAAAGCCAAGTGGTGGTGTACCGAACTGCACAAGAAGGTCGTCGACCATTGCGTACAGCTCCACGGCGGCTACGGCTACATGCTCGAGTATCCGGTAGCCAAGGCTTACTGCGACGTTCGCATCTCCACGATCTTCGGCGGTACCACCGAAATCATGAAGGACATCATCGGTCGAGACCTCGGATTCTGAAGAGTGAAACCGCGGCCGGAACGGAGATCGAGGACAGATCTGTCATCGTCGTTGGCCCGGCGCACCACAAAGGGTGCACGCGGTCCTGACCGCTCACCGACCATCGCCTCCCCGGAGTTACGACGCTGAGTATCGAGAACATGTCCACACTCACTCACCAGATGGCGCCGCGCCCGCACGCCGATCGCCTTCGACCGGAAGCCTTTCCACTCAGGGAATCGTTGCAGGCGCGGTACGGCGACATGGACGTCAACGGCCACCTGAACAACTTGGCGCTCGAGGCGCTGCACGAGGATATGCGCGCTCGACTGAATCGGGCCGCTTTTCCGGACATCTACGACGTTGGGAGCCGTTACCTGCGGGTCGTGACGGCCCAAAATGTCGTGCACTTCCTTGCTGAGGCACACTGGCCGGCGGAATTCGACGCCGCGGCGGGGGTCAGCAAGGTCGGCCGCAGCTCCATCATCGCCTCGACCGCGCTATTCATCGGCGACAGCTGCATAAGTATCTGCGACACCGCGCTCGTCCTGGTCGGCTCCAGTGGACCCGAGGAAATTCCCGATGCTAACCGTGGGGTCCTTCAGTCACTAATGATCTCAACCTCATCACCGCGCAAGGCGTAGCGCTACGCGGCGACACTGCGACCGGTGATCGATTCTGCGCTCAACGCGCGTGCGCCATCGTTCCGTGACGCCCCGCCGAACCAGCTCAGACACCGATGCTGCGACTCAATCCGCCCGCCACGATTTTGACCAGCGGGGCCACATGATCGTCGGCGTTGGCACACGCGTCATCGAAGCTGTCGGGATCCAGCGAGATGACGTGCATCAGCACTGCGCCAAACAAAACCTCGGTGGCGGCCTGGGGGCACACCGCAGCATCCACCTCGCCTCGATCGACGGCGCGTTGCAGGATGACACTCGACATGGCCAGAAACAATGGCCGTACCTGTGCACTGAGGACTTGCATCGGTCCGCTCGACTTGGAATCGATCGCGATGCGTACGGTTGTCCAACCCGCAGGATCTAAGAAGTACCGCAGCAACGAGACGGTGAGCGTGTGCAGGTCACCAAGAAGCGTGCCGCTGTCGATATCCGTCGTCAGCGGCGAGGCGTAGGCCCGCACACTGTCGAGCAACAATTGCTCTTTTGTGCGCCAGCGCAGGTAGATCGATGACTTGCCGACGCGGGCCGTCCGGGCGACCCCATCAATCGAGAAGCCAGACCAGCCGGAGCGCGCGTATTCTTCTAGCGCCGCCCTCATGATGCGGTCGTCGGCCGCCGGATCACGCGGTCGGCCGCGTCCCTCCCCTGTCGTCGCTGCGCGGCCACGGATCGTCATAAATGCAGACAATACCGCCGAAACCTTCTTGCGGACGATTACCGTCCGGTATAACGTGTGACCCAGCGCACCTCACCTGCCACAGGGTCATGTAGCCAAGCGCGCGAATAGTCCCGATCCGAAGGAAACCCCGATGTCTCACCCCACCATCGACTTCGACCACAACTCGCCCGAGTACGCCGAACGATGGCGGGAGATCAACGCCGAGAACAGACAAAAGTGTCCCGTCGCATACAGCGAAGCGCAAGGCGGCTTCTGGCAGCTCAGCAAGTACGACGACATCGCACAGGTGGCTCGCGACGACGTCGGGTTCTCCTCGTTCTACGTCAAGCCAGACGGCTCACACCACGGCGTCACGATTCCGACGGCGGCCATGCGCCAAGTCCCCATCGAGATGGACCCCCCGGAGTTCACCGCATATCGCAAGCTTCTCAATCCCGCCTTTTCCCCTGCGGCGGCGAAGGATTGGGAACCGTATATTCGAAAAGTGACGACCTTCTGCATCGACCAGTTCATCGAGTCTGGCCGCTGCGACCTCGTGAGCGACCTCGCCAATCCGGTGCCTTCGATCTTCACCATGGATTTCCTGGGCCTGCCGAAGGACGGTTGGCGCGCCTTTTCTGACGCCACCCACGCGATGGTCCACAACCCCCAGGACACACCTGAGTTCGCCTCAGCCTTGATGGAATTCGGAACGCTGATGGGCCGCGTCTTCGATACCGTCGCCCAGCGTCGGGAATCACCGAAGGACGATCTGCTGTCCACGCTGGTGCAAGCCCGCGTCAACGGCGAACCGCTCGATGACGCAAGGCTTTCCGAGATTGTCACGCTCGTGATCATGGGTGGCGTGGACACCACCGGCTCCCTCCTCAGCAGCGTGCTCGAGTATCTGTCGCGTCATGAAGACGTGCGGCGGCAGCTCACCGCCGATCCGGCATTGATTCCACAGGCCACCGAGGAGTTCCTTCGCTATTTCGCCCCCGTGCAAGCTCTAGCGCGCACTGCCACGAAAGATTGTGTGATCCGCGGACAGCAAATAAGCGCAGGCGAACGCGTTCAGCTCTCCTGGTCATCGGCCAACTTCGACGAAGAGGCCTTCGACGACCCCAGCGAACTGCGCATCGACCGGTTCCCCAATCGGCATCAAACCTTCGGTATCGGCATCCACCGTTGCCTGGGATCGAACTTCGCGCGCGTGGAGTTCAAGGTGATGCTCGAGGAGGTGCTCCGGCGCCTGCCGGACTTCGAGATCAGCTCGGAAGCGCGCCGATATCGATCGATCGCCGTCGTCAACGGCTGGGTCAACCTGCCCGCGACGTTCACGCCGGGACCTCGCGAAGGCGCCGACCTCCAGTTGTAGCGAAAAGCAAGGCGTGGCGCCGCTTGGGCCTCCGACTGCACAGCCCTCCGCAGATCATCAGAACGAAAGGAGACATCCTCAGTGCGACTCACCCTGCACCAATCGAGGTGTGCTGGCCACGCTCTGTGCTATGCCGTGGACCCCGAGCTGTTCCCTATCGACGATTCCGGGTACTCGGCGGTGCACGACCGCGAGATTGGCCCGGACCAGGAGCCGCGTGCGCGGCAAGGCGTCCAGTCCTGCCCCGAAGTTGCGTTGGCAATCGAGGAAGACTAACGAACAACAGGCAAACGCGGACATCGACCCAACCGATCCAAAGCCCACGGCAACGCCGCGACCTTGACGGGAGCCCGGGCAGAGTCGATCATGCCCAACTTGCACTGCGACGTCAGGACGGCAACTGCCAAAGAGATCAAACCCGTTGCACCACAGGGCGTCCCGCAATTGGGCGGGGTCAAGTCCAGTCACGTCGTACACCACGTGACTGGACTTGACCCGGCACGGTTCCACTGCTGCATCCCGAGGTCAAAACCGTCGCGGGTAACTCCGCGGTGTGCTGCATCCGCGCGAACTGCCACGCCCGCATCGACGACGCCCCGAGATAGCGCACCTTGCCGGCCTTTACAACATCGTGGCGGTAGGGATGTCGTCGAGCTAGAAGGTCACGCCGGTCAGGTCTTCGGATACCGCCCAGAGCCGGCGCTGGAGGTCGACATCGTAAGACTGGTGCTGGGGCGAACTCCGGACTCGGGCGGGCAGGTTGGTCGCCGTCGCCGACCGCGCGGGCTTTGTCCCCCTCACAGGTTCAGCGTCTTGTTGTCGCGCACCGCCGTTTTGGTCGAATACACCGCCCGCCAAGACTTCGTGTGGGTCTAGGGATTCCACACGGGGTCGCCTTTCACCTTGCGGATGATCTGGCCGTCGGCGAAAACGTCACCATGCCAATGAAAAAGGGATGCCAGATCGCTGGGTGCTTTGGTGACCTGGGATCCGACGATGAAACCCAACCCGACATCATCAAGGTCGCGCAGGTTGCCGGCAGCGAGCATACCGGCGACGGCGACGACAACCATGTCGGTGATGTCATGGTGCTGCTGGAATGCCTTGACGATCGGCACGATGGTCAAAGTCGCGGCCTTGTTGCCCTCGAAACAGCCTATCTCCAAAGGGAATCCGCACCGGTCGACCAGCATCCCGACCACGATCTGCGGGCCGACGCGGCCTTCCTTGGAGTAGCCGGCTGACATCGCCGGCGCTGCAAGCATGAGTGAAGCACGCCGCGGCGATCTGGTCGCGGTAGCCACCCGCACGGACGCCCGGCGCGGGGTGCGTTTGCGCGTCGACAATGAAACTGATGTGCAGCCAAGTTCAGCCACAACCCGATCGACATCGAGCAAGCTGGTGGGCTCCACGATCCGGGCGATCAGCAGATGACTACTAGTGACAAGGTTTAGCGAGACGGTCGCTGGCACTTAGGGTCTGGCAGTGGCGTCCGTTCCAATACATTGAGTCGCGAATCGGATGGCAGCGCCATCATATTGTGCGCGTCGTCGCCGGCCGACCAGGAAGCTCGGTGGCGAGATGAACGCGGTATCGGGCAAGTGACTTCGGGCACGCAGCATGTCTTTCGCTTGCGCCTGGTCGCCGCAGACGGCGATCGACCAGAGCATGTCGTCATCGACGTGGTCGGCGATGGCGTCTGGGCGAGCGGAACGAAAAGTTGCGCGGATCGCGGCAACTTGGTCTTGCCATCCGTGCAATTCCGCGAGTGAGTCATAGCTGCGCACGGTCAGATAGAAGGCGATCTGCAGTTTCGCCTCACGTATCGCACGTTCGGGGTCCTCATCGTCAATCGCCGTAATCAACCAACCCCAGCGCCGCAAGTCCTTGGCGTCACGTCCGACCGATTCGGCCCCGTGGGTCAGTTCGGGCTCAACGACGTCGTTCCACCAGCGATCGGTGAACAGGCCGTGACCCAACATGCCGTCTGCGACGCATCCGGCTGTGCGCAGCATGTGCTTGTTGAAGGCGCCGATGAGAATTGGGACGTCGAGGGGCCCGAGAACTGGCGCCCGTATATCCGCGTCGATGCTGTAGAAATCCCCGTCATACCTTATCCGGTCGCCATTGTCCGCGCCCAGAAAGGCCTTGATCGCTAGGACCAGCTCAGACATCCGAAGTGCGGGGCGGCTCGCGTCGACACCGAACCAGTCCCGGTTCATCCGCGGAGTACCCGCCCCAAGTCCCAAGAAGACTCGACCCGGCGCCAGTTTCGACAAATGACGGGCGGCTGCGGCGTGGACAAACGGCGAACGCGCGAAAGCGTAGGCGACGCCGGGACCGATCATCGCTGTCGAGGTTGCTAGCGCCATCTCTGCACCAGTCACATATGCGTTGAGGTCGCTGAATTCACCAGCGCAGAACGCGCTGGCACCGGAAACCTCCGCGTGCGCTGCTGATTCCCGGCCGGGCCACGGCAGGCCCCATTTCACTTTTGCACCATCCGCTCGCCTATCCGACGTAGTTCAGCACGTCAACGCGCCACCCAATTCCCACACCACCCGCGCGCTGGACAGTCGGATAGTTTACTAGGTTATCTAAGGCGGCGGTAACGGCATAGCGGATGCCGATGCGGCAACGACCAATGGCGGTCAAGACCTTCCCATTGAATCCACCTTGGCCCCCCATCGACATAGACCTCGATCACTTATTGATCGGCTCCCCGTGTTCGAGGCTGAACCTGCCCATACCCGATTCCGTCCGCGCGGACCGATCTTGAAAGTACGTCTTACCCCAGAAGCCCACAAAGCGGTAGCCATCGCGCGTCGCGCGCCCGTGTGTGGGGCATGAGCGCACCCCTTGGCAACGCCAGCATGCAACAACTGGCACGGCGGCCATCGATACTGCGTGTGTGAGCGCCTACCGATTACGAAGCTGAAGAAGCCACCAGAAGCTCATATCAGAGACGGGGAGACATAGATTACTATGTAACCTATGTTACCAAAGAATTTACCGTACAGTCGAACCGATAGATTTGCCGTGAGTCACAAGCGCTGGAGGCGGCAGCCAACATGATCAAGAACGGCACACGCCTGCAAAGTCAGGTCTGCGACACCCAAGTAATCGTGGTCCGCAGCTCTGAGAGCCTCGATGATCTGCGCGCCGGCGGCTGGCCAATGGTCCCTTTCGGCACCGAAAGCCCCCTCGGGGATTCCGCACCAGTTCTTGACGACGCCTTCTCCGGCGGGACCGTGATGGGCAAACGTTACGTCGACGACACCGGCGCCGAAGTGCTCGTCACCAAGGCGGGCAAAGGCTCCTTGTCCATCGGACCGAAACCGCTGGAGACCAAGGAAGCCAAACCCCTGCCCGCCAGCGACTGACGCGTTCACCAAAACCGGAAGTCAAACGGCCACCCATCCATCGGGCACTTCGACGGTAACGCCGCATCACCGAGTCGGCACACCTGAGTTGGGCCGGACCACCTCGATTCACCCAAGATGGCCATTTCTTTCTCGATCCCGAAACCGCGCCGGTGACTCTGCGCGGCCGGCGCGATCATGGATCCGTAGCGCACCCCCGGGCCGTCCGGGTTAGAAGCACACCCAGTCGACTTTGGCAACTAAGTTCTATGCTTGTCTGGCAATGCTGCTCGACTTCTATAATTCAACTCACTGACTGAAGAGCTGCCCGAGCGGATAGTCGAGGAGTTCCGCAGCGAAATGCTCAGCAGTACCACGTATTGGGAGGTTTCGTGCCAACGCTTCCGCCGCTCGACCCGATGACGATCGCTAGTCCCGCCGGGCACGCCACACAGGGTGTGCGCATACCGAAGACGGCCGAGCTGGTCGCCGGCACGCTGCGTCGGATGATCGTGGACGGGAAGCTCAAAGACGGCGACTTCCTCCCCAATGAGCCGGAGTTAATGAATCACTTCGGCATCAGTCGCCCAACATTGCGCGAGGCAGTTCGGGTGCTCGAATCAGAACGCCTCGTCGAAGTCCGCCGCGGCTCACGCACTGGCGCTCGGGTTCGCGTCCCCGGACCCGAAATCGTGGCACGCCCAGCCGGCCTGCTGCTGGAACTGTCGGGCGCGACGATCGCCGATGTCCTGATTGCACGCTCGGCGATCGAACCCCTGGCCGCCCGCTTGCTCGCTTGTCATGGCAAGCCGAAAGCATTCGACGACCTCGAGAAGATCCTCGTCGACGAAATTCCACTGTCTACCGAGGCTTCCCAGTTTGCCGCCACCACAGCCCGATTCCACCGCCGGCTGGTCGAACTCTCGGGCAACGCGACGCTCAGCATGATCGCAGGGATGCTCCACGAGATCACCGAAAGGCACACCGCGGTCGCAATTGCCCGAAAACGTAGCGTCCCGAAGAACGACTACGACAAACTTGTCCGGTCATACCGCCGCCTCATTGAGCTGTTGCGGTCCCGCGACGGGGACGCGGCTGAGACCCATTGGCGCCGCCACATGGACAATTCACGCAGCACCGTGCTGCGGCTGCTCCCAACCATCAAAGTGCGCGACGTCATGGATTGATAGTGACAGCTCCCTTCTCGCCGATACCGACGCCCCGACGTCGTACGGGCATAGCTGGGTAACGTCGTCACACTGGCGACTGCGACGTGCCTACAAGTGAACGGGCAGTTGTGGGCCCCCGGCGATGACGGAAGGCGTTGCCGCTCTCCGCCCCTTCTCGCCGTCGCCACTCTTCGACCAGGTCGACTGCGATGGTCCCGAAGCATATCCAGCGCGCGGCCCCTGCGATTGGACCGAGCGGGCATCCGGCGATCGGAATCGACGCGCGCCGCCGCGCCACACCGGAAACATGGTTTACTAGGTTGGGTAGCTAGAGCGGGTCCGGCAAACGCTACCAAGGAGAAGCGGGTGGAACGAACACCACCGTTGGCGCAGATGATTCGAGCGGAGACACTCGCCTTGCCCGGTGAGCGCCTTCGCTCACCGAAGACCGCGGAATTGGTCGCTGCGACGCTACGCCGGATGATCGTGGACGGCGCCTTGCACGAAGGCGATTATCTACCCAACGAGGCCGAACTAACAGGACACTTCGGTATCAGTCGGCCAACGCTGCGCGAGGCCATTCGCGTCCTCGAATCCGAACAACTTGTCGAGGTCCGGCGAGGCTCAAGAACCGGCGCTCGGGTGCACGTGCCGGGGCCGGAAATTCTTGCGCGCCCAGCCCGGCTCCTGCTGGAGCTGTCAGACACCACGGTCGCCGACGTCATGTTTGCCCGGGCCGGATTCGAGCCATTGGCCGCGCGGTTCTTGGCCGAATCCGGCGACGTGGCCGGGATCGATGAGCTGGAAGCTCTCGTGACCGACACCATCCCGGAAGCATGGCGGTCAGGCAGGCTCGCCGTGGCAACGGCGGTATTTCACCGCCGACTCGCCGAGCGGTGCGGAAATCCAGTTTTGGCCATGATCGCCGGGATGTTGCACGAGATCACCGTGACCCACACCGCTGCGGTGATCAAGAATCCGCGCGAAGTGACACAGCCTCAATACCAGGGACTCTTGAGGTCCTACCGCCGGCTCTTGACGCTCCTACGGGCCAGCGATGGTGAGGGCGCCGAGGCGCATTGGCGACGCCACATGGACGTTACACGCGAGATGATGACCCGGGGTCTCAACGGAGCGAAGGTGCGCGAGATCGCGCGCTAAAACGCCAGGTGCCGAATTTGTTCGATGAATGCAGATTGTCCCACCCACGCATTGGTCCTCGTAGAGTCGCACTTCATCCGATCACTGTGTACACAGGACAACCGGGCCACCCGCTTCATCGGCAGGGCTGAGCAGAGCTTGATCGCTAAACCGGTCGTACGGCATAGAGGTGTACGCCCGCGGCGCGCGATCACAGCATGCGATGCGCCGGCGAGTACTTGGTAACCAGCTGCTGCTTGAAGAGCTTGCCGGTGTCCGTGCGCGGCAGCTGTTCTTCAAAGGCGATGGCCTTCGGGCATTTGTAATGGGCTAGTCGGTCCCGCAGCCACTCCAACAATTCAGCGGCGACCTCGTCGCCAGCCTCGGCTGGGTCCACCAGCTGAATCGCGGCGTGGACTGACTGGCCCATATCACGATCCGGGACGCCGAAGACGGCGGCATCGAGCACCTTTGGATGGGTGAGGAGCAGGTTCTCGGCTTCCTGGGGATAAATGTTCACCCCGCCGGAGATGATCATGTGGTGCCGGCGATCCGTCAAGTAAAGATAACCGCCTTCATCGAGATGCCCCATATCGCCAACTGTCACCCAGCCTTGCCGGCTATGCGCATGGGAAGTCTTGACCTCGTCATTGAGGTAGGTGAAGGGAAGACCCCCTTCGTAGAAGATGGTTCCGGTCACTCCGAGGGGCAATTCGATGTCGTCGTCATCGAGGATATGGGGCAC
Source organism: Mycobacterium sp. E796 (assembly GCF_001672815.1). Classification (GTDB taxonomy): domain Bacteria; phylum Actinomycetota; class Actinomycetes; order Mycobacteriales; family Mycobacteriaceae; genus Mycobacterium. The sequence continues at coordinate 4,868 of NZ_LZKK01000212.1, read as the reverse complement.
CCCCACAAGAGGTTTGCCGACAGATCCGGGGTGGGCGAGCCATTCTTCAGCGGTGATGAACGAGACGCCCACCGCCTCCGATGACGAGTAATACTCATCGATGATCGGACCCCACCAGTCGATCATCTGCCGTTTGATGTCGACGGGGCACGGCGCAGCGGCATGAACGACACGGCGCAGCGACGAGACGTCGTAGCTGCGGCGAACAGATTCCGGCAACTTCAGCATCCGCACGAACATTGCGGGAACGAACTGTGCGTGAGTGACCCGGTAGCGTTCGATGGCGGCAAGGGCCTGCACGGGATCGAATCGTTGCATGACAACGGCTGTGGCGCCGACCGCCTGCACCGACATCGACCAATAGGCAGGCGCAGTGTGATATAGCGGCGCTGGACTGAGGTAGATGGCACCTGCGTCGATCCCGATTGCCCGCAGCAGCGGTGCAAGGATCAACGGGGCCGTTTCCGTTGCGGCACCGCTTAACTCGCGCCGAATGCCCTTTGGCCGCCCCGTGGTTCCGGACGAATATTGCAGCAGGTCACCTGCGCTCTCGTCGGCGATCGCTGTATGAGGGTCCTCGGCGACGCATTCGGGATAACGGTGCCAACCGGCGAGCTCGGCGTCGGCGATCAGCCGAATCGCCGGGGCGCGCTCACCGAGGTGTTCGGTGAGGCCTTCACACAGGGGCGCAGTCGCGCCCGCGCCCATGACGGCCCGCGCGCCGCAGTCCCCGACAATGTATGCAGCCTCATGGGCGGTGAGGTGAGTGCTCACAAGGACGTAGTACAGGCCGGCGCGGTGCGCGGCCCACATCGCGACCAGCATGTGTTCGTTGTTGTCCATAACGATCGCGATCGTGTCGGCCGCCGCCAGGCCAGCATCCCTTAGGTAGTGGGCCAGCTTGTTGGCCCGGCGCTCGAGCTCATCGAAGCTCAGGTGCAAACCTGAAGGATGCAAGATCAACGCCGGGTTAGCCCTTGTCAGGTGCTCCCTAAGATCCACGCGCCCTCCTCAGTCGATTCGCCTTATCCAACCGCGTTGCCCGGTTCTGTCCTCGCCTCGCCGAATTATGCCGCCCGCTCATCGGATGCCAGGACGCCGTCGAGCTCCTGCTGACCGGGGCAATCAATACCGCGCGTCAAGCGCGCACGGCGCCGCCGTCGGTTCCATCATCGGCTCATTGGATGGAAGGTTATTGGTTAGATAATTTAGTTTTAAGCGATTCGGCTTGCCCGGTCAAGCGACGCCGATGCGATCGCATGTCAGACTCACGCATCGCCCGGAGTCCCCCGAATCGGTGCACGTCACCAGACCTCAGCAGCTGTTTGATACCCTGACTTAAATGGTTCAATCAGATAACTCATATGGTGCAAGCGGACGCAAATCAGAGGCGTCCGCGGAAGCTGATGCCCCGGCGCTGGACGTACGCCTTAGCGTCACCCTGGAAGCGCAGAATCTCGACACGTCAGTGCGTTGGTATGTGGACAATCTGGCGGCCACGGTGGTAGCGACACTGATAGACCACAGCCGTGATGGCACGATAGCCACCGACGTCGTCGGGTTGCGCCTCGGCGGGGTCCTCATTTGGCTCCATCAGTCGCATGACCCGCGCAGCGGACAGGTCCATCCAGGTGGTATCCACCTATCGCTGATGACCCGGAGTCCCCTCGAGGAGATCTTGCGCCACCTGCGTGCGCGCGGCGTCGACATCTCTCATCACCCCGTGGACGGTTTCGACATCGAGCCCTCAGGGTTGCGACGCGGCGCCGACGCCGACTTCGCTTATCTCATCGACCCTGACGGACGACTCGTGGAGATTTGTCGGCCTCGCAGCACGCACGAAACGTGCAGGACCTGATACGAGGGGGATAACTATGTCAACTTTTCCTCGCGGACTAGAGCCGCCGCGCCGCGCCGCTCTCGTTGTGCACGAGTGGCAACGCGGCATGATCGATCCCGAGATGTCCTCCAACCGAGGGCTGGCCGATCACGCCGAAACACGACAAACGACCGCCCGCATCGATGCGCTCGCCTCAGCGATGCGCGACATCGGTGCCCCGGTCATCTGGTCGACCATCGAGCCACGCCCGGACTGGCAAGGATCGACCGCGTCGTGCTTGTTGTTAAGCCTGCTACGCAGGGGCGGGCTGACCGGCGACACCCCACAGGCACAATTGGATCCGCGACTGTACACGGCTGACAGCGACATCTGGATCCGTCGGGTGCATGGGCTAACACCGTTTCACAACACCGAATTAGAACCGTATCTCCGCGCCGCGCGCATCGACACGGTCATCCTGGCGGGGGTGTCCACCGATGTCGGCATTCCGGGCGCTGCACTGGAAGCCGTCAACCGCGGCTTCGCCGTGGTCGTCGCCGAGGACTGCATCGCCGGCTCGTCCCCGGAAGCCCACGACTGGCAGGTCCGCAACACCATCCCGCTGCTGGCCGCGGTCTCTGACAGTCAGGCGATCGCCGAAGCGCTGCGCGCGGGCATCCCCGCCGATCAACCGACGTTGTAGTCCTCAGGGTTGCCGATGAACGACTCGGCGTAAGCAGCCAAACCCTCGGTAGCGGCCGACACGCTCGTGGAGGGGATCTGAACGACGAACTGATCGACACCGGCCCGCGCCAGCTCGCCCAGGTATTGACGGTGCGAGTCTGCGTCGAAATCGCCTCGCAGAACGGCGGACTCGGCGGAGTGCACCTGAACGGTCAACGTCGTCCCGTCGCCCTGGTCAGAGACGGCGTCTTGGCGCACAGCGGCAATGCGGTCCGCAAGATCCGCGAGCGTGATGTGGGTGGTACGTGAAGTCTGTGCCACGAGCTCGGAAACCAGCAGCGGGCTCCAGCCCTGGTGCTGGGCGGCCCGCCGGCGTGCCCGCGTGGAATTGCCGCCGATCAGCACCGGCGGCCCGCCGGCCCGCCTGGGCCGTGGTAGCGAGGCCAATTCCTTAGCCTGAAAATGCTCTCCATCATGGTCGTACGGAACGTGGGTCCACGCGCCGCGCATCGCCTGCAGACACTCGTCAAAAAGGGCGTTTCGATCATCGAAGTCGACGCCCAGGGCGCGGAACTCCGAACGCAGGTACCCAGTGCCGGCCACCACCGTCAGGCGACCGTCGGAGAGCAGGTCGATGGTGGAAAAGGCCTTGGCCGCAGCGAACGGGTTGTGATAGGGCGCGACGAACAGATACGACATCAAACCGATTCTTCGGGTCGCTGCCGCGCAAAAGGCCAGAGCGGCAACGGGATCCAACGTCTGATGACCACCATGCTGTAACCACTTCAGCGACGGTGCCGGATGCTCGGTAAACGCCAGCGCATCGAAGCCCAGCTCGTCAGCAGCAGCCGCGATCCGCGACAAACCGGCATGAGTGAGCAAGGCAGGGTCGTAATCGGGTCCCCCAACCGGGTATTCGACGGTGAAGCGCATGACGGGCCCTCCTGACGCGCTGCGGCATGTTGAGACCAACGTAGACTAATGGTTAAATCAGATTACTATTAATGCGATGGATGGGGACTCTTGTGACTAGCGCTGTGATTGTCGACGTTGTCCGCACGGGATCGGGCAAGGGCAAGCCCGGGGGGGCACTTTCCGGTGTGCATCCCGCAGTGCTGCTCTCCCAAACCCTGCGCCAGCTGCTCCAACGCAATGACATCGACGCCGAGGTCATCGACGATGTGATTGCCGGATGTGTGGGCCAGGCCGGCGACCAGGCCCTTAACATCGCGCGCACCGCCTTGTTACATGCCGGTTTCCCCGAGTCGGTGCCCGGCACCACCATCGACCGCCAGTGTGGATCTAGCCAGCAGGCCGCCCACTTCGCGGCCCAGGCGGTCCTCTCGGGAGCACAAGACGTTGTGATCGCGTGCGGAGTGGAGTCGATGAGCAGAGTGCCTATGGGTGCTGCCGCGCTACCCGGGACCCAGCCGCACGCACCGTTGGCGGAGCGGTATCCGGACGGGTTGGCCCACCAGGGAATCGGCGCTGAACTGGTCGCTGCCCGCTGGAAGCTGGATCGCACGGAACTCGACGCGTTCTCCGCGCGATCACACGCCCGAGCGGCGGCACACTTCGCCGACGGTTCCTTCGCCGAGGAGATCGTTCCCATCACCTTGCCCGACGGGCAAGTCCATGCCGACGACCAGACGGTACGCGCCGCCACCAGTCCAGAGGGTCTGGCGCAACTCAAGCCGGTCTTCGTCGACGACACATTCGCCGCGCGCTTCCCCGAGATCGGCTGGGTGATCACCGCGGGCAACTCTTCCCCTTTGACCGACGGCGCCTCGGCGGCGCTGATCATGAGTGAGGACAAGGCCAGTCGGCTCGGCCTGACACCGAAGGCCCGATTCCACACCTTCGCCGTCACCGGCTCCGACCCCCTGATAATGCTCGACGGGGTCATCCCCGCGACCCACAAGGCCTTGGCGAAATCGGGGCTGTCCATCGACGACATCGACGCCTATGAGGTCAACGAGGCCTTCGCCCCCGTCCCGGTGGCGTGGGCCCACGAGTTCAACGCCGACGAGGACCGGCTCAACCCCCGTGGCGGTGCCATCGCCCTCGGACATCCACTCGGGGGATCTGGCACGCGGATCCTGGCCACGCTGGTTAATCATCTTCACGCCACCGGAGGCCGCTACGGACTGCAGACGATGTGCGAGGGCGGGGGCATGGCCAACGCAACGATCATCGAGCGGGACAGGTGGTGCGAGATCCGCTCGCCGATGCGAGTCGGCACCCGGTGGCCGGTGGGTGCTGTGCTGTCGCCCCGGTCGTGGTCAGATCCGCTCGATGATCGTTGCGTTGGCCATGCCCCCGCCCTCGCACATCGTCTGCAGTCCGTAGCGGCCTCCGGTGGCGT
>NZ_LZKK01000211.1 GCF_001672815.1 Mycobacterium sp. E796 | reverse complement strand
CGGTGGCGGCGGTGGCGGCGGAATCCCCGGGTTCGGCGGCACCGGCGGCGACGGGGGCGGTGCTTACGTCAACAGCTCGAGTGGGCAGGAATACCTGGGTGGCGGCGACGGCGGAACGGGGGGCAACCCCGGCGGTGTCCCCGACTTGATAAGCGGCACCGGCGGCGCTGCCGGGATCGGCGGGGGTGGCGGCCTCGGCGCTCCCCTGGTGTTGACTCCCGGCAACGCCACCGGCGGCGCCGGCGGCAACGGCGGCGGCTAGCGCCACCTGCGTTAGGAAGCACTGTGATCAGCGGTTCAGCGCCGAATTCTGTTGCGGATCAACGCCGTTTCGTCGCCACCCGCATCCCCACCACCCGGCAAACCATCACTGCGTCCGGGTTTTTGATGGTGCCGTTTCTGCTGTTTTCCGCGACTTTGATCCGTCCCCTGGCAGGGAGTCGTATCGTCGGGGAGATCCGATCCGTGCTGTTCGTGGCGCTTTTCGTCGTGGGCTTCTTGATTTACCGGCAACTGATGAGAAAGAAGGTTGTCATTTCCGTCGCGGCCGGTGGCCTGACCGTTGACCAGCGGCCGGGTGATGTTTTCTCATTCCGGGACGCCGAGTTGGGCCAATGGAGAGCCGGAAAGGGTGCACGGGTAGGCAGGGCATTTGTCCTCGGAGCGGGCCCGCAATGCTTTGTTCTCGGTGAAGCGGGGTCTCCCGCCAGCGGAATACCGGTCAATGGGCCGCAGTTGGATGTTCAAGATCTCGAAGCATGGATAAAGCCTCGAAGTTTGGACGAGCTTCTCGCCGTCGTCGATCATCAGACGGAATCTGGCCAGACGATCACGAGCGCTGCGCCCGGGACCAGGCGCCCGTACAACTGGTGGGTACTGCTGGTCGGTGTCCTGACCCTGCTGTTCATCGCCGGGGCGGGTCTTCACGAGCTAAGGCGAACTTGGTACCCGGCCTACCAGTACGGCGTTGGCACGCCCACCACAGCCATCATCGTTGGCTGCGACAAATCCAGCGCAAAGTTCCACTTGATTAGCTGCACGGGTACTTGGACCGTCAATGGACAAACCCAATCCGGCCTGATCGACAACGGGTTCGACAGAAACCTCGCCGCCGGATCATCACTCGCCGTGCACGTGAAAGACGGCACCGCGTATACGGCCCACTCGGTACGCACCGCGATCTTCTTGGTGGCCCTATTCGGATTACTCCTAATCGGGCTGTGCGCGTTGCTCATTCGGGGAGTGTGGAGCATCCGCAGGGCGCGGTAGTCGGCGTCCTGGCGCAAAGATCGATCCCGGTCAGCGAGACACGCCGGCCGCCAACAGGTCCAGCATGCGGCCCGTCTGTTCCGGCGAACCAGTGACCAAGAAGATGCCGATCAGGCTCGACACCACGTCGTCGGCATGCACGTCTTCGCGCAGGCCAACGTTAGCGCCCGCCCGCAACATCGTGTCCACGGCGCCGACGATGCTGTCCCGGGTCTGGCTGGGCTGCGTCGAGGTTTAGCCTGGCGTCGTAGTCGATGGCGGTCTGGACGGAGTGGTAACGGTCAGTAGGTCGGCAAGCCCGATGCGCTGATAGAACCACTGGCGGACGCGTTCGCCGACGCGAAAGACGTCTTCGGCGCCGTCATCTGCGGGATCGATGTAGATGCGGAACGGCCGCTTGCCTTTTGGAGCCGCGACGACGCGGACTATCTGGCGCGCAACCTCGACTGGATCAGCGTCCGCGGGCGCCAACTCCGCCAGCTTTTGGCCCACCGCGTCCATCAGCCCGCCGTAGCGCTCTTCGTAGGCGGCGGCGACGTGGGCGTCGTCTGGGTGGCCGGCATTGGCGAAATGGTTAGTGCCGCTGGTGAATGAGCCGGGCACGACGATCGTAGTCTCAATGCCGAACCTGTTCAGTTCTGCTGCATAGCTGACCGCCAGCGCGTCCTCGGCCGCTTTTGCAGCGAAGTAGGGCCCCAGGTAAGGCGGTGTGCCGCCGCGCGAACTTGTCGAGCCAACCCAGATCACCAAGCCGTCCCGTCGAGCACGCATCAGTGGCAGCACAGCACGATTAACCCGTTGCGTGGACAGCACATTGGCGTCGTAGACGTCGCCGAGCTGCTCAGGTGTAAATGCTTCCGAGGGGCCCAGCACCATGTGACCGGCGTTGTGGACAACCACGTCGATGTTGTCTTCGGCATCCAGAATCGTGGCGATGGCGCGATCGACCGATCCTTGACTGGACACGTCCATTTCAACTGGGCGAAGCACCACACCGTGTTCATCGCTGTAGGCGCGCGCGGCCTGGGCGGAAGCTTTGTTGCGTTGGTCGATCTGGCGCATGCCGGCGTAGACGCGGTGTTCGGCGTCGGCGAGGGCCCGCGCCGTCATGGCGCCAAAACCGCTGGAAGCTCCGCTGATCAGGATGACCTTATTATTCGCCACTAGACGACTCCCCCATTGACGTACACGACCTGGCCATTAATCCAGCGCGCCGGACCTGCCAGGAAGGCAACGACTTCGGCGATGTCGATGGGGTCGCCGAGGCGCTCCAACGGTGTCATTGACTTGAGGCGGTCGATAACCTCGGGCGGCTTGCCATCGAGAAACAGCGGAGTGGCAGTGGGTCCCGGCGCGACCGCATTCACGGTTACGTCACGGCCACGCATCTCCTTGGCCAGTATCAGCGTCATCGCGTCGACAGCACCCTTGGTGGCCGCATAGGCGGTATAACCAGTCAAAGCAATCTTGGTGACAGAAGACGAGAAGTTGACGATCGCTCCGCCGGACCGCACTCTGCGGGCTGCCCGCTGGTTGACGACAAAGGTGCCACGAACGTTGGTGCGGTGCATGCGGTCGAAGTCGTCGAGCGTCAGCTCGGTAAGCGGTGACAACAACATGATTCCGGCGGCATTCACCACCACATCGACACCACCGAGTTCAGCCTCAACCTGACCAAACATGGTGTCCACATCGACTTCGTCGGCCACGTCGCCCGAGATTGTCACCACATGAGCTCCAAGGCCCGCAACCGCTTCTGCTGTCTCGTTGCCCCGGTCCTGGCTGCCGGCATAGTGCACTGCCACCGCCATTCCCTCACGAGCTAGCCGCAGGGCGACTGCGCGGCCGATGCCGCCGGAAGCTCCAGTCACGATTGCAACCCTTTGACTCACGTATCTCTCCTGCCTCCACCGGGATGCGGGCGCATCTCGAGCATTGCTCTGCCGTCCGTCGCTTTACCCTGCCCAATACCGAAGATGATCAACCGATCCCGACCGTTGCCGACACCGGTAGCCGTGTCGCCAACCCACCGCGAAGTTCGAGCACACTTTCACGGGATGCGATGGAGAATGAAGTGGTCTGCCATTCGGCGCCGTTGTCCACGGTTGCAAAGCGGCACCAGCTTGAGCTGCGTATCCATGCGGTGATGATCTTTCGCTCCGTTCACCGTAGCTATCGCAGTGCAGCGTGCACCGATGCCTTGTGAGAGCAGGGCCGCCAATGATTGAGCCTGCTTGTCGCCGTCCTTCGTTGCCCTGTGTGGACGCGGTTTCCGATTCCTGGTCAGCGCCCACAACCACCACACTTGCGCGACATGTTCGCCTTTGACTGTCGCCACCTTGGGTGGACTTCCTCGGCTGGCTACATGCCTGCATCAACGCCCCCGTGAGTGACGATCCCGGCTATCGCAAGTAACCGGGCGAACCCAACCGCTGACTCGACCGGTTCAGACTGGCCGCCAATACATGTCAGCGGCAGGTTGAAGCCACGATCCTCGCGTCGACGTACTTTTGAACAGTCAAGCCATGAAAACTTCCTGCGGACCTTCCCTAAAACTCGACCACGCCGAAACCATCCCCGTCTTTCCACAAATGACTCGACTTTTTCACATTAGAACCGTGTGCTGACGCCCCTGGACGCAGTCACCCCGGCCACACAGTTCACTCGAGACTCATAATTCCTTTCCGCGCCCCTTAGCCACCCTTGAGCTTGGAAGGTCGTGGATCTGAAATCGCATTGGCGATGCCAGGCCGTCGGCGGGCTGTGAGGTTCCCAATTTCAATCGATTTTGTGATGGCGCATCCACATGGGCGACGGCCGGGTTAGTCTAATGATGCAGTCCCCCAGCGCTTTCGGACCCGATAGCACCGCTTTGTGTCAACGGGTCGAGGTGGCCCTATCGGCGAACGGGAATAGATCGCGGTGAGCCTTGTTGCCGGATGGATGACATTTCCTGTGCGCGTTGCCGTTCAGATTCAGCCCGCCGACACCCCTGACTACGCCACCTGGCGCCAGGCTGTCCTGAATGCCGAGGAGATCGGGGTGGACGTCATCTTCGGCTATGACCACTTCCATGCGCCGTTCATCGAGTCCATTGTTGACGCGAAGCCTGTGCTGGCTGAGGTGCAACCGGACGTGAATAACTTCGAGGGCTGGACCGCGCTGGCGTCCTGGGGCGAAATCACCACACGCGTCGAACTTGGTCTGCTGGTGGCGGGCATCGGGTACCGCAACCCGGATCTGCTCGCGGACATGGCCCGCACCGTCGACCACATCAGCGGCGGTCGGGTCATCCTTGGCGTGGGCGCTGGTTGGTATGAGAAGGATTACGCCACTTATGGTTTTGACTACGGAACGGTCAAATCGCGCGCCGACCTCTTTGATGAGGGGCTGCTGCGGATCGAGCGCCGCTTCGAGTTGTTGCAGCCGGCACCGCTGCGCAAGATCCCAATCCTGATCGGCGGTTCCGGTCCGAAGCGCACCTTGCCCGCCGTGGCACGTCATGCCGACATCTGGCATACCTTTCTGCCCATCGACTCTTACCTCGAGGCCAGTGCCCGCGTCGGCGAACTGGCCGCCGGACTCGGACGCGCCGACAGCGATATCGAGCGCTCGACGCTATGGACCGATCGGCGCTCGGCGGACACCTACCTTGCTGGTGGAGCCACGTTGTTTCATACGGAGGTCCGCGCGTTGCAGGGCAAGTACGATCTCACCACGGTGGAGAAGATGGTCGACTGGCGCGACACGAGGCGCTGACGTAACGCTCCTCCGCAGCAACGCATCTGCGGCTGTATAGCGCCATATTTTCCGTCAAGGCTCGTCAGCCGCCTACCGAATCCTCCGGCGCCTAGCCTTGAGCGACCGCGATCCCACCCAACTCGCTTGGGGTCGTCATGATGACGCGGTACGCCGCCTGGAAGGCTTTAGCTGGTTGCTGCCCGGCGGCGGCTAGGCCCGACTCGATTGCCTACCAATCGATCCGCATTGGCGAACGAGGAAGGTAATAAATCAGACGCGAGTCGCAGGTGCGCTCCGTGTTCGCAGATCGTCATGAGAACGCAGTGCCGCCGACACGTCGACCCCAGGGCCGCGACCGGATCCTTTGAGCCGGCGAGCTTCGTGACTGCGGCCGATTGGCGCGGTGGGGCAGATTACTTCGACACCTGCTCGGCCCCAGCGGAGATCGTCACCATGCTGGCGAACCCTACGAGCGCCGGCGAAATCGGCGAGTACGGCGGCTACCTAGCGCGGCTCACCCGACCTACAATAGCTATCTAGCGTAAAGCACAGTGTCGGAAGGATTCGCGTGCGGTCGCTACCTGGAGGCATCTGTGAAATTTGACAGTAGGCGCGACAAATACGCCTCCAGCGGACTGATCGAATCTTCGGCTTCTCTCGGCTGGCACGACATGCGGGTGGAGATACGACATCACGATTCTGGCGAGGTAGCACGCAGGGCGGTCCAGACCGATACAGAAGTGGCAATTGATCTCCATGGGCATACCGAGTCGATTGTTACCCGCCGTTCAGGTCGAACCTCCGAAGCGACCCGAAGTGAGCGAGGAATGATATGGATGTGCCCGGGCGGTGTGGTGGAGGACTTTGTTCACTTGTCGGCCCCCATGACGCGTCAGCTGCACATGTATTTGCCGAGCAGCTTGTTTTCTGCTGATGTCTTGGGTGAGCGGATCGGCCGTTTCTCTCCCGCCGACCTCCGCTATGCCACCGGATTCCATGATGTTCTAATCAGCGGTATCGGTGCGGGCATCGCTCAGGAATTATCGGCACCGACATCCTCGGGCGCTTTCTTGATCGAAACGCTCTCGGTTGCTCTCGCTATGCGGATATTACAGCGGCATATCTCCAGTGCTGCGGATCAGCGCAACGTCGGCCGAGGGCTTTCGCCGCGCCAAGAACGGCGAGCCAAGGAATTAATGGATGACGACCTTGGGGTGACGTTGGCGCAGATTGCAGCAGAATGTAATTTGTCTGTCACACATTTTGTCCGCTTATTTCGCCGATCGACGGGGATGTCACCACATCAATGGCTGGTCAAACGCAGAATTCAAAGAGCAATATCATTGCTCGCGACTACGGATGAGCCGATCGCTACTATCGCACTAATGTGCGGATTCTCGAGCCAAAGCCATCTGACTAGAGCATTCACATCGCAGCTGGGAATCTCGCCGGGCCGGTGGCGCAGGTCGCGTGGGGTCGGGGTCACCTTACGTTGATGCGCATCTCGCAGCTTCTGTGCCCTCGGGTAGGTCCTCGAACCCAGATAATGCTCCTGGGTTCGAGTCGATAAGCCCAATGCACCTCGGAGCCGAAGAATCGGATCAGTTATGACCACTGGGACGCGCCAGCTCGCTATGCCGCGGCGGGTTGCACGAGTTACGAGACGGGCGACGTCATGTCACTCCAGAGGTCGGCGGTCCCCGTCCGGTCGACGCCTTGCGTCGCAAGCATCCACCCGGGATATTCCGGTGGCAATTCGCTCACAGCATCAAGCCGGCAGATTTCCTCGTCGCTGAGTGTGACGTCGATGGCCGCGATGTTGTCTTTCAGCTGGCTGAGGCGCTTTGCGCCGACGATCACCGAGGTGACGACTGGCTTCGACAGCAGCCAGGCAAGCGCAATCCGTGCCGGGCTGCAATCGTGGGCCTCGGCGATCGGGCGGATCGCGTCGATGACGTCCCAGGTGCGTTCCTTATCGACGATCGGGAAGTCGAACGACGACCGGCGCGAGCCTTCAGGGGATTGGTTGTCGCGGCTGAATTTGCCCGAGAGCAGGCCACCGGCAAGGGGACTCCAAACGAGCAGGCCCATCTTTTCTGCCTCCAACAGCGGTCCCAGCTCGCGCTCCAAGTCGCGGCCGGCGATCGAGTAGTACGCCTGCAGGCTGTCAAAACTCGCGAGGTTGAGGCGTGCGGAAATGCCGAGCGCGGTGGCGATGCGCCACGCCTCCCAATTGGATACACCGACATAGCGCACCTTGCCCTGCCGTACCAAATCATCTAGTGCTCGCAGCGTCTCCTCGATGGGCGTTACCCTGTCAGTCGCGTGGATCTGGTACAGGTCGATGTGGTCAGTTTGAAGTCGCTTAAGGCTCGCCTCCACGCCATCCATGATGTGGCCCCGCGATGCGCCGACATCGTTTGGCCCATCGCCCATTCGGCTGTAGACCTTGGTCGCCAAGACATAATCGGTGCGGGCAAGATTGAGATTCTTGAATGACTGCCCGAGCGTTATCTCGCTCTGCCCCGCCGAATAGACATCGGCGGTATCGAAGAAATTGATACCCGCCTCGATGCACGCCCTCACGAGTTCGTCCGCACCCGCCTGGTCTACGTTGCCGATATGTCCGTAGATGCCGGCCTGTCCACCGAACGTCATCGTTCCCAATCCCAACTGCGACACTAACAGCCCGGTGTTGCCCAAAGTCTTGTATTTCATGCTGAGCTCCTCTTGAGGACGGGATAACTGATGACGACCGTTAGCCGAATTCTCGTTGGATTGGTGATTGATTCGCGTTACTCGCCGGGGCACCGAAGGCCTTTCGGACGGCCATGATGTCGAAGAATTCCTTCACGTCGAGGATCTTGTTGTCGCGCAACGTAAACAGCCCCAATTCCACCCGACGCTTATTACTGCGACTTCTTGGCGTGAGCATCCCCCCACTCCTCCATCGTGGTGCTGTCGCCATCAGACCGGCCAACGTCGTCCGGTACGGAGACACCCGGCTGAGCGAGCGCTGGTTTGAACGTGATGCACACTAGATCACACGAGGACCCTCTGATCTTCCGAAAATCGACCACGTTTTTCAGAAACGAACCACGCGGCCAGCGCTGAGTGCCTTTGGCTACCAGGGGACGCCCGGCGCCCCAATGTGAAGACAGTCACCTTCATATTTATCCGAAGGCACGCCGCCGTCAGATAGTCCCGAGTTGTTTCACCAAGACTTCGACGGAAAGCGATCGGTGGGGCCGCAAGATTCGTGATGTCCTGCGACGAGGGGGGCGCGAGCCGCCTCATGCCCCTGAGGAGTCTAGAAACCGGCTACACCAGCGATTTTCGGGTCACGCTGTTGCCCATCGTGGCTTGAGAGCGTCATCTGATCGCGCTCGGCTGCACATCATGAGATGGTGCTTGCCATCAGATAGTGTATGGTGACTGCAGAGGCTGCCGAAGTGGAAACCCCAAGGCACGGCCAAACCCGGTGCAGCCAGGCTGCCGAGACAATCAAGGAAGAGAATGGGTCAACACTTAACCGATCAACGCAATGCGGACTTTCTGTTGTCGGACTACGTGATTGTTGGGTCAGGTTCGGCTGGCTCAGTGATCGCCGAGCGGCTCAGCGCCGACGCTCGAAATCGGGTGGTCGTGATCGAGGCCGGCGGCAAGGACACCGACCGGCGCATCCACATGCCGGTTACCTGGATGCAGTTGTTTCGCAGCGAAGTTGACTGGGACTATCTGACCGAACCACAGGCGGGGCTTCACGGTCGTCGGATCCACTGGCCACGGGGTAAGACGCTGGGTGGATCGTCGTCGACCAACGCAATGATGTGGGTACGCGGTTTTGCTGCTGACTACGACGAATGGGCGCAGCATGCCGGCGATCAGTGGTCGTTCAGCAACGTTGTCAAGTATTTCGCCATGATCGAGAATGTCGCGGGGGCGCGTGAGTCCTACGAAGGCGTCGGCGGTCCGATGCACGTCAGCGAACAGCGCAGTGCCAGTCCCCTCACTGCCGCCTGGCTTTCAGCGGCTGAGCAATGCGGTTATTCAATAGAGCGGCCGAATTCGCCGCAGCCAAATGGCTTTAGCCAGACCGTCGTTACCCAGCATCGAGGTTCCAGGTGGAGCACCGCCGACGCCTACCTTCGACCAGCGCTGCGCCGCGAGAACCTCACGCTCGTCACCAATGCCACCGTAACCCGAGTGGTGATCACCGATGGACGGGCAGTCGGTGTCGAGTTCGTAAAAGATGGTCGAACCCAATTCGTCCGCGCCACCTGCGAGGTGGTCGTGTCGGCCGGCGCAGTGAATTCTCCACAGCTGCTAATGCTTTCCGGCATCGGCCCCGAGAAGCACCTGAGCCAGCTCGGGATCAAGACGATCCACCACGCCCCCCAGGTTGGACAAAACCTGCAGGATCACCTGATGGCAGTGCTCGGTTTCGACGTCCAGGCCAAGACATTGGCGCGAGCGGCGAGACCTATACAGGTCGTTAATTATCTGACGCGGCGCCGGGGCATGCTCACCTCACCGGCCGCCGAGGCCTACGGCTTCGTCCGCAGCGACCCACGCCTGTCATTGCCCGACCTAGAGCTGTTCTTCGGACCAGGGGCGTTCTTCGATGCCGGGCTGGGTGGGCTCGGCGAACCTTATCTGCACGACTCGGTCACCCTCGGAACGATTTTGCTGAAGCCACAAAGCGTAGGCCAGGTAACTTTGCGCTCATCCGACCCGACTTCAAAACCGATCATTGACCCGCGTTATCTGTCTGATAGTGGCGGAAAGGATCGTGAGGCGATATTGGAGGGTCTGCGGATCTGCTCGAAGATAACTGACGCACCCTCACTACGAGGGCTGCTCGGCAAACTGGTACGCCCGCTCGGCGCAAACGACACCTCCGAAATAGTCCTAGAACAGGCCCTCGACACCGAATCCCACAGCATCTACCACCCGGTCGGCACTTGCCGCATGGGCACCGATCCAGACAGTGTCGTCACGCCAGATTTAAAGGTGCGCGGTGTCCAGAGCCTGCGTGTCGCAGACGCCTCCGTGATGCCAACCATCATTCGAGGTCATACCAACGCCCCGAGCATCGTCATCGGGGCCAAAGCCGCAGACCTCATCACCTGTGCCCACCGGAGATGAGTACTCGGCACTCTGGGGCGACGCGGCACAGTACACCGGAGGCGGCCGTCGCGGGTCTCAGGTGGCAACAACTGTCTTCACGTTTGTAGGTTGAGTTGGCACCGCGTCGCAGGAACTACGGTCAGAACTGTCCGATCGCGCGCGGGCTTGATGTCGTTGGCGAACGGTGGACGTTGCTGATCCTGCGCGAGCTGGTCGGCGGAGCCCGCCGCTATAGCGACCTGCGCAACGCGCTGCCCGGCATTGCGACCAATCTTCTCGCTGACCGGCTCAAGGAATTACAAAAGGCCGGCCTCGTCGATCGCGCCGACCTGCCCGCCCCCATCGGGCGTGCCATATACACGCTTTCCGACATAGGGTGGCAACAGGCGGTGCCGATCTTGCAAAGCATCGCATGGTTCGGGCTGGATCGGCTGGATCCAATCGGGGACGGCCCGGCGTCTCCGTTGAACGGGTTCCTGGCCGGGATCCTGCTCGGATTCGACCCGGCCCGCGCGGCCGGCCTCAAGGCGACGTGTCGCATCGAGATCGACGGCCGCCGTTTTGAGTTCGCGGTGACGGAGGGGAGCCTCGGAGCGGCGCGCGGCGAGCCCGCGGTGAGTATCACCTCCACCGAAGCGGACCTGGTCAATGTCCGCCTGAGATCAGGCGGAGCCAAGCGCAAGGCGGCGCTGCGGCGCGTCACCTTCAACGGCGACCCTGAGGCCGTCGATGCGGTGCGTCAGGCGTTTGCGTTGTAGGCGGCGCCGTCGCTGCGCGCCTCGTTCGGCTTCCGTGGCCTTGCCCGGGCCAGCATCCGCGGAATCATATTGTGCTGGCTACTTTTTGAGTCAGACCGCCAGAAAGCATTCCGATTCCTGTTGCCAGCAGGATGATGACCGCCATCGCCACAGCGGATACCCCCGATAACTGGCTCATAGAACCCGCCGCGGCTGCGGTCCGAAGTAAACCGTCACGTCCAAGGCAAGATCAATTCGATCTCTTCCCCGATGCGGCAGGCTGTAGTCGATTTGCCGGTGGCGCTTTGCAACTACGGGGTTCGGCTGCGGAACGCTCGCTCACTCGGTACGCCTCTGCTATCAGATGGCACGCGCTATCTGATAGTGATAGCCTACAGGCGCGCCACCACAATGGATGGCGGCGCGAGTCGCGAAGTCAGATCACGCGGCCAGCGCTCGGGTTGTGGGGGGCGGCGCGCGTAGCTGGCGCTTAGGAAAACAACGACATTCCGGTGGGGGCAACAGCGATGACATCGCCACAAGTGAACGACAACATGATTGACATAGGTGGCGGTGTGCAGTTGCAAGTCGGTCAGGCAGGGGAAGGTGATCCGCTCATTTTGGTCTGCGGTACGTGCCAGGACTACCGGATGTGGAGCCCGCTGATGCCGGAATTGACCAAGGCTTACCGGGTTACCACGTACAACCATCGCGGAATTGGTGATTCCACACGAGGCACCGGCTGCGTCAGCACGGCCTCACTTGCCGATGATCTCGACGCCCTCATGACCGCGCTGGATATCGAACGCGCCCATGTGTTGGGTTGGTCGCTCGGGAGCGCGGTCGCTCAAAAGTTGGCCCTTGCCTACGGCGAACGCGTTGCCTCGCTCACATTGGTCGCGACGTGGGGCCGCACCGACGCATACCAAGCTGCCCTGGGTACCGGGCTGTCCCATCCATGGCGGACGGGCGACCGCAATGCCGCACTTACCGCCTTGTCTCTCGTCTTCTCGCACGAGTTACTGGGCTCCGGGGAATTCGCGCAGTTTCTTGCACCATTCGAGCCGTTGTTCCCTAGCACACAACAGCAAATGGCCACCGCCGCTGAGCAGTGGGACGCCGCCATGGCGCACGAAGCGCTCGATCGCCTTGGCGCCATCTCGACGCCGGCCCTGATCCTCGCTGGCGAACAAGATCTGCTTACCCCGGCCCGGCTAGGATACTCAGTAGCCGACGCAATTCCGGGCGCGTGCTACGCGCTATTAACCGGGCCCGGCTCCAGCCACGCCATGTTTCTCGAGCGCGCCGAGGAATTCACCTCGCTGGTGATTCAGTTCCTAGGCCATCACTCGCTGGCGGGCGCCTCATGCCAACCTCGCCCACCTGACCAGTCGAACGAAACGCCCAAGCCAGGTTACTAGTGATTGCACGGGGGTGGGTCGCCCGCGACCACGCCGGTAGACGAAGCCATCACATAGCTGCCGTGTCGGCCGACCCCGCTGTCGAGATAGACTCTGCCGCAGCACTATCGGTCGCTGGGAGCGCAGCCTGCGGAATGAATTGAAAGAACCAACTTCGATCACGCTTCCCGGCGGACCGGCAGCGCGCTCTCATATGATGTCGGTCGCTGTGAGATAGCTTTTTAGCATTCCGGTACGACTCTTCGAAACACCGTTTCGTTGGGACCGTCGTCCCTGTCGTCGCCGCTACGCCAAGGCTTCCATCAATTGGCCGCGACTGAAACTAGTTGCGCTGACAGGGAATCGAAGATATACATCACCGTCCTGACCACCTCCGCGCGCGTAGTCGTCGCAGGCTCTTGCAGCCAGCCACGCAAATACTCGTCGCCGGCAGCTACAACTCCAATACCGAGAAGAAGCCGCTTGCGTTTACGCACACCTGACGCCGCTGGTAGCAATTCGGCGACCAGCGCGCCAAGTCTCTGAAGGGCTTCTTGGCGGCGCTGTTGGCAAACAGGGCCGCCATTGAGGATTTCACGCAGATGAATCCGCGCGCGACGCGGATCACTTTCCAAAAGGCGAGCGATCGTGTCGATCATGGCCCGCGCACCCGCAGACGACCCCGAGGCCCTGTCGATAGCTGCGCGGCACGCTGCTATCTCATCCTCTATCAATCGGTCATAAACTGCGACTAGCAAGTCATCCAGGTCAGTGAAATTCTCAGACCAGTAGCGGTCGATCAATCCGGCCTCGCGCAGCACCGCTCGTATCGACGTGCCAGCGTAACCATAGTCTCCGAATAACTCGAAGCCGGCATCGATCAGCTTTGACCGGCGTTCCGCTACCCGCTCCGCCGCAGTCTTGCCGTCGTAATCCCTCATCGAGGCCCTTCTGCTGAGCGCTTGTCGCTGACCCCAACAGGGTAACCGCAGATAACTGCGTAACACCGAATCTGATGACGTAATCCTTAGTGTTGGGACTGTCATATTGGCTCTAGCACAGCCGTCGGACGCCCAGAGGCAAACCCCGGTCCCAGCAATGCCTCCTCCTGGGAAGTATCTGCCAAATCATCCGGCTCGCTCGACGCCAACCCAGCCGATGGGCGCATCTCAAGCAAGGGAACAGAACCTCTTTCGCTTAGCCCACATCCCAGGTGCCGACCGTCGTGCCTTGCCCGGATTGCGTCTCCACTCAGGCGAACCGGCTACCGTCGCTTCGACGGTAGCCCACACGCCGATCTCTTATCCGAGTGAAACGGACCGTCGCATAGCGAAAGCGGAAGGGAACTTATCTGGCGGTGGAATTCCTCTTCAGACAGGTCCGCTTGTGGGGCATTGGGTTTGGGCTCTGACCGTTATCCAATCTGTGTCAGGTGACGTTGTTTACCTTCGGCGAGTAGGTGCTTCGTCGATTGCCGGGCCGGCCTCTGGTGCCTGTGTGGGTAAGGATTGCGGAGAGTATATGATGGCATGTACCATCACATCTGGAATTGGCCACCTTCAATCGGCAGTGCCTGTCGAGCAACGCGCCGCCGCGTGCCCACGATGGCCAGCTCGATCGGGTTGTGGCCGGGGCCCGTTGGTGAGTCACCATGTGTTGCCGGATCGGAGCTTGATGACATCCCTGACAGACCACCATGGCAAGGGCCCAACATCCGCCGAGCTTGTTGCGCGTGCGGCGGCGTTGCAGCCGCTGTTGGCCGCCCATGCCGGTGAAGGTGAACTTCACCGTCGGCTTTCCGCCGAAGTGATCTCGGCCTTAGCCGACGCTGGATTATTCCGGCTGCTCAAGCCGCAGCGGTTTTGCGGATACGATCACGATCTGCAGACCTTTTTAACCATCACCGAAATTCTCGGCGAAGCCGACGGGTCAGCGGCGTGGCTCATTGGGGTGAGTGCGGTAGGCGCCTGGTTGACCGCACACGCAACCGGGCAGGCACAAGAAGAAGTGTTCGGGTCAGACCCAGATGCACGCATCGCTGGCTCATGGCACG
This sequence comes from Mycobacterium sp. E796, assembly GCF_001672815.1. Classification (GTDB taxonomy): domain Bacteria; phylum Actinomycetota; class Actinomycetes; order Mycobacteriales; family Mycobacteriaceae; genus Mycobacterium. Next base: position 38,700 of record NZ_LZKK01000211.1, on the reverse strand, counting down.
ATGTAGCAGGCCGCCGCGTCGACGGCGGGCTAATCGTCAGCGGCCGTTGGAGTTATACCTCCGGTGCTCTTCATGCCACCTGGGCCAACATCTCGGCAACCGTGGCCGACAACGATGCTCAGCGGACCGAGCAGTACATGTGTCTAGTGCCTGCCAAAGAGTTACAGGTGGACGACACGTGGCAGGTGATCGGCATGCGCGCCACTGGGAGCAACACTTGGGTGGGCGACGAGGTGTTCGTTCCCGAACATCGGTTGATTCCAATGACAGGGCTCGGCCCTGCCATCGACAACACCGCGTTGGCCGCCGTATACCGATTGCCCCTGATGCCGGTAGCAATGCTGGGGCTAGCGGGGCCCATGCTCGGGCTGGCCAACGCGGCACTGACGACCACGGTGCGCGCTGCGTCGAACAAGGCCATGCATCACACCGTGTTCGCGCGACAGAGCGATTCGGTAGGGGTGCACCTGCAGATCGGCCAGGCCGCGTTGGCGTTGCAAACCGCGCGGCTGCACGCGCACCATATTGCCCAGACTCTCGACCGCTTCACTACCCAGGCGACATCGCCGACATACGACCAGCGCGCCCAGATGCGAGCGGCGTTCGGCCACGCAGCACACCAGGCACTCAAGGCGATCGGCATCGCCATCAATATCCACGGCGCGGCGGCTTTCGCCGAATCGAACCCCCTTCAACGGTATTGGCGCGACGCCAACATCGCCGCCCGACATGCTGGGTTCAATCTAGCCGTCGGCTACGAGGTGCTCGGGAAATCCTTGCTAGGCGTCGAAGATCACATCAGTCCGACGATATGACGCAGGCGATCCCGCAATCGACTTTGAGAATCCGCAACAAAGTTTGAGAAGCTACAACAACAGCGGGAGTCACTACTGGGGCAGAGCTGGGCCAATGGAGGGCCGGGAAGGGTGCACGCGTGGGCAGGGCACGCCTGTCCTGGGAGCGGCCCCGCAGCGGGGCGGGTCTTCACGAGCTCGGGGGATATTGGCACCCGGCCTACCAGTACGGCGTTGGCACGCCCACCACAGCCATCATCGTTGGCTGCGACAAATCCAGCGCAAAGTTCCACTTGATTAGCTGCACGGGTACTTGGACCGTCAATGGACAAACCCAATCCGGCCTGATCGACAACGGGTTCGACAGAAACCTCGCCGCCGGATCATCACTCGCCGTGCACGTGAAAGACGGCACCGCGTATACGGCCCACTCGGTACGCACCGCGATCTTCTTGGTGGCCCTATTCGGATTACTCCTAATCGGGCTGTGCGCGTTGCTCATTCGGGGCATCTGGAGCATCCGCAGGGCGCGGTAGTCGGCGTCCTGGCGCAAAGATCGAGCCCGATTAGCGGGACACGCCCGCCAGCAACAGGTCCAACATGCGGGCCGTCTGCTCCGGCGAACCGCTGGCCAGAAAAATGCCGATGAGGCTGGACACGACGTCGTCGGCCGGCACGTCCGAGCGCAGGCTCCCGTCCTCGGCACCGGCGCGCAACAGCGTGTCGACGGCCCCCACGATGCGGTCGCGGGTCTGACTGGGTTCCATCGCGCCGGAATCGAAGATCGCGTGTAGCGACTCGGCCATCCCCCGCTTGGCGGCCACGAAGGCGGCGTATCGGTCCATCCAGCGTCGCAGGGCCTGCTCGGGCGGATGCCGTTTGAGCAGCCCTTCGGCGGCCGCGGCCACTTCGGCGAGCTCGGCGCGGTAAATCGCCTCGACGAGGGCCTCCCTGTTGGGGAAATGCCGGTACAGCGTGCCGATCCCGACGCCCGCGTCGCGCGCGATCGATTCGAGCGACACCGGCCGTCCGTCCGCGGTCGCGAACGCCGCGGTCGCCACCTCGAGCAGCTTTTCGCGATTCCGGCGGGCGTCGGACCGGGTGGACTCGACCAAAGCGGAGGTTCCTCCGGTTCTGCTAGGCTCGGACAAGCGGAGGGTCCTCCGCATTCCCATCAGTGTGGCATGAGGAGCACCATGACGGACAAACCCCAGCCCGGCGGCGTCGGCGACATCGGCAAGTCGACGGTCGCCCGCATCGGCTACGGCGCGATGCAACTGTTCGAGGCGGTCTCCGACGACGACGCGACCGCGGTGCTGCGCCGCGCGGTCGAACTCGGCGTCAACCACATCGACACCGCGTCGTTCTACGGCCCGGGCGAGGTGAACCGCCGGATCCGCGCGGCCCTGGCCCCCTACCCCGAAGACCTGGTCATCGTCAGCAAGGTCGGCGCGCGCTACACCGGCGAACAACCCATGCCCCTGACCGCGGCGCAGCGGCCCGCCGAGTTGCGCGCCGCCGTGGAGGACGACCTGCGCCAGCTGGGCCTGGATTGCGTCCCGGTGGTCAACCTGCGGCGCATGGACCTCGGGCCTGCTGCGGCCGCCGGGGGCGACCAGGACGTCGACCTCGATGACCAGCTCGCCGAGATGATCGCGCTGCGCGACGAGGGCAAGATCGGTGCGATCGGCATCAGCAGCGTGCCGCTCGACGTGGTGCGCCGGGCCCTGCCCGCGGGCATCGTCTGCGTGCAGAACGCCTACAGCCTCCTCGACCGCTCGCAGGAGGACACCCTCGACCTGTGCAAGGCGGAGGGCATCGCGTGGGTGCCGTACTTCCCGTTGGGGTCGGCGTTCCCGGGCTTCCCCAAGGTCACCGACCACCCGGTGGTGGTCGAGGTCGCCGGCGAAATCGGCGCTACGCCAGCTCAAATCGGGCTGGCATGGCTGCTGGCCCACTCCCCCAACACATTGCTCATTGCCGGGACGCGATCGGTGGCACACCTCGAGGAGAACCTCGGCGCCGGCGACGTCACCCTGGGTGCCGACGTACTCGCGCGGCTCGAGGCGCGGCCCGGCGGGTAACGTCGCTGCCGTGGGCAGCGTCGAACCGGTCCGGCCGCCGTGGTGGCTGAAGCCGGCAAACAAGCTCTTCATCCGGATGTCGCGGCTGGGAATGAGTTTCGGGGGTGAGAGCCCCGTCGTGCTGACGGTGAAAGGGCGCAAGTCCGGCCGCGACCGGTCGACACCGGTGACCCCGATGACGGTCGACGGGCACGAGTTCGTCGTCGCCGGATTTCCCGGGGCCGACTGGGTCGCCAACGCGCGCGCCGCCGGGCAGGCGACGGTGGCCCGCGGGCGGCGCCTCCAAAAGGTGCGGATGGTGGAGTTGTCGCCCGACGACGCGCGGCCGATCCTGCGCGCCTTCCCGACCGAGGTGCCCACGGGCGTCGGCTTCATGAAACGGGCGGGACTTGTGATCGACGGTCGCCCCGAGGAATTCGAAGCCCTGGCCGGCCGGTGCGCGGTGTTCCGACTGGACCCGGTGTAGTCGCGATGCGGCGTGTGCTGTTGGTGGTGACGCTGCTGGTGGCCGCGTTGGGCGTGGCCCCGGCGCGGTCGTTCGCCGCGACGGGCTGCGCGCCCGGCGGCGACCCACCCCCGTCCGGCGCCGCACAACGCAAGGTCAGCGATCTCGACTGGGACGGCCAGCCGGACACGTTGTGGGTAGGGCAGTTTCGCGACGGCGGCCGCACCGCCCGAGTCGCCGGCGTCACGACGGCGAGCGGCGCGAACTCCGGCGTAGAGATCGCCTCGGCGAGCCCAATCCCGTTGAGCGCCTTGGCGATCGACGCACAACAAGACGGGCAGCACCAGATCATCGTCAGCGACGGGCGCAGCGCGCGCCTCTACGTGTTCGCCGACTGCCGACTGCAGGCCGCCGCCGACAACCAGGGCGCGCCGTTTCTGTTCGACCTGGCGAACCTGCGCGGCAACGGCACCGGAATCGGCTGCAGCGACCTCGGCCCACCGTCGCCCGGCCGGCACCTGGTCGGGCTGCAGGCCTTGAACCAGGACGGCCAGTGGTCGGTGCGCCGCACCGAGATCAACCTCAACGGCACGCTGGCTACCATCGGGAAGTCCGACACCGTGGCGGCCACGTCCGCGCAGGACCCCGCGGTGATCTCGGCGCAGACCATCAGCTGCGGCGACCTCACCATCAGCAAGGACGGAGTTCAACAGCCTTGAGTGACAACCCATTTGACGCGCAGGCCTGGCGACCCGTCGACGGATTCGACGATCTGACCGACATCACCTACCACCGTCACGTCACCGACGCGACCGTGCGGGTGGCGTTCAACCGCCCCGAGGTGCGTAACGCGTTCCGGCCGCACACCGTCGACGAGCTGTACCGGGCGCTCGACCACGCGCGCATGTCCCCCGACGTGGGCGTGGTGCTGCTGACCGGCAACGGCCCGTCGCCCAAGGACGGCGGCTGGGCGTTCTGCTCCGGCGGCGATCAGCGCATCCGTGGCCGGTCGGGCTATCAATACGCGAGCGGGGAGACCGCCGACACCGTCGACGCCGCCCGCGCCGGTCGGTTGCACATCCTCGAGGTGCAGCGGCTCATCCGGTTCATGCCCAAGGTGGTCATCTGCTTGGTCAACGGGTGGGCCGCCGGGGGCGGGCACAGCCTGCACGTGGTCTGCGACCTCACCCTGGCCAGCCGCGAGCACGCGCGCTTCAAACAGACCGACGCCGACGTCGGCAGCTTCGACGGCGGCTACGGCAGCGCGTATCTGGCCCGTCAGATCGGCCAGAAGTTCGCCCGCGAGATCTTCTTCCTGGGCCGGCCCTACACCGCCGAGCAGATGCACCACATGGGTGCGGTCAACGAGGTCGTCGACCATGTCGACCTCGAACGCACCGGCATCCAGTGGGCGGCCGAGATCAACGCGAAATCCCCTCAGGCGCAACGGATGCTGAAGTTCGCGTTCAACCTGCTCGACGACGGGCTGGTGGGCCAGCAGCTGTTCGCCGGCGAGGCCACCCGGCTGGCGTACATGACCGACGAGGCCGTGGAGGGCCGCGACGCGTTCCTGGAGAAGAGGCCGCCGGACTGGAGCGCCTTCCCGCGCTACTTCTAGGCGGCCTCGGGCCGCCGCCTAGACTCCGCACGTGAGCAAGAGTCCCCTCAGCAGATTCAGAGACCAGCTGGTGCTGGCGACCATGCGACCGCCCGCTTCGCCGCAGATACTGGTCAACCGGCCCGCGATCAAGCCGGTCGAACTCGACGGCAAGCGGATCCTGCTGACCGGGGCGTCGTCGGGCATCGGCGAGGCAGGTGCCGAACAGCTGGCTCACGCCGGCGCGACCGTGGTCGTCGTCGCCCGCCGCGGCGACCTGCTCGAGGCGCTGGCGGACCGCATCGCGAAGTCCGGCGGTAGCGCGATACCGATCCCCTGTGACATCTCGGACCTGGACGCGGTCGACGCGCTGGTGGCCGACGTCGAAAGGCGCCTCGGCGGCGTCGACATCCTGATCAACAACGCCGGCCGGTCGATCCGCCGGCCCCTGGCCGAGTCGCTGGAACGCTGGCACGATGTGGAGCGGACCATGCTGCTCAACTACTACGCGCCGCTGCGGCTGATTCGCGGGTTCGCTCCCTCGATGCTCGAGCGCGGCGACGGCCACATCATCAACGTCTCGACGTGGGGGGTCCTGTCGGAGGCGTCGCCGCTGTTTTCGGTCTACAACGCCTCCAAGGCCGCGCTGTCGACGGTGAGCCGGGTCGTCGAAACCGAGTGGGGCCGAAGGGGCGTCCATTCCACGACGCTGTACTACCCGCTGGTCGCCACCCCGATGATCGCGCCGACCAAGGCCTACGACGGGATGCCCGCGCTCACGTCCCAGGAGGCCGCCGAGTGGATGGTCACCGCGGCCCGCACCCGCCCGGTGCGGATCGCGCCGCGCATGGCGATCGCCGCCAAGGCGCTGGACACCTTCGGCCCCCGCTGGGTCAACACGCTCATGCAGCGCCAGAGCATCCAGCCCAACCGTGAAGCCTGACGTGATAGACACGAGGCTATGGAGATCCTGGCCAGCCGGATGCTGCTCCGGCCGGCGGACTATCAGCGGTCGCTGAGCTTCTACCGCGACGAGATCGGCCTGGCGATAGCCCGCGAATATGGCGCGGGGACGGTGTTTTTCGCGGGGCAGTCGCTGCTGGAGCTGGCCGGTTACGGCTCGCCGGACCATTCCCGCGGCCCGTTCCCCGGCGCGCTGTGGCTGCAGGTCCGCGACGTGGCGGCGACGCAGGCCGAGCTGGAAGGCCGCGGGGTTCCGATCGCCCGCGAGGCGCGGCGCGAGCCGTGGGGTTTGCGAGAGATGCACGTGACCGATCCGGACGGGATCACGTTGATCTTCGTCGAGGTCCCCGGCGACCATCCGCTGCGCCGCGATACCCGCGGCGACTGAGGGGGAACGGCCGGTTAACTAACGGCTAACATCAGAAGACAAGTCAAGGTACACCTGCGTTTCTGCCATCCCTGGGTTCGACAATTTAATCCCCCTACTACGAGAATCAGGCGCTGTGAACATCGATTTGTTCCTCCTAATCATTGTCGTAATCACGGCACTCGCTTTCGATTTCACCAACGGCTTCCACGACACCGGCAACGCGATGGCAACGTCCATCGCCAGTGGGGCACTGGCGCCCAAGGCCGCTGTCGCGCTGTCGGCGGTGCTGAACCTGGTGGGCGCGTTCATGTCCACCGCCGTCGCGGCCACGATCGCCAAAGGCCTCATCGACGGGCACATCGTGACGCTGGAACTGGTGTTTGCCGGCCTGGTCGGCGGCATCGTCTGGAACCTGCTCACCTGGCTCCTCGGCATCCCCTCGAGCTCGTCGCACGCGCTGATCGGCGGCATCGTCGGCGCGACGCTCGCGGCTGTCGGCTCGCACGGGGTGATCTGGAAGGGCCTGGTGTCCAAGGTGCTGATCCCGGCCGTCGTCGCCGCGATCCTGGCCATCCTGGTCGGGGCGATCGCGACCTGGCTGGTCTACCGCGTCACCCGCGGCCTCGACACCTCGCGCACCGAGGCCGGCTTCCGGTACGGCCAATGGGGGTCGGCGTCGCTGGTCTCCCTGGCGCACGGCACGGGTGACGCTCAGAAGACGATGGGCATCATCTTCCTGGCGCTGATGTCGTACGGCGCGGTCAGCAAGACCGAGTCGTCGCCACCGTTCTGGGTCATCCTCTGTTGCGCCCTGGCGATGGCGGCGGGCACCTACCTGGGGGGCTGGCGGATCATCCGTACCCTGGGCAAGGGACTCGTCGAGATCAAGTCGCCGCAGGGCATGGCCGCCGAATCGTCCTCGGCCGCAGTCATTTTGCTGTCGACCCACTTCGGCTACGCGCTGTCGACGACGCAGGTCTGCACCGGCTCGGTGATGGGCAGCGGGCTGGGTAAGCCCGGCGGCGAGGTGCGCTGGGGCGTGGCCGGCCGGATGGTGACCGCGTGGCTGATCACCCTCCCGCTGGCCGGCTTGGTCGGGGCGATCACCTACTGGACCGTCCACCTCATCGGCGGCTACCCCGGGGCGATCATCGGCTTCGGGCTGCTGGTCGCGGTCTCCGCCGCCATCTACATCCGGTCGCGGCGGGTCAAGGTCGACCACAAGAACGTCAACGCGGAATGGGAAGGCAGCCTCACCGCCGGCCTCGAGGGCGAGGAACATCCGCCGTCCGATAAGGGGTCCAAGGTGGGGTCCGACGATGACACCGTGAGCGCGGGGAACCCCTCATGAGCCACTTCAGCGACTGGTTCAACTACGAGGCCTCCCTGAAGATCCTGGTGTTCAGCATGCTGGCCGGGGCCTTCCTGCCGGGGATGTTCGCCCTCGGGCTGCGGTTCCAGGCGGTCGGAAGCGGACAGGTCAGCCCCGACGGCGGCCCGCCGCACAAGAACCCGGTGCTGCTGGGGGTCGCCTGGTTGATCTACGCGGTGGTACTCGCGGTGATCCTGTTCGCGCTGCTCTACATCTCCCGCGACTTCATCGCGCACCAGCTGGGCCAGCCATTTCTCGGAGCAAAGCCACCTCACAAGTAGCATCGAATCGTCCACACAGCCGAACCCCCGCGCGGAGGGATAGCCAAGTGAACGGATTCCTGAGTTCGATCGTCTCGTGGCTGCGCGCGGGGTACCCGGAGGGCATCCCGCCGACCGACACCTTTCCGGTGCTGGCCCTGCTGACCCGACGGCTGGGCCACGACGAGGCCATCGCGGTGGCGCAGGAGCTGATGGACCGCGGCGATTTCGACGACATCGACATCGGTGTGGCGATCAGCAAGATCACCGACGAGCTGCCGTCAGACGAGGACGTGGAACGGGTGCGCGAGCGGCTGGCCGAACACGGCTGGCCGTTCGACGAGCCCAGCGATGCCGCGGAGGACCCCGCATAGCTCGGCTGCGCGCGCTCCGCGTCGCGTCGGGCTCCGCCGCCCCGTTGTTGCTGCCCGCCCTGGAGCGGGTGCTGGACGGCCGCGATTCGGCGCTGGTCGCGCTGCCGGCCGACGACGACCGGACGTCGGCCGGGCTGCGGGTGGGTGAGCCCATCGACGACGACGTGGCCCTGGTCGCGACAACTTCGGGCACCACCGGCGCACCCAAAGGCGCGCTGCTGACCGCCGCCGCCCTGACCGCCAGCGCCACGGCCACCCACGACCGCCTCGGCGGGCCCGGCGCCTGGCTGCTGGCGTTGCCGCCGTACCACATCGCCGGCGTGCAGGTGCTGGTGCGCAGCGTGCTCGCCGGCTCGACGCCCGTCGAGCTCAACGTCTCCCACGGCTTCGACGTGACCGAATTGCCTTCTGCCGTGCGGCGATTGGGGGCGGGCCGGCGGTATGCGTCGCTGGTGGCCGCCCAGCTGGCCAAGGCCCTCGCCGACCCGGCGGCCGCGGGTGCGCTCGCCGAATTGGACGCGGTGCTGCTCGGCGGGGGGCCGGCGCCGCGGCCGATCCTGGACGCCGCCGCGGCGGCGGGCATCGCGGTGGTGCGCACCTACGGGATGAGCGAGACGTCGGGGGGCTGCGTCTACGACGGCCTCCCGCTGGACGGGGTGGCGCTGCGGGTGTCGCCCGATGGGCGCATCGTCATCGGCGGCGCCACGCTGGCAAAGGGATATCGCAGCCCGGTGGACCCCGACCCGTTCGCCGAACCGGGCTGGTTTCACACCGACGACCTGGGCGCGATCGACGATACCGGGGTGCTGACCGTGCTGGGCCGCGCCGACGACGCGATCAGCACCGGCGGGCTGACCGTGCTGCCGCAGCCGGTCGAGGCCGCGCTGAGCACCCACCCCGCCGTCGGTGACTGCGCGGTCTTCGGCCTGGCCGACGACCGGCTGGGGCAGCGGGTGGTCGCGGCGATCGTGGTGCGCGAGGGTTGCGACGCGCCGACGCTCGAGGAGCTGCGGGTCCACGTGGGCCACTCCCTGGATGCGACCGCCGCGCCCCGCGAGCTGCACGTCGTGGCCGAGCTGCCGCGACGCGGCATCGGCAAGGTGGACCGGGCGGCGCTGGTGCGCCGGTTCTCCGGCAGGGACTAATAGGCTGGGCGACCGTGAGGGTCGCGCGACGGGAGTCAGTTGCCGTCGCGCTCGCGGCCGTGCTGGTGGCGGCGGCGTTCGTGCTGCCGCGCCTGCACTGGGGGGTTCGGCCGCGGCTGGACGTCGCCCAGGAGCGGTTCGGCACGCGCACGGGGGCCACGCCCATCTTCGGGCCGTGGGAGGTCCACGCCAGCTGGGGAACCGGGCCAGCCATCCTGATCGCGGTGGCCGCCGTGGTGTGGGGGCCCCGTGTGGCGCAACGACTTTCGTGGCGAACGCTGACGCTGGGCACGTGGGCCACGGCTTGCGCATGGGCGTTCGCGCTGGCGATGATCGACGGCTGGCAACGCGGCTTCGCCGGGCGGCTGACCACCAGGGACGAGTACCTGTCGCAGGTGCCCAGCATCACCGACATCCCCGCGGCCGTGCGCACGTTCTCCAGCCGCATCGTCGACCATCAGCCGAACTCGTGGGTGACCCACGTATCGGGGCATCCGCCGGGCGCGCTCCTGACGTTCGTCTGGCTGGACCGGATCGGGTTGCACGGCGGCGCCTGGGCCGGGCTGCTGTGCCTGCTGGCCGGATCCAGCGCGGCGGCGGCCGTCGTGGTTGCCGTGCGCGCGCTGGCCGACGAGCAGACCGCACGGCGGGCGGCGCCGTTCGTCGCGGTCGCCCCGACGGCGATCTGGGTCGCGGTCTCGGCCGACGGCTATTTCGCCGGGGTCGCGGCGTGGGGCCTGGCACTGTTGGCCGTGGCGGTGCGACGCCCCGTCCGCTTCCCCGCGCTGGTGGCCGCCGCCGCGGGCCTGCTGCTGGGGTGGAGCGTCTTCCTGAGCTACGGGCTGATGCTGCTGGCGCTGCCGGCGTTGGCAGTGCTGGTCTCGGCGGCCGACTGGCGCGCGGCGCTGCGCGCGGTCGGCCCCGCGGCGCTGGCCGCGCTGGCGGTGGCAGCGTCATTCGCCGTCGCGGGGTTCTATTGGTTCGACGGGTATACCCTTGTGCAGCAACGCTATTGGCAGGGCATTGCCAAGGACCGGCCGTTTCAGTATTGGGTGTGGGCCAACCTGGCCAGTGTGGTGTGCGCGATCGGGTTGGGCAGCGTCGCCGGCATCACTCGGGTGTTCGACCGGTCCGCCATCCGCCGGCGCTCCGGCTTCCACCTGGTGCTGCTGGCGATGCTGGCCGCCATCGCCTGCGCGGACCTTTCCATGCTGAGCAAGGCCGAGGTCGAACGCATCTGGCTGCCGTTCACCGTCTGGCTGACCGCGGCGCCCGCGCTGCTGCCGGTGCGCTCACACCGGTGGTGGCTGGCGGTCAACGCCGTCGGGGCGCTGGTCGTGAACACCTTCATCGTCACCAACTGGTGATTGCGTGTGAACTGACGGCTTTTCAGTGTGTATGCAGGGCGCCGACACGCCGACAAACTTGTGCCAGGATTCACGCGCGAATCCGCGATGTGGTGCCGTCAGGGCGAATGTGCGCTGAGGGTTTTCGTGTGAACTGACGGCTTTGCGTGTGTATGCAGGGCGGGATTCCGGCGATTTTTCCGCCCGGGATTCACACGAAAAGCCTAGGATTCACACGCATTAGAGCCCGGCCGCGCGGGTGACCCGCGCGAAGCGACTGGCGGCCGGGCAAGCGTCGCGGACCGTGGCGACGTCGTCGGCCACGTCGATGTCGGCCAGGCGCTGCACCGATGTCACGTCAATGCCGTTGTCGCGCAACGCTTTCAACGTCAACTCCCCGGTGTCGGGCCGAGACATCGGCACGGCGCGCAGGCATTCGGCCATCGCCGGAGCGCGCACGCCCAGCACCCACCAGCCGCCGTCGTGGGCCAGGCCCAGGACGGCCGGCGCGTCGAGCAGGCGGCGCGCGCAGTCGCCCAGCAGTTCGGCGGTGACCTGGGGGGTGTCCATCCCGATTTGCAGTACCGGGTATCCGTCCGCCGAGTCGGCGTGGGCGTTGGCGAGCCGGTCGGCGAAGTCGTCCCCGCGCTGCGCGATCACGGTGAACGACGCGAGCCGTCGCCGAATCTCGGCCGCGCCCGCGGCCGCTGCGAGATCGCCGGTCAGCGCCACCACCCGCGCCGCGACCGGCGCGGCCGCCACGGCGTCCAACGTGTCGAGCAGCGCGGCGGCGGCAATGTCCGCGGCCACGCGGTCCCCGACCGTCGCCGCGAGGCGCGTCTTGGCCCGGCCCGGCTCGGGCGCCTTGGCGACCACTAGGACGGTCACCGGCAGGACGCTCACGAGATCACCTTCCAGAAGTCCAGGATCGCGGTGATGCTGCCCCGCAGCGAGCCGCTGACCTTTGACTTGCCGCCCGTGCGCTGGCCGTAGCTGACATCGAGTTCGACCACGCGCCAGCCGGCCGCGGCGGCTCGGACGAGCAGTTCCAGCGGGTAACCCGATCGCCGGTCGGCGACGCCGAGGCTCAGCAGTGCGTCGCGCCGGGCGACGCGCATCGGCGCGATGTCGTGCACCGGCAGGCCGTGGCGGGTGCGCAGCCGCCAGCTCATCACCACGGTGCCCACCCGCGCGACCCACGGCCAGTGCAGTCCGGGCACCGGCCGGCGCCGGCCGGTCACCAGGTCGGCGCCGGTGTCGAGCGCGGCGACCAGCCGGGGCAGGTCGCCAGGGTCCATGGAGCCGTCGGCGTCGATGACCGCGACGATCGGGGTGGTCGCGGCCACCACGCCCGCGTGCACCGCCGACCCGTAGCCGGCCCGCGGCTCGGCGACCACCCGGGCGCCGAAACGGGTTGCCACCGCGGCGGTTTGGTCGGTGCTGTTATTGTCGACCACCAGCGCCCGATAACCCGCGGGGATGGCCGCCAGCACCCCCGGCAGCGACTCCTCCTCGTTGAGGCAGGGCAACACCACCGTGACCGCGTCGTCGGGCATGCGCTGGGCCGCGATCAGTGATGGGTGGTGGCCGGCGGCGGCTTCGGTGTCACCGGCTGCTGCGGGGTCACCGGCTGCTGGGTATGCGGAACGGTCTGCTGCGTCTGCGGCGGAATGGTTTGCTGCGTCTGCGGTTTCGTCGGCGGCGGTGCCTGCGTCGTCGGCGGGGGCGCCTGCGTCGTCACCGGTGCCTGCGTGGTGGTCACCGGCGCTTGCGTCGTCGTCACCGGTGCCTGCGTCGTGGTCACCGGTGCCTGCGTCGTCGTCGGCTCGGTGGTCGTCGACGGCGGCTGGGTGGTCGTCGTCGGCGGCGTCGTGGTGGTCGTCGGCGGTGTGGTGGTGGTCGTCGGCGGTGTCGTGGTGGTCGTCGTCGTTGTCACCGTCGTCGTGGTCGGCGTCGTCGTGGGGGGCGTGTACGTCGGCGGCGTGTAGGGCGGGTACGGGTTGTACGGGGGGCGCCAGCCCGGGTACGGGACGATGACCGGGTACGGGATCGGTCCGTCCGGGTTGGGCATCAAACCGGGAACGGGCGCCGGCGCCGGGGCAACCGGGGCCGAGCCTGGGGATGCCAGCTGCGGCGGGATGTAGCCGTTGGCGTCCGGGATGACGCCGCCCTGGAACCCGGCGTTGGGCTGATCGATCGGCGGCGGCGGCACCGGCGCCTGCTGCTGCGTCGGCAACAGCGGCATGAACTTGCCCGGGGCGGCATTCTGGTGGCCGATCACGGGCTGCGTGCTCGCGGTCGGCCGGATGGCGATTGCCACGGCGGCGGCCAGCGTCGCGAATCCCACGACGGCGAAGGCGATGACGGCGTTGCCGAGCACCAGCGATCGTCGGCTCAGCGGCATCCGACTGGTCATTTCCGGATCCGCGGCGTCTTCGGAGAAGTCGCCGTACTCGTCGAACCCGCCGGCGAAGGGGTCGGCGTCCTCGGCCTGCGAGTACGCCAGCTGCGGCTCCTCCCCACCGGAGCCCGCCAGCCCGGACGTCGGGGCGATCCCGGTCGCTTCCCCGGCGACCGCCGTCGCGGGGGCCATCGCCGTCGCGTCCCCGAGCGCCCCGATCGCGGGCGCCATCGCGGTCGCCGCGCCCGCGGTGACCGGCGGCTGGGGCGTCGTGGGCGCCAACCCGGCCGCCAGCGCCGCACCGCGCGCGAACGCGAATTCCGGCCGCTCGAGCACCTCGACCCGCAGCGCCGACCGGGCGCGAATCCGTTCGGCCAGGCTGGTCAGGTTTTCCAGGGTGCCCAGCACGTAGGCGGCGCTCACGGCGAACGGCGCGGAGTGCAGCCAGTCCAGCAGCATGTCCGCCGCCGCGGCGACGGCGTCCACGCCCTGCAGGGCCGCGGTGGCCAGGATCTCCGCCGCACCGGCGGCGCCCAGCGCGAGCAACGTCGCCGCCTCGGCGGTGACCACGAGTGCGACGGCGCCGGGCAGCGTGACACCGCGGAAGACCGTGCGTAGCAGCGCCGCCACCGCGTCGGGCTGCGAAACCACCCCGACGTCGGAAACCCCGGAGTTCGCCAGCGCCTGGCGAAAGGCCTCCGCCTGCGCGGGATCCGGCGAATACAGCCGGGTCGCGACCAGATGGCGGCCCTCGGCGGCCAGCGCCCGCTGCGCGCCGGTCACCGTCTGGATCAACGTTTCGAACGGCTCGACGGGCAGCTCGACCACCAGGTGCTTGATCGCCGCGTAGCCGCCCCCGACGGGCCCGACGAGCGCCAACCGGGCGATGGAACCGGCCACCGCGACGCCGAGCACCGCGTCCATCGCCCCCAGCCGTCGCGAGGTGAGGCCCACCGGGCCCGTTTGGGCGTCGTCGTCCTCGGGCTCGGTCAGCCATTCCATCGGGAGCAGATCGGATTCGCCGGCCATCGAGTACGCCAGGTCGGTTCCCACCTGGCCGGCCGGGGGCACTCCCCCGACCGCGGGCGCCATCGCCGTCGCGTCCCCGGCCGACCCGACCGCGGGCGCCATCGCCGTCGCGTCCCCGGCCGACCCGACCGCGGGCGCCATCGCCGTCGCGTCGCCCGCCGGCCCAGCCGCCATGGCCGCGCCGCGGGCCAGCGCGACGGTGGGGTCCTCGTCGGGCCGCGGCTGCACGCCCGCCCCGGAGAGCGCCTGCGCTTCCGACAGCACGGCGACGTTCTGGACGCCGGAGTCCTCCAACGCCCGCCGCAGCCGGTCGGCCCACTGCAGATCCGACCAGCACAGCCGCGTGGCGAGGAGCCGGTGGTTTTCCTCGGCCAGCAACCGGTTCGTCCCGACGACCGTCTCGGTCAGTTTCTCGATCGGGCGATCGGCAAGGTCTACGACGGACTCGTCGATCAGGCCGGCGCCCGAACCGACGAGGGCCAACCGGGCACGAGGACCGGTGACCGCGACCCCCAGCACGACGTCCATCCCGACTCTCCTTCGGGCCGGCTACCCCACAGCCAGCATGTCCCGGCATCATTACACTGCGATACCGTCGGCGGTAACAGTCATTCGGGCGACGAGGTTTTCGGTGTTCGCCTGTGAGCGCAGCGTAACCGCGTGGCGGCCACCCCGGAAACGCACACGTCCTCACCACTGCCGCGTCGCCCGAACGGAGATTATGTTTCCAAGTGAGCAACGCGGTCGATGCGGCAGGGGGTTCCCCCGCCGCGCCGCCAAAGTTGTGCCGCCAGAAGCCGTCCTCGACACCCGGGGGGAACCGTGAGTCAGAGCAGCGACGACGCCCCTACCGGGCCGATCCGCGGGCGGACGCAGCAGACGCGGCCGGCGCCGCCGGGCGCGCGGCCCCGCCGGCGTTCGGACGTCGCGGCCGATCTGACCGCGGCCGCCATGCTCGTCGTGGCGCTGCTGTTGCCGTGGAACCTGTATTTCGGCATGGGAATCGACGGCAGCAACAAGCCGCTGTTGGCGGTGCTGTTCGCCGTGACGCTGCTGTCGCTGGCATCGATCGTGCTGGCCGGTTCCTGGCGATCGGCAAGTGCGAAGTTCAATCCCGCGCGGGCGGGCCGCCTTCGGCTCGCGCTCAACGTTCCCTATGTGTTGCTGGTCGTCGGCTTCGTCGCGTTCGACGTGTTCGAGACCGTGCGGTTCGGTGGCAGCGTGAACGTGCCCGGCGGAGTCGGGCCGGGGGCGTGGCTGGGCATCGCCGGCTCGCTGCTGAGCGCGCGGCCGGTCGCGGCCGACTCAACTGACAACCCCAGGTCGGCGCGGGTCATCGGCTACGCGTCGATGGTGGGCGCGGCGCTGAGCGTTTGCTTCAACCTGTTCTGGCGGCTGAAATACGCGCTACACGACGCGAGCGGCTCGTCCGGCTTCGGCAAGCAGAACATCGCAGTGATCGCGACGGCGCTGGTGTACGGCGCGGTGGCGCTGCTCGCCGTGGTGGTCGGGTCGAGGTGGCTGCTGCGCAGCACCAGGGCTTCCCGGCTGGCGACCGTGGCCCTCGGGGTTTCGACGCTGGTCGCCGGGATCCTGGTCTGGATCCTTCCGGTCGGCCGCGACATCGACGCGTTCCACGGCATAGCGCAGAACACGTCGACGGCGGGCGTGGGCTTCGAGGGCTACCTGGCGTGGGCGGCGGCCGCGGCCATTTTCGCGCCCGCGGCGTTGTCGGCCCGCCGTGACGCGTCGGCGACGGAGGAGAACGCGTGGCGCGCGGCGGCCCGAAACGGCTTGCTGCTCATCATCGTTTGGTGCCTGGGGTCGATGGTCATGCGCATCACCGACCTGGCCGTCGCCGTGACCCTGAACTACCCGTTCTCGCGCTACGACAGCATGGTGCTGGCGGCCTTCGACCTGGCGACCGCGGTGCTGGCGATCTGGCTGCGCATCAACGTGGGCAACGACGCCGTCTCCCCCAGGCTGATCTCGTCGCTGTGCGGACTCGTTGCGACACTGGGCATTTCCCGCGTCGTGCTGGGCGTCGCGCTGGCGCCGCGGTTCGAGGAGGCGCCCAACGCCCCCGCGCCGAATCCCGTGTACGGCAACAACCTCGCCCAACAGATCACCAGCACCTTCGATGTCGTGCTGTGCGTGCTGGCGCTGTGCATCCTCGCGGCCGCCATCATCACCGGGCAACTCGGCGCGCGGCGCGCGCGACGCCAGCGCCGCCGTCCCGCGCACACGCGTGGCGGCCCGGCCGGCACCCACCCCGGCCCCGGCGCCCCGACGACGCGCATCCCCGTGGGCCACGCGGCCCCGTCGGCCGCGGCGACGACGCGCATTCCGACCGGCGGAGCGGCGCCGCAGCTCGCCGGTTCGCCGCGAATCTTCCGCGGCGACGACTCGGCCACCCGGCAGATCCCCGTCCAGAAGCCGCGGATCTTCCGCCCGCCGTCGAGTTAGAGCGCCTTAACGCAAAGGCGCGAAAGCGAATTCGCGCAAGCCCTCGCGCGGGTCGATGGCCGCGCGGAACCCCAACACCGCGGCGGCCCGGGCCGGGTCGGCGACGATGTGGCGCACGTCGCCGCTGCGGTACTGCCCCGTGACCACCGGGGACACCGAACCGTCCCGCGCCTCGCACAGCGCGGCGGCGACATCGAGGATCGAGATTGGGCGCCCGGAGCAGACGTTGACGGCGGTGAAGCCATCCTGGTCGGCCTCCGCGGCGGCCACGTTCGCGGCGGCGACGTCGTCGACGTGGACGAAATCCCGCGTCTGCCCGCCGTCCTCGAAAACCCTTGGCGGCTCGCCCTTTTCCAGCGACGAGCGGAAGATCGCGGCCACCCCGGAGTAGGGGGTGTCGCGCGGCATGCCCGGCCCGTAGACGTTGTGGTAGCGCAGCGCCACCACCGAGCCGCCCGTCGCCTCCGACCACGCCAGCGCGTAGTGCTCCTGCGCGGTCTTGCTGGCCGCGTACAGGCTGCGCGGGCGCAGCGCGGCGTCCTCGTCGACCAGTCGCCATGTCACGTCGAGCCCGCATGTCGGGCAATGGTTTTCGAAGATCCCGGCGTCTAGGTCGGCGCGCCGGCGCGGCGGCGGGTCGACGAGCCCGTGCTCGGGGCAGGCGTAGTGGCCCTGCCCGTAGACCACCATCGACGAGGCCAACACCAGGCGGCGCACGCCCGCGGCGAACATCCTCGCCAGCAACACAGTGGTGGCGAAATCGTTGTGGCCGCCGTAGGCCGGCGCGTCGGCCGCGTCCACGCCGGCACCGACCATCGCGGCCTGATGACACACCAGGTCCACGCCGTCCAGCAGCGGGGCCAGCGCGTCGCCGTCGCGGACGTCGACGCGTCGGCAGCCCGGCGGCAGCACGGGATTAGGGCCGTGGGCCGCGGGCAGCATCGCGTCGACGCCGATCACGTCGTGGCCGGCCGCCCGCAGCGCCGCGTCCACCCGCGACCCGATGAATCCGGCCGCCCCGGTCAGCAGCACCCTCACGGCAACTCCACCGGCAGGGTCACGCCGGTGTGCGGCTGGCAGTGCGTGCAGTCGCGCTCGGCGGCGACCCGGCCGATCGCGGCGCGCACCAGCTCCTTGAACGGCCCGATGTTCTTCTCGAACTGGGCGAACACCTCGACGGCCTTCACGCCCTCACCGGCCCGGACGCCGGCATCCAGGTCGGTCACCAACGCGATTGCCGCATAACATATTTCGAGTTCGCGGGCCAGCACCGCCTCCGGATAGCCGGTCATGTTGACCAGGCTGAACCCGGCCGAGGCGAACCAGCGGCTCTCCGCCCGGGTGGAAAACCGCGGCCCCTGGATCACCACCATGGTGCCGCCGTCGACGACGTCGGGCAGGCCCGTGGCCGCGGCCCGCAGCGTCGGGCAGTAGGGGTCGGCGAAGTCGACGTGGACGGCGCCGGAGTCGAAGTAGGTGTCGGGGCGGCCGGTGGTGCGGTCCACCAGCTGGTCGGGCACCACCACCGCGCCCGGGCCGTTGTCGGCGTTCAGGCTGCCGACCGCGCAGGGGCCGAAGACCCGCCGCACGCCGAGCTTGCGCAGCGCCCACATGTTGGCCCGATACGGCACGGTGTGCGCCGAGAACTGGTGGGTCGCACCGTGCCGGGGCAGGAAGGCGACCTCGTGGTCGCCGACGGCGCCCACCGTGACCGGGGCGCTGGGCGGGCCGTAGGGGGTGTCGACGTCGATGTCGCGGGTGTCGGACTCGAAGAACGTGTAGAAGCCGCTGCCGCCGATGACTCCGAGCATCCGCCCATTGTGGTGCATGAGGCAGGATGGCTTGGTGGCCAGTCTCGCGCAGTGGGTCTCGGGTGCCCGGCCCCGCACGCTGCCCAACGCGGTGGCGCCGGTGGTGGCGGGCACGGGCGCCGCGGCGTGGCTGGGATCCGCGGTGTGGTGGAAGGCGCTGCTGGCGCTGGCCGTCGCGCTGGCGCTGATCGTCGGCGTGAACTACGCCAACGACTACTCCGACGGCATCCGCGGCACCGACGACGAGCGCGCCGGCCCGGTCCGGCTGGTGGGCTCGCGGCTGGCCGCTCCGCGCGCGGTGCTGACCGCGGCGGTGACGAGCCTGTCGCTGGGCGCGGTCGCCGGGCTGGTGCTGGCGCTGCTGAGCGCGCCGTGGCTGATCGCGGTCGGCGCGGCCTGCATCGCCGGCGCGTGGCTGTACACCGGCGGCTCAAAGCCGTACGGCTACGCGGGGTTTGGCGAGGTCGCGGTGTTCGTGTTCTTCGGCCTGGTCGCCGTGCTGGGCACCGAGTACACCCAGGCGTTGCGGGTGGACTGGGTCGGGGCGGTGCTGGCGGTGTCGATCGGGGCGATGTCGTCGTCGGTGCTGGTGGCCAACAACCTGCGCGACATCCCCACCGACGCACAGTCCGGCAAGATCACCCTGGCGGTGCGCCTGGGCGACGCTCGCACCCGGATCCTCTACCAAGCGCTGATGGCGACCGCGGGGGTCGCAACGCTGGTGCTCATGGCGGCGACGCCGTGGTGCGCCGTGGGATTGGTCGCCACGCCGCTGGCCCTGCGCGCGCTCGCCCCGGTGCGCTCCGGCCGCGGCGGGCGCGAACTGATTCCGGTGTTGCGGGACACCGGGCTGGCGATGGTGGTGTGGGCGATCGCGGTGGCGACGGCGTTGGCCCTCGCGCACTGAGTGTGCTTTCAGGGTTTTACGTGTGAGCCGACGGCGGGATCCGGGCGATTCTTTCGCCCTGGATGCACGCGCGACGCCGTCGATGCACACGCAAACGGGGGAAGGCTATGCGTCCGGCGCGTCCGGCTCCGGCCGCGGCGCCTGCTCGCCACGCAGGCGGGCCTGCAGCTGTTCGCGTTCGCGGCGCCGGCGTTCGCCGGCTATCGCGAGCGACGCGGTAGCGCGACGGCGCAGCGGGCCGAACACCCAGATGCCCAAGGGCATCGCGATGATCAGAGC
This sequence comes from Mycobacterium sp. E796, assembly GCF_001672815.1. Lineage (GTDB taxonomy): Bacteria > Actinomycetota > Actinomycetes > Mycobacteriales > Mycobacteriaceae > Mycobacterium. The sequence continues at coordinate 19,057 of NZ_LZKK01000211.1, read as the reverse complement.
GAACAACACCGCGACCACGACGGGGAACTGGGCGATCCCCAGCAATCGCGCGAGCCCGTAGATCGCGCCGCTCAGCGCGGCGACCAGCACCAGCCGCGCCGCCGCGTAGAGCAAAACGTCGACGACTACCCGATTGCGCGGGCGCTCGTCGGTGCTGCTGTCGCTGGGCCGTTCTGACACACCCCGAGCCTACGGCCCGCGTATATTCGCTCGGAGGAGGTGTTGAGTGCTCTACCTGCTACTCGTTCTGATCCTGGGGACGCTGATCTACGTTGGCTGGCGCGCGGCGCGGTCACAGGTCCGGCCGAAGACCCGCGTCATCGGGCCCGACGACGATCCTGACTTCTTGCGGCGGTTAGGCCACGGGGATAACCCCCGCTAGTCCCTCCTAAACCAGACCCGGGTTGCGCTGGTCACCGGGGAACCCGTCGGCCACGACGGCCGCCAGCTCGGTGAGCGCTTCGCGGGTGCTGCGCCGCAGCCGGTCCAGGTCGATCTCGGCGCCCTCCTCGAGGTGCGGGTCGAACGGGATCAGCCGCACCGCGCGGCAGCGGCGCGAGAAGTGGTCGACCACCTTGTTCATGTCGACCTTGCCGGTGCGCGGCCGCACGGCATTGATGACCGCGATCGAATTGCGGACCAGCTCCTCGTGCCCGTGGGCGTCCAGCCAGTCCAGCGTCGCCGAGGCGCTGCGCGCGCCGTCGATGGACCCCGACGCGACGACCAGCAACACGTCGGCCTTCTCCAACACCGACGACATCACCGAGTGCAGCAGCCCGGGCCCGCAGTCGGTGAGCACCAGGCCGTAGAACCGCTCCAGGATCTCCAGCACGCGGCTGTAGTCCTCGGCGCCGAACGCGTCGGAGATCGCCGGGTCGGTTTCCGACGCCAGCACCTCCAGGCCGCTCGGGCCCTTCGAGGTGTACCGGCGGACGTCGCTGTAGCGCTCGATGGCTCCGGCGTCGTGCAGCAGTTGGCGCACCGTCGCCGCCGTCTCCAGCGGGATCTTCTGGCTCAGCGTGCCCCGGTCGGGGTTGGCGTCGACGGCCACCACGCGGTCGCCGCGGATGGTCGCGAACGTCGACCCCAGCGTCGCGGTGATCGTGGTCTTGCCGACGCCGCCCTTCAGCGACAGCAGCGCGATCCGGTAGCAACCCCGCAGGGGCCGGTTGACCTGCGCCACCAGGTTGTTGTGGCGCTGGGCCCGCGGGCTCTCGCCCAGGTTGATCAGGTGACCGGACAGGTCGTAGATCACCCGCCGCCAACCCTCGGATGGCGGCGGTTTGACCGGCCGCAAGAGCATGCCGGTGGACAGCTCGGGATACGGCGTGTGTGGCAGGTGCTCGGGCCGGTACGGGGGCGCCTGCGCCTCGGCCGGTGGCGCCTCAGATGGCGCGTTGTAATAGGCCCCGAACGCGGTCGGGTCGACGCGCGGGATTCCGGTCACCGGTGTGGGATCCCAGGGCGGCATCCCGCCGGGCGCCGGGCCGGGCGCCGTGGGGGCCGCAGCTTGCCGCCGCTCGGGTCCGGGGACCCGCCGCTCGGTGCGGAACCCGGCGAAGGCGCGGGTGGGGGCCTCGTCGCCCGGGCCGGCCTGCTGGGGCGGGGCGTCGGGGGGCGGCTGCGTGGTCGGCGGCTCGGGCGCACCGACGCCGGTGGTTGGATGGTCGGACACGTGCACTCCCCCTGTTGTGTGTTACTCGGGTCGGTTGCTGACTGTCATCCCACGCCCGCATACGAATGCAGGCCCACGGTCACCAGGTTAACGAAGAACAAATTGAAGATCATGGCGACGAAACCCGCGACGTTGATCCAGGCCGCCTTCCTGTCCCGCCATCCCGCCGTCGACCGGGCGTGCAGATAGGCCGCGTATACCACCCACGCGACGAACGAAACCGTCTCCTTGGGGTCCCAGCCCCAATACCTGCCCCAGGCCTCTTCCGCCCAGATGGCGCCGAAGATGACCCCGAAACCGAACACCGGGAACGCGAAGATCGTGGTGCGGTAGGCGACGCGGTCCAGGGTCTGCGCGTCGGGGAGCCGCCGAACCATGCGGGCCAACGCGCCGTCTGCCTCCGGATCCCCTAGCCGCGACGTGCGCAGCAGGAACAGGATGCTGGCGATGCCCGCGACCATGAACACCCCGGAACCCAGGCTGACCACCGACACGTGGATCGGCAACCAGTAGGACTGCAGCGCGGGCATCACCGGCGCGGCGTTGGTGTAGAGCCAGCGCCCGGAAACGGTCAGCAGGATCAGGATCGGCAGCAGCAGGAAGACCCACAGCGGGCGGTACTGCGGGCGGCGCAACACGATCGCCCCGGCGACCAGGCCACAGAAGCACGTCAGGTTGATGAACTCGTACATGTTGCCCCACGGCACCCGCACGGTGGCCAGGCCGCGCAGCACGATGCAGGCCAGCAGCAGCCCGATGCCGAGGTAGACCACGGCCAACCCGGCCCGCCCGACGCGTTCGTCGAACGGCCGCGCGTCGGCGTCCTCCACGATGCCGGGGACCGAGCTGTCGGCCGCGACCGAGCCGGCCAGTACCGCCGCGCGCTGGTCGGCGCGCCGGGCGCCGACGTAGGCCAGCTCCACGGCCAGCAGCAGCAGCGCGACGACCAGGGCCACGATCGCCGAGGTGAACGCCCAGTCGGAGTAGCGCGCCAGCGTGACGTTGACGTGCAGCGTGTTCATTTGACGTCCACCTGAGAACTCCTTCTGGACGCGGCGGTGTCGGGCTCGCCCAGCCCGTGCAACAACCGCTCGGTCAACCGCTCGAACTCGTCGCCCCACCCGGAGTTGTCGGTGCGCGCCAGCCCGCCCAGTTCGACGTTCACCGTACCGGCCGCCGGGCTGAGCCTGACCCACACCCTGCGGCGGCGCACCAGCAGCGACACCACCAGCCCGCCCATCATCGTGACCGCGAAGACGAGCACCCAGGCCTGGCCGGGGTCGTGGGAGACCTGCAGGTTGACGAACGGCACGGCGCCGTCGAAGCGGACGACGGTGCCGGCGGCCGGGCCCGCGTCAAGCCGAACCTCCTGACCGGCGCGCAGGTTGACCCGCTTCTCCTTGGTCAGCCGCCCCTGCTCGATCAGCCGGGGATCCAGCGTGAACAACGATTGCGGCCGCCCGGTGTCCAGGCCGGTGTCGCCGCGGTAGATGTCGACGGCGACGGCCGGGGCGTTCAGCGCCGGGAACCGCGACGACAGCAGGGTGCCCTCGAGCTGCTCGGTCGGCGCCAGCAGGCCCTGGATGGCGATCTCGTGCTGGCGGCGCTCGGCCGCGTTGGGATAGCTGCCGGCGGGCGGGTCGATGCGCGCCACCCCCGACGACAGCAAGGTCTGCGGGTTGTCGGGTCGCCATTGCACGGTCGACGTGCGCGACCGCCCGTCCGGGAAGGTCACGGTGAAGGTGGGCGCGTAGCCGTGGCCCTGCAGGTACACGCGGTCGCCGCCGACGCGCAGCGGGTGGTTGACCTCCAGCAGGTAGTGCCGCCAGCTGTTGGCGGCCAGGTCGCTGCCGTTCTGGTAGTCGATGTCCGCCGCGAACGAGGTGGCCTGCCCCGACGGCAGGTAGTGCGCCTGAAAGTCGTTGACCCGGATGCAGATTGGGTGCAGCGATGTGCCGTCGACGGTGTTGCCGGCGCGGAACGAATCGAACGCCGCCGGGGAGGCCGAGCAGAAGCCGGGGCCGCCGTCGGCGATGACGATGACGTTGCCCTCGTAGCCGAACAGCTTGCCGACGGCCACGGCGACCAGCAGGCCCAGCAACGAGAAGTGAAAGACGATGTTGCCGAACTCGCGCAGGTAGCCCTTCTCCGCCGAGACCTCGACGACCTCGCTCTCATGCCGGATCGCCGTGCGCCAGCCGCGCAGTCGGCCGCCGATCGTGTTCGCCAGGGCGTTGAGATCCGCCGCGTCGCCGGCGATTTCGGCGCTGGCGTGCTTGGGCAGCCGGGCCAGGTTTCGCGGGGCGGCCACCGGGGTGGCGCGCAGGCTGCGGGCGTGCTCGATCATCCGTGGGGTCAGGCAACCGACGAGGGACACGAACAGCAGCACGTAGATGGCGGTGAACCAAAAGCTGGAGAACACGTCGAAGGCCTGCAGCCGGTTCAGCCAGGGCCCGATTACGCGGTGGGTGGCCAGGTACTCGTCGACCTTGCCGGCGTTGAGACTGCGCTGCGGCAGCAGCGCGCCGGGTATCGCGCCCAGCGCGAGCAGGAACAGCAGCACCAGCGCGGTGCCCATCGAGGTCAGCGCGCGCCAGGTGTTGCGGGCCGTGGCGCGAAGGGTCGCGAGCAGACGCAAAAGCCCCCCAAAATGCCCAATTTTGGGGGCTTTTGCGTCTGTTCGCGCCATCAAATCGGCAGCCTCACGTCGGAGACGAACGCGTCGCGCAGCCAGGAGACGAAGTCGTTCCACACCCCGGTGACCAGCAGGGCGCCGACGGCGATCAGCAGCGCGCCGCCGAAGATCTGGATGGCCCGGGTGTGCCGTCGCAGCCAGCCCAGCGCCCCGACTGCCCCCGCCGAGCCGAACGCCAGCAGGACGAACGGGATGCCCAGCCCCAGGCAGTAGGCGATCACCAGCGCCACCCCGCGCGCGACGTTCGCGCCGTCGGTGGCCGACGCGACGGTGATCACCCCGGTCAGCGTGGGCCCCAGGCACGGCGTCCAGCCGAGCGCGAACACCGCGCCGAGCACCGGCGCGCCCGCGACCGTGGTCAGCTGGCGCGGGCTGAACCGGGCCTGGCGCTGCAGCGCCGGGATGAGGCCCACGAACACCAGGCCCATCACGATCGTCAGCACGCCGCCGACGCGCTGCAGCAGCAGCTGGTTGGTGATCAGCGCGGTGGTCATTCCCAGGACGGCGACGGTCCCGAGCACGAACACCGTGGTGAACCCGGCGACGAACAACGCGGCGGAGCCCGCGACCCGCCACCGGGCGGCGGGCGGCGCCTTCAGCGCGCCGGGCGGCGGCTGCTCGTCCACCCCGACGACCGCGGCCAGGTAGGACAGGTAGCCGGGGACCAGCGGGACCACGCACGGCGAGGCGAACGACACCAGCCCGGCCAGCAGGCACACGCCGAGCGCCAGCAGCAGCGGCCCGGCGGCGGCGATCTGGGCGAAGCCGGTCACTGCCCGGCCACCCGCTGCACCACGGGCTGCAGATCCTGGGCTAACAGCTCGCGCAGGAAGACGGCGGCGACCCGGTGCTCGCGGTCCAACACCAGCGTGGACGGGATGACGGTGGTGGGGTACCGGCCGCCGAACGCGATCAGGGTGCGCATCGCCGGATCGTAGATGGAGGGGTAGCTGACGTGGTGATCGTCGACGAAGTCCAGGGCGGCCTGCCGGTTGTTGTCCCGGACGTCGATGCCCAGGAAGGAGACCCCGGCGCCGCGGGTTGCGTCGTACACCTGCTGCAGCTGGGCGACCTCGGCGCGGCACGGCCCGCACCACTGCCCCCAGATGTTGACGACGACGACGCGGCCGGCGAACGTCGGGTCGTCCAGCGACAGGGTGTGCGCCGGGTCGGCCAGGTCCGGCCCCGACAGCGGCCCCGGGCGGCCGCGGCTGGCCGGCGGGTCGTAGTAGATGTCGGTCTTCCCGCCGGGCGAGACGAATTCGAAGGTGCCGCCCTGCGCCACGGCGTCGCGACCGGAGCAGCCGGCCAGCAAAATGGCCACCGCTGCCCCGGCCACAGCCAGCCGGCGGACACTGATGGCGCCGCTTCTCCTCATCGCTTCGCTCTGCATCGTCGCCGGCGCGCGCTCATGGCGCCGCTGGCTGGAAGTACTCGATGTCGACGAGGCGATCGCCGTCGTAGACCAGGGTCGTCACCGAGGCGAGCCCGCATTCGCGTCGCCGCGGGTCGTGCCAGAGCCGCCGGCCGCTCAGGTGCAGCCGCAGCGTCCACACGGGCAGCTGGTGGCTGACGCACACCACCTCCTGCCCGGTGCCGCGGGCGCGCGCCTTGTCCACGGCGGTCGTCATCCGGGCCGCGATCTCGGTGTAGGGCTCGCCCCAGGACGGGGTGAAGGGGTTGCGCAGCTGCCACCAGAACCGCGGGTCGCGCCAGGCGCCGTCGCCCGGGCCGACGCGGCGGCCCTCGAAGAAGTTGAGCGATTCGATCAGGTCGGGGTCGGTGTCCACGGCCAGGCCGTGCTTGGCGGCGATGGGCGCGGCGGTCTCCTGGGCCCGCTGCAGCGGGGAGGCGATGACGGCGGCGACGTCGCGGTCGGCCAGCGCCTCGGCGACCGCGTCGGCCTGCGCCCGCCCCCGCTCGGACAGGTGGAATCCGGGCAGCCGGCCGTAGAGGACGCCGGTGGGGTTGTGCACCTCGCCGTGGCGCACCACGTGGACTTTGGTCTGTTCGGCCATCAGGGCCTGTCCTCCTGTGCGGCCGCGCGGGCCGCGTGGGCCAGCCCGGCCGAGATCCGGTCGAATGCGTCGTCGTCCAGGGCCGTCGAGACGAACCACGCCTCGAAGGCGCTGCACGGCGGGTAGACGCCCGCGTCCAGCAGGGCGTGGAAGAACGGCGGGTAACGCCAGGTCTCACTGGCCCGCGCGGAGGCGAAGTCGGTCACCGGCGTGTCGGAGAAGAACACGCTGAGCATGTTCCCGGCCCGCGGAACCTGGTGCGGCACACCGGCTTTCGTCAGCGCCTCGGACAGCAGCCCGGCCAGCCGGTCGGCGTTGGCGTCCAGTGTGGCGTAGGCCGCGTCGTCCGCGGCGCGCAGCGTGGCCAGCCCGGCGGCCACCGCCACCGGATTCCCCGACAGGGTGCCGGCCTGATACACCGGCCCCAGCGGCGCCAGCCGCTCCATCACTTCGGCCCGTCCGCCGAACGCCGCGGCCGGCAGCCCGCCGCTCATCACCTTGCCGAAGGTGAACAGGTCGGCGGCGACGGGATCGATTCCGTACCAACCGCTTCGGCTGACCCGGAATCCCGTCATCACCTCGTCGACGATCAGCAGCGCCCCGTGCTCGGCGGTGATCGCGTGCAGCGCCGCGTTGTAGCCCGGCCCCGGCGGGACGACGCCCATGTTGCCGGGGCTGGCCTCGGTGATCACGGCGGCGATCTGGTCGCCGAACCGGGCGAACGTCTCCGTGACGGCGTCGATGTCGTTGTAGGGCAACACGATTGTGTCGGCCGCGGCCGCGCCCGTCACCCCGGGCGAGGACGGCAAACCCAGCGTCGCGACGCCGGAACCGGCGTCGGCGAGCAACGCGTCGACGTGGCCGTGGTAACAGCCGGAGAACTTGACGATCTTGGCCCGCCCGGTGAACCCGCGGGCCAGCCGGACGGCGCTCATCGTGGCCTCGGTGCCGGAGTTCACCAGCCGGATCCGCTCGACCGGCGCCACCCGCCCGATGATCTCGGCGGCCAGCCGGCTCTCGGCCGGCGTCGGCGCCCCGAACGACAGGCCCGAGGCGGCGGCCGTGGCGACCGCGTCGACGACGGCCGGGTGGGCGTGGCCCAGGATCATCGGCCCCCACGAGCACACCAGGTCGACGTAGCGGTTGCCGTCGGCGTCGGTGAGCCAGCAGCCCTTCGCCTCGGTGATGAAGCGCGGCGTGCCGCCCACTGCGGTGAACGCGCGCACCGGGGAGTTCACCCCGCCGGGGATGACGGCGCAGGCGTCGGAGAACAGCCGCGCCGACGCGGCCACGCCGCTTCCCGAGGTCGCGGCATCGGCGGTCGCCTGGTCAGTGGAACCCATGCCGACCAGTGTCCCAGCCTCGGCCGATCGTTCAACTACAGGGTGTAGCAGAGCGCGGGCATCAGGCGTCTTGCTGATCGGCTTCCTGCGCGGCCCGCAGCTCGCGGCGGGCGGCTTCGCGTTCCTTTTCCGCCGCGCGCCGGTGGGCGGCGACGTCGCCGAGGCCCTCGGCGACTGCGAGTTCCTCGACCTCGGCGGCGCGCTCGTGGGCGGCGCCGGCTTCGTAGTGGCGATACACCGCGCGTTCACGGGCCGCCTGGTCTCGCTCATGGGCGCGGTCGGCGCGCTCGGCGGCGCGCTTCACGTGGTCCTCGGTGACGGCCTTGCGGGCGGCGAGTTCGGCCTCCCTGCGCAGCAGCTCCTGGGCGCGCTCGGCGGCCACGTCACCCGGGGAGTCGGCCATGACGCGACACTACGCTCGCGCCGCTCACGCGGCAGCCCATGCCTTGAGGCGGGCGGGGTGGGCGGGTTGGATGGAAGGCATGGAACTTCCACAGGGGCTCGCGCGGTTCAATCGGCACGTCACCAATCCCGTCCAGCGGCTGTGGGCCGGCTGGGCGCCGACGTTTTGCATCGTCGAACATGTCGGCCGGCGCTCCGGAAAGCCTTACCGCACGCCGGTTACGGTGTTCACCGCCGAGGTCGACGGCAAGCCCGGGGTGGCGATCCTGCTCACCTACGGCCCCGACCGCGACTGGCTGAAAAACATCACCGCGGCCAACGGGGCTCGGATCCGGCGCTACGGCAAGACTTTCGGGGTCACGGACCCACGGGTGGTCAGCAAGGAGGAGGCCGCGCCGCACGTCGCCCGCGGATGGCGGCCGATTTTCGCCAGGCTGCCGTTCGAGCAAGCGGTGTTGCTCACCAGGACCGACTGACCCGGGCGCGCGCCCGGGCCGCGAAGTACACCGCTATCACCACCGCCCACGACAGCAGGCTGAGCCAGAGCTGGCTGCGCGCCGAGCGGTCGAACGCCATTTGCACCAGCACGGCGGTGATTCCGGCGAGCGTGAGGATCGACAGCAGCGGGAAGAACCACATCTTGATGCGCAGCTTTTCGTCGGGCGTCCGGCGCCGCAGGACGATCTCCGACAGCGCGATCAACCAGTAGACGAACAGGATGACCGCGCCCGACGAGTTCAGCAGGAAGAGGAACACCGTACCCGGCGCGATCCAGGCCATCAGGACGCAGCCGAAGCCGATCGCCGACGAGCACAGGATCGCGATGTGCGGGACGCCGCGCCGGCTGAGCCTGACCAGCCGGGCCGGGGCCTCGCGCCGGTCGGCGAGCACGAACAGCATCCGTGAAGCTGTGTACAGGCCCGAGTTCAGGCAGGACAGCACCGCGGTGAGCACCACGGCGTTCATCACCTGATCCGCGCCGCGCAGGCCCATGTGTTTGAGGGCCGCGACGTACGGGGATGCGCCCAGCTCCACCGAATTCCACGGCAGGATCACCACGAGCAGGAAGACCGAGCCGACGAAGAAGATCCCGATGCGCGCCACCACCGACCTCGTCGCCCGCTGGACCGCCAGCTCGGGGTCGCGGCTCTCGGCGGCGGCGACGGTGACGATCTCGGCGCCGACCATGGAGAAGATCACCACCACGATGGCCGCGAAGACCGCCGCGACGCCCTTCGGGAAGAACCCGCCGTGCGCCGTGAGGTTGGAGAAATCGGGGTGATGGCCGGGCAGCAGGCCCAGCACGAACACCGCGCCGACGGCGAGAAAGATCCCGATCGTGGCGACTTTGATTCCGGCGAACCAGAATTCGAATTCACCGAACGACGACACCGAGAACAGGTTCGTCGCGGTCATCAGCACCATCAGGCACAGCGAGAGTAGCCACAGCGGTGCGTGGAACCAGTAGCCCAGGACCTTGCCGCCGGCGACGGCCTCGAACCCGACCACGATGACCCAGAAGTACCAGTACAGCCAGGCCACCGAGAACCCCGCCCAGCCGCCCAGGGCCTGCGCCGCGTAGTCGGCGAACGACCCCGTCGACGGGTTGGCGGCGGCCATCTCGCCCAGCATCCGCATCACCAGCACGATCAGCAGGCCGCACAGCGCGTAGGTCAGGAACGCGGCGGGCCCGGTGTCCTTGATCACCACGCCCGACCCGACGAACAACCCGGCGCCGATCACGCCGCCCAGGGCGATCATGCTGAGCTGCCGCTGCGATAGCCCTTGGCGCAGTTGGGTGGTGCCGGCCACGGTTAACCACATCACATCGGCGGACGGGCCGCGACCGGTTGCGTTCGCCGAGACTGCGCACAGATCGCGGATTTTGCGAAAATCACGCGCTCACCGCAGTCTCGATGCGGGTGGGGCGCCCGGTCAGCTCACAGGTACAAATCCCGCTCGCGGATCCGGGCCGTGGCGATCACGCTGATGACGGCCGTGGCCACCAGATACCCGCACGCCAGCCACGGCGCCTTCCTGTCGGCGGCGATCAACGCGGTCAGGATCATCGGGGTCACGCCGGAGGCGTACACGCCGGAGAACTGGTAGACGAACGACAGCCCGGTGTAGCGGGTGGCGGTGGGATACAGCGCCGAGTACAGGGTGCCCTGCGCGCCGTAGAACAGCGCGTGCACGACGCCGAACACGACGACCATGGCGAGCCCGAACAGCAGCAGGTTCTTGGTGCCGAACAGCGCGAAGGCGGGGAACGCCAACAGGCCGTAGCACGCCACGCCAACCAGATACACCCGCCGCGGCCCGAATCGGTCGGTCAGGATTCCCGACACCGGCAGCAGCACCGCCATCAGCAGGGCGGCGACGGTGACGACGACCAGGACCGACACCTTGTTGAACCCCAACGCGCCGGTGGCGTAGCTGATCGCGAAAACACCCCAGGTGTTGAACGCCGAGCCCTCGGCCCACCGCGACAGCAGCCCCAGCACGGTGTTGCGCCGGGATCGGGGTTCGCGGACGATCTCGCGGATCGGCACGGTGGACGTCGCCTCGAGGTCGGCCAGCTCGCGAAATGCCGGCGTCTCCTCCACTCGCAACCGGACCACGATGCCGATCGCCACCAGCACCAGGCTCAGCAGGAACCCGATCCGCCAGCCGTAGGCCAGGAACCGGCTCGGGCCCAACGCGATTTGCAGAAACGCGAAAATGCCTGTGCCCAAGGCCAATCCGAGCGCCAGGCCGACCTGCGGGATGGCGCCGAAGCGGCCGCGTCGGTCCGCGGGGCTGTGCTCGACGGCGAGCAGCACCGCGCCGGCCCACTCGCCGCCGAGCGCGAACCCCTGCAGGATGCGCAGCGTCAACAGCAGCAGCGGCGCCCAGGCCCCGATCTGGGCGGCGGTCGGCAGGACCCCGATCAGCGCCGTGGCGACGCCCATGATCAGCATCGTCAGCGCCAGGCTGCGCTTGCGACCGATCCGGTCCCCGATGTGCCCGAACACCAGGCCACCGATCGGCCGCATGACGAACCCGACCGCGAACGTCGCGAACGCCAAAAGCGTTCCCACCAAAGAGGTTTCGTTGGGGAAGAACACCTTGCTGAACACCAGGCCCGCCGCGGTGGCGTACAGGAAGAAGTCGTACCACTCCACGGTGGTGCCCAGCAGGCTGGCCGCGACCACGATGCGCAGCCGACGGCGGCGTTCGACCTCGGATTCCTCGTGACCTTGCGGCGCGGCGACGCCCGCGTCGGGCAGCGTGGTTGCCATGGCCTACTGCGCGGACGCGATCGCGAACGGCGTCGACGGCGCCGGGTGTGATTGGCGGTTGGGGTGCTGCCACAAGCCCTTTCGTTCGAGCAGCGGCAGGACACCCTCACCGAACCAGTACGCCTCCTCCAGGTGGGGATAGCCCGACAGGATGAAGTGGCTGATGCCCAGTCGCGAGTACTCGGCCAGGCGTTCGGCCACCTCGGCGTGCGACCCGACCAGCGCGGTGCCCGCGCCGCCGCGCACCAGGCCCACCCCGGCCCACAGGTTGGGGCCGACCACGAGCCGGCCGCTGTCGCCGCCGTGCAGGTCCAGCATGCGGCGCTGGCCCTCGGACTCGCTACGCGCCAGGCTGGCCTGCACCCGCTCGACGTCGGCCGGGTCGACCGCGGCGAGCAGCCGGTCGGCCTCGGCCCACGCCTGCTCGGAGGTGTCGCGACTGATCACGTGAATCCGCAAGCCGTACTGCAGGATTCGCCCCGCATTGACGGCCAGCCCGCGGATCCAGTCGAGTTTCTTGGCGACGGCCGCCCGCGGCTCGCCCCAGGTGAGGTAGACGTCGGAGTACTTGGCCGCGACCGGCCCCGCGGCGGCCGACGACCCGCCGAAGAACACCGCGGGGATCGGGTCGGGCGGGTTGTTCAGCTGCGCGCCGTCGATGCGGATGTGGTCGCCGGCGAAGGTGACCGGCTCCCGCGAGGCCCAGAGTTGGCGCACCACGTGCAGGAACTCGGCGGTGCGGGCGTAGCGCGATTCCTTGTCCAGGAAATCCCCGTAGGCGCGCTGCTCGTGCGGTTCGCCGCCGGTGACGACGTTGAGCAGCAGCCGGCCGCCCGAGTGCCGCTGGAACGTCCCGGCCATCTGCGCCGCCAGGGTGGGACTGAGCAGCCCGGGCCGGAACGCGACCAGGAACTTCAGCGTCTCGGTGCCCTCGATCAGCATCGCCGTCGTCAACCACGCGTCCTCGCACCATAATCCGGTCGGCGTGAGCACGGCCTCGAAGCCGTTGTCCTCGGCCGCCGCGCAGATCTGGTGCAGATACCGCAACGTCGCGGGCCGGTCGCCGTGCATCGCGGTGCCGTGCCCGCCCGCGACCAGGTTTCGCGAATCCCCGTACGTCGGCAGGAACCAATGAAACGCCAGGCTCATTCACCCTCCCTCGTGTCCAACCCCCGATGGTGCGGGACATCGGCGGGACGCGCGAGGGTTGAAAACTGCGAGATTGGATCCCGGGCCGACGCTATTGCGGGTTGCCGGTACGGGGGTCGAGGGCCAGCGCCGGTTGAGCGGGGCCGGTGAAATCCAGCATCCCGGTGAGCGCGCCCGCGCGCTCGTCGAACGAGTGGTCGCCGATGCGCCCGGTGCTCCAGTTGTCCTCGATGAACCGCAGGATCGACGTCTGGTCGGTCAACGTGTGGTCCACGAAATTCGTTCTGGCGTAAGGGGATATCACGAGCAGCGGCAGCCGCGGGCCGTACCCGCAGCGGCCCTGATACGCGGCGGGCGCGGCGGCGGGGTCACCGCAGCGGCCCGGACCGTTCAGCGCGTCCTCGGGCGTGGCCGAGGAGGTCACGATCGGCGAGGGTTTGTGATCGTACCAGCCGTCGGAGTCGTCGTAGGCGACGACGATCGCCGTATCGCGCCATTGCGGGAGCCGCTGCAGGTGGTTGACCGTCTCGACGAGGAACCGCTGCTCGTCGAGCGGATCGGAGTAACCGGCGTGCCCGTTTTGGTAGGCGGGCGGTTTGAGGAAGCTCACCGCCGGCGGGTGGCCGCCGTCGGCGGCGGCCCAGAAATCGGCCAGGTCGTATTGATGGTTGGCCTGGTCGCTATGCCCGATCTGATCGGTCGCGCTCGGCGGCAAGTGGTGCGGGTTGGCGGTGGACGGGTAGTACTGGAACGGCTCGTGGTGCGGGACGTAGTCGGGCTTGGTGCCGAACGGCAGCGGCCCGGTCTTGCCGGATCCGCCCACGGCGTCACCGATGTTGTGCGTCGCGCCGCACTGCGCCGCGCCGTCCGCCCCCTGGCCGGTGGGCTTGAAACCGCCCTGGAACCAGCCCCACGTGACGCCCTTCGCGTTCAGCAGGTCACCGATGTTCTTGTTGCCGGCGCTGAACTGCACCTGGTCGCGCGACGAGCAGTCGTCGCCGAGGGGCTGCGAGTCGTTGATCAGGCTGCCCTGGCCGTTGCCGGTGTCGTCGATCACCATGTGCGGCGGGAACGGCTGGCCGCCGGGCATGAATTTCTTTGTCACCCCGTGTGTTTGGCCCGAGACCAGGTTGATGTGACCGGGCGACGACGGGCCGAAGGTGGTGTTGTAGAAGTTGTCGCTCATCGAGTAGTGCTGCGCGTAGTTCCACAGCGCGGTCACCGTGTTGCCGTCGTAGTAGCCCATCACCAGGCCGGGGGCATTGAAGAGCGGCGCCGGGCACGGCTCGCCCTCGGTGTGCTCGACGAACCGATCCATCGCGCCGCCGTTGAAGGCCAGTTGCTCGGCCTGGTATTCGTGGTCCTGATCGCAGGTCACGATCTGACCCGTCCCGCCCAGCCGCATCGGCTGCACCGAATTGGGGTTGTGCGTCAACAACTCTGGGGTCAGGCCGTCCACCGCGGGGGTGCCCGGTCTGGCGGTGAACGGTTGGCCGTCGACGCCCGCCGCGTGGGGATACGTTCCGAAGTAGTGGTCGAACGAGACGTTCTCTTCGAAGATCACCACCAGGTGGTGGATCGGCGTGGCGGTCGCGGGCTCCGGGCTCGGGCTGGTGGGTCGATGCCCGCACGCGGCGACGAGGACGAGTGCGGCCAGCACCGCGGCGAAACGCTGCAATTCCATGCCGCCGAGGCGTACCGGCTTTAGGTCTTCAGCCGGGGCCCATTGGGTGAACGGCGCCTCAACGCGAGGCGTACGGTCCATCAAAGATCACCTCTTCGTGACCAAGAGATCACGCCAGATCACGCAATGCTTCCAATACGGCGTGGCTCGGCCGGGAATGCCGGCTCGGCGCGGCATCATTGCGATCATGCCTGACCTGACACGCCGGGCGGTGCTCCGGATGGGTGCCGGCGCCAGCCTCGGGGCCGCGGGCGTGTTCGCCTTGAGCGCCCTGCTGGATCCGATCAAGCCGCAAGCGGCGCCCGCGCCGTACGAGCCCCCGACCGCGGGCGCCGCGCTGCCGAGCAAGATCACCGGGTCGTTCGTGTCGGCGGCGCGCGGGGGCGTCAAGACCAACTACGTGATCGCCGTGCCGCCGGGCCAGACCGGGATGCTGCGCCCGGTGATCGCGCTGCACGGCGTGGACGGCGACGCCAACCAGATGCTGGAGATGGGGGTACAGGAGGGGCTGGCCCGGCTGGTCAAGGAGGGCAAGCCGGCCTTCGCCGTCGTGGGCGTCGACGGCGGCAACACTTATTGGCACAAAAGGGCTTCCGGCGTCGACTCGGGCGCGATGGTACTCGAGGAGTTGCTGCCCATGCTGTCCTCGATGGGCATGGACACCTCACGGGTGGGCTTCATGGGGTGGTCCATGGGCGGCTACGGGGCGCTGCACCTGGGCGCCAAGCTGGGGCCGTCGCGGACGGCCGGCATCTGCGCGGTCAGCCCGGCGCTGTACACCTCGTTCACGGGCAGCGCGCCGGGAGCGTTCGACAGCTACGACGACTGGGTACAGAACAGCGTCCTGGGTGTGCCCGCGCTGAACTCGATTCCCCTGCGCGTCGACTGCGGCACGTTCGACCGCTTCTATTTCGCCACAAGACAATTCGTCGGCCAACTGAAGACCCCGCCCGCGGGTAGCTTCTCGCTGGGGGGACACGACATTGGTTACTGGCGCACGCAACTGCCGGGTGAACTGGCCTGGATGGCGACCTAGCTCACGCAGATGACAGTCCGGCAGGAAGTGCTCGCCAGCGGCCCACGTCGAGTGGAGCGGCGGACCTCTCGGAAGGGATTCCGGCCCGACATCGAGGGATTGCGGGCGGTCGCGGTCATCGCCGTCGTGCTCTACCACGCGGGCATCCCCGGCGTCGCCGGCGGCTACATCGGTGTGGACGTCTTCTTCGTCATCTCCGGTTTCCTCATCACCGGCCTGCTGTGGCGCGAGGTCACCACCACCGACACCGTCCGGCTGGGCCGCTTCTACGGCGCACGCGCCCGGCGCCTGCTGCCCGCCGCCGCCGCCGTCGGCGTGGTCACCGCCGCGGCGGCGGCCGCGGTGCTCCCACCCCTGCAGGCGCGCAGCGTCTTCCTCGACGGCATCGCCAGCGCCCTGTACGTCGGCAACTACCGGTTCGCCCGCCAGGGCACCGACTACCTGTCCTCGGATGCCCCCTCGCCGTTCCAGCACTACTGGTCGCTGGGCGTCGAGGAGCAGTTCTATCTGGTGTGGCCGGTGCTCATCATCGGCACCGCGTGGCTGGTCCGCCGCGCGAAAGGCGGTGCCAGCAAGGCGGCGACGCCCTATGTGGTGGTGCTGGCGGTGGTAGGCGCGGCGTCGCTGGCGGCGGGCGTGGTGTGGACCCGCACGTCGCCCGCCTTCGCGTTCTTCTCGTTGCCGACCCGCGCCTGGGAGCTGGCGGCGGGTGGCCTGGTGGCCCTGTCGATCCCGGTGTGGCGCAGGCTGCCCCTGCTGCCCGCGTCGATCGCGGGGTGGGGCGGCCTGGGGCTGATCGCGCTCACCTGCACCCAGCTGGGTCCGGGCACCCCCTACCCCGGTACCGCGGCCCTGCTGCCCGTGCTGGGCACCGCGCTGGTGATCGGCGCGGGTTGCGTGACGGGCGGGCTGGGCGCCGGACGCCTGCTGTGCAAGCCGGCGATGCGGGCAATCGGCCGGGTCTCCTACTCCTGGTACCTCTGGCACTGGCCGGTGCTGTTGCTCATGCCGCCGCTGCTGGGCGAGCCCGCCGGGCTGCCCGCCCGGCTGACCGCGACCGCCGTGTCGGCGGGCCTGGCCGTGATCACGCTGCATCTGGTCGAGGACCCCGGCCGGTTCGCCGCCGCCCTGCGCCAATCGGCGAGGGCCAGCCTCGCGGTGGCCGGCGCCGCCAGCGCGGCGGCGGCCTGCGCGTGCGTGCTGTTGCTGACGTTGACGCCGGTGCCGACGGGTCACGGCGTGGCGGCGCCGAAAGCCAACATCGTCGCGGTGCCCCCACCCGGCGTCGCCGCCGTCAGCGCGACCGACGCGGCGCTGCGCCAGGCCATCGCGCAGGTGCGCGACGCTGTCGCGACGTCCGCGGCGCTGCGCGCCGTCCCGTCAAACCTCGAGCCCCCGCTCGCCAAGGCGCCCGCCGACAAGGCGGCCATCTTCGTAAACGGGTGCGTGCGGTCTTGGCGCGACGTGGGCCAAAGCGATTGTGCGACGGGCGATTTGGCGTCGCCGACGACGGTGGCCCTGGTCGGAGACTCGCACGCCGCCATGTGGGAGCCGGCCTTCCAGCGGGTCGCCGAGCAGCGGCACTGGCGGCTGGAGGCGCTGGCCAAGGTGACCTGCCCGCTGCAGGAGCTTCGCATCACCAGCCCGTACCTGGGCCGCGAGTACACCGAATGCGCCCAGTGGCGCGGCCAGATCATGGACCGGCTGAAGGCCGAGCGCCCGCGCCTGATCGTGCTGGACATGAGCCGTCGCTACGGGGCGGATTTCGGTTTCACCTCATACGACCCGGCCTGGATCGACACCCTGGGGCGCACGGTCGAACAGTTCCGGAGCACCGGCGCGACCGTGCTGGTTCTCGGGCCCGCCCCGGATCCGCACGGGCAGGTGCCGGCCTGCCTGTCCGGTCACCTCGACGACGCCACCGCGTGCGCGCCGGCCCGATCGGCCGCGCTCGACGGAGACGGCATGGGCGCCGAGCGGGCGGCGACCACCGTCGCCGGCGGGCAGTACGCCGATCTGACCGACCTGTTCTGCGCCGTCGACCGCTGCCCGGTGATCGTCGGCAACACCCTGGTTTTCCGGGACGACAACCACATCACGACCGAGTACGCGCAACTGCTGACACCGGTGATCGGTGCGCTTGCGGACCGCGCCCTGGCGGACGGCTGACGCGTAATGAACTTCTCGAGATGCACGAACGTCATATCAGTGAAAGGTGTTTGGAGGTTTTCAAGATGACTCCGCTGCTGCTGATCTGTATTGCGGCCATCGCGCCCGTCGCGGGCGTCGGCCTGATGCAGTTGCAAACGCGCCTGGAGCAATGGGATTACGAGCGCCACGCGGAAGACTAGCTAAAGCCTTGCGCGCCTGAGCCTTTGGCGGCTCATCGCAGCATCATCGAGACAGCTGCATGCCGATCAGGGGCGCGATCTTGTCCGCCAGATACTGATGCCCCGCGTCGTTGGGGTGCACACCGTCGGGGCCGATCAAATCAGGCCTGTCGACGAACCAGCGATCACCGATCGGATCGACAAACGCCGCTCCGGCGGCCCGCGCCGCGCCGTTGAGCACGTCGCGAATCTCGAGGACGGAATCGGGCACGTCGGCGGTCGGCCACGGCGGCCCGATCACCAGCAGCCTGGCGGACGGCGACAGGCGCCGCGCCAGAGCGAAGGTGTCGCGCACCTTTCCGGCCAGCAGCTCGGGGTCCTCGGGATGAAAGCCCTGGTCGTTTCGGGAGCCGAAGAACACCACGAGCGCATCCTCCGGCTTGACCGCCCTCCCGGTCAGGTCCTCGAAGATGCTGCCGTGGTCGCCGCGCACCCCGTAGCCGGCCCTGCCCTCGGCCGACACGTCCGGCACGATGCGCACTCCCCGCTGTGCGAGCGTGTGCCAGGCCAGGGCGGTCCACGAATTCGGGCCGAGGCCGCCCTCGTCGGTTCCGGTGGTGTACGAGTCGCCGACCACCGCCACGTGGTTCAGCCGGGAATCCAGGGTCAGGGTTTGGTAGGCCCGAACCCGTGGCGGGCCCGCGAGGACGACGCCCGCCACCAGGGCGAGGCCGAGCACGAGCGTCGCCAGGCGACTCATGGCTACCTCCCCCCGGAAGCTGTATCGTCGTGCGCCGCATACCGAATCAACCGAATCGTACGAGGAAACGGCGCGAACTGGGCGTCAATCCGCGCAAATGGCGGCTGGCCGCTGTCGCCATGGTAGCGACGGGTTCCGGGCGCGAGCGGGCCCGCTGCCGAGGTAAATCTCACACCGCGCGGGCCGAAATCGCTTCCCGCGCATCCTCGATAGGACGAACCTTGGCGCCGACCGCTGCAGTGTCCGGCTCTAAGGGCTCGGTCTTCGCGGTCGCGGGCCGGACGTCGACCATCCTGCGCATCCAGCGGCGCGCGGGCTCTTCGACGAAGTGATACAGCAGGATTGACATGCCCACGGCAATCGCAAGCAGGCCGACGACGTTCCATTTCCACGGGTTGTTCTGCGGCGTGAGCTCGAACTCCTCGACCGCCCATCCCCAGGCGGTGTGCACCAGCTCGTGGACCATGTACAGGCAGAACGAGATCTGTCCGCCGTACACCATGGCCCGGGTGGAGAGGATCCTCGGCAGGCCCCCCACGCCGATGGCCAGGGCGATCACCAGCGGAACGAACAGCACGTCGACCACCCCGCCGCTGTCGTTCTCCACCACGCCGTGGATCGGGTGCGCGCTGAACCAGTACAGGACGCCCACCATGGCCGCCAGCAGAAGCAGGGACACATACC
>NZ_LZKK01000210.1 GCF_001672815.1 Mycobacterium sp. E796 | reverse complement strand
ATTCTGGTCAAGCCGGCCCGGGAAAACGCCGACGTCGTGGTTGCCGCCGTGGCGGATCGTGACGAGTCGCATGCTCGGGCGTTCGCCGCCAAGCACGGCATCGCCCGGGCACACGACAGCTATGACGCGCTGATTGCCGATCCGGATCTGGATGCCGTCTATATCGTGCTGCCGAACAGCTTGCACGGCAGGTGGACACGCGCTGCGCTTGCCGCGGGCAAGCACGTTCTCTGCGAAAAGCCGTTCACTGCCAACGCCGCCGAGGCCCGCGAGATCGCCGAGTTAGCCGCGAAATCAGATCGTGTCGTCATGGAGGCGCTCCAGTACCGCTACCATCCGTTGACATCGCGCGTCGAGCAGATCATCGCTTCGGGGGAGCTGGGTAGATTGCAGCGAGTGGAGGTAGCGGTGTGCGTCATGCTGCCGAAGCGTTCAAATAGCAACATCTACGACTACTCCCTTGCCGGTGGCGCGCTGATGACCGACGGAAGCTATACGGTCGACATGCTCCGTACGTTCGGCGGTTCGACCCCGGAAGTCGTTTCGGCTCGTGCGAAACTGGGCGGTCCCGAAGTGGACCGGGCTATGACGGCCGAATTGCGGTTCGCCGGCGGGCACACGGGCCGCCTGCACTGCGCGCTGTGGTCGTCGAACCTGTTTTGGGCGAGCGCCAAGGTGGTTGGGGATCGCGGCCGGCTGCGTTACCTCAGTCCGGCTGCTCCGCACTTGTTGCCCCGGCTCACGATCCGCTCGGCCGACGGCAAGCGGGTGGAGCGCTTCCCGCGCCGCACCAGCTATGCGTACCAGCTCGAGGCCTTCGCCGCGGCGGTGCTGCGCGGCGAACCGGTGAAGACGACGCCGGAAG
>NZ_LZKK01000209.1 GCF_001672815.1 Mycobacterium sp. E796 | reverse complement strand
CCCGTCCGGATCGCGAATCATCGCCATCGCCTCGTTAACCGTCTCCTCGACCACCGCTCCCCCGAACTCCGCGACCTTCTTCAGCGCGCCGGCGAGATCAGACACCGAGAACGAGATGTGCGTCAGCCCAATCTGATCCATGACGCGTTCCGACCCGGCGTGAACCCGGCGCTTCGAGTAGTCCATGAGTTCGAGCACGAAGCCGTCGCGCACCAAGTAGGTCGCGTGCACCCCGAGCGGTTCGGGAAGCTGTACCAGCTGTGCGGTGGGGCCGTCGGGCGGGTCAAGCTCCCACCAGAACTGAAAACCAAGCACATTCTCGTAGAACCGCCGCGACCGGTCCCGATCGGAGACACACATTCCGACATGGTTGAAAGTCGTCCGGTGACTGCTCATCGCGGCCTTTCTCGACGGAACCAACGAGCGTAATAATGCAAAGATAGTGCAGATAGCCGAGCTCTCGTCGTGGTGGAGGACTTCCAGATGACAACCCGTCCCGACGTCACCGACGACGCGATCGTCGACTTCGACCACCACTCAGACGAATTCAACCTCAACGAGCTGGCCATCAACGCCGACCTCAGAAGCAAGTGCCCCGTCGCCTGGAACACCAACTACGACGGATTCTGGTTCCTCAGCAGCTACGACGCGGTCAGCCAAGCCGCCAGGGACGGCGACACGTTCGCCCACAAATACGAGCCCAACGCCGAAGACGGCGTCGACTACCAGGGCGAGATGGGCGTCCCCCGTCCCGAAGGCCAACCGGCCCTGGGCATCGGCGAGGTCGACGGTGAATACCACCTCGCCCTCCGCCACGCCCTGGCCCCGTTCTTATCACCAGGAGCCGTACAGAAGCTAAAGCCGTTCATGGCGCAAAAGGCCCACGAGTTCCTCGACCACAAAATCGGCGACGGACAGATGGACCTCGTGCTCGAATACGCCAGTCCGGTCCCGGCGATCCTCACCATGAAGCTGATGGGCTTGCCCCTCGACAACTGGCACCTCTACGCCAACCTCTTTCACTCCGTCATGGCGGTCCCTCAGGACAGCCCCGAGTACTTGGAAGCCATCGCCAAAGTCCCAGAAATGATACAAGGCGTCCTCGAGTACGCAGCCGCCCGACGGGCCAATCCGGAGGAAGACCTCACCAGCTTCCTCATCCAGTTCGAATTCGACGGCCAGCGCCTCACCGACGAACAGCTGCTCAACATCCTCTGGAACCTCATCGGCGGCGGCGTCGACACGACCACCTCACAGACCGCGCTGACCCTGCTACACCTGGGCACCCACCCGCAGCTACGCCAACAACTCATCGACCACCCGGAGCTCTACCGCACCGCCACCGATGAATTCCTGCGCTACTTCTCGGTCAACCAGACCCTGAGCCGCACCGTCACGAAAGACGTCGAGCTCGACGGCCAACACCTCCGCAAAAACGACAAAGTCGTCATCAGCTGGCTCTCTGCCAACCACGACGAGAACGAGTTCGACCGGCCCGACGAGATCATCCTGGACCGAACACCCAACCGCCACCTCGCCTTCGGGCTCGGGCCGCATCGCTGCATCGGCTCGCACCTGGCGCGCCTGATGTCCGAGGTGATGGTCAAGGCGGTGCTCGACCGCATCCCTGACTACCGAGTCGACGTCGAAAACGTCCACCAATACCTCGGCAACCCGAGCATGACCGGGCTGGGCAAGCTGCCGGTCACCTTCACCCCGCGAGAGAGCGCGGGCAGGTAGAGAGCAACGCAGGATTGTTAGTGGCGCGCACGTGCTTGTCGATTCGAGTGGACTGGGTCAGCGCCGCGGCGAGGATTATTGACCACGGCCGGGCCGGCTTTTCGCCGCCGCCCGGTCTCATCGCTTCAGCCAGCTTGCCGAGGCGATCGACACGGCGCCGGAATCCCGCCATCCGTGCCAGGAGTTCCTACCGGACAGCCTCGGGGTCTCGCGGACAGACGGCCGGCAGGCCCTGCGATTCGGCCGCCTCGAGCAGTCGTCGATCGTAAGCGCAGAAGGCGGTAAGAGCCTTTCGATGAACATGTGCGGTGGCGAGATGAATCGCATCGAGGGTGCGCAGTTCGGGAGGCGGGATCGTGGCTGCCGCTGCGGCGATGGCCTCGGTCAGGACAAGGGCGTCGATCGTCGCGGCGACGTTCCGTGCGAGCGACACCGCGTTAGGCCCCACCCTTGCGGCCGCCCGTATCAGCTCGACGTGACCGATGGCGCTGGTGGCGAGGTTTTCCTCAACCCGCGCGTTGAGCCAACCGATCAGGGCTGCCGACTCTTCTTCAGCCACAACAAGTTTCACTGCGGCCGACGTATCGAGGTAGATCATCGGTCGGAGCGTTGCTCGTCCAGGATCGAGCTGAGCGACGGACCCTCGATGAGATCGGCCGTACTCATCGGCACTCGTGGCGCGGCGGCGGGAACCAGCTGGCCTTCGGCGATGAGCCGGTCACGGGCTCGTTCTGCACGGGTGATCGGGACCAACCGCGCCACCGGCTCGCCGCGATCGGTGATCTGAATGGTCGCCCCGGCCTTCACCTTTGCGATCCACACGCTCGCGTTCTGGCGTAGTTCACGGATCCCAATCTTGTCCACGCCCCGTACTGTAGCACATAATGTGCTACGTCGCCTCGGCCTCGAGCGAGCCCGTTGTCTGGGTGCCTGGGCATCAGCGCGAGGACGTAGCCAGCCACACCGGGTTCGTGAGCGCGATCATCGTGCCGAGCGGGCGCCGCTGCGCCTCTCGAATTTCCAACCGCGCGAAGCGCGCCGACGCGGCGTCGAGTTCCCACCGCAGCATGGTCCGCGCCGGCCCGGTCACGGCGACCCGGCCGACACAGCCCTCCGCGGTGATTAACGCCGCTGTCGTCCCGGCGGCACCGGTGACCATGGCGGTGACGGTGACAGGCGCCCCATGCGACACCGGCAGCGTCTCCCCCATCCCGGCGCCCCGCCCCGAGCACGACGCGGTCAGTTCCACTGTGACAGCCCGTGATCGGGCGATGTAAGACCGACCCCGACGCAACCCATCCAAAAGCGCTGGCGTCGACAGCTCCCGCGCGTGCACGACGGTCTGCGGCGAACCAACCGGCTGCTGATGCGTGTGCGAGTCGCTGCCACTGACCGCCACCGCTCGCCGGCCCTCGCACAGCAGGCGCTGCCAAATGCGAAGCGACACTTCGTCGTCGAGGTTCCACCGGCCGTTCCACACCTCGAGCCCGTCGACGTGTTCAAAACCGAACTCCCACAACGACCCCGGCACCGGCGCCGCGGGATGTGCGGCGATCACGAGCCCGCCGGCGCTCCGGACATCAGAGGCAAAACGCGGGAACACCCCGTCCCGTGGCGCGTATCGCCAATCAACCCAGCCACCCGGCGGCAGCCCGACGGCCAGCCAGTGTCCGTGCCGAGTGGTGACCTCCTCGCCGGGAATCACCAACAACCCGCCGGTGCGGCAGGCCGGCCACACCCGGTTGGCGGAGTTGGTGTTGTGATCGGTCGAGACGATGAAGTCCAGGCCGCTGTCGTGCGCGGCCGCCACCAGCTCACTCGGATCGCGCTGGCCGTCGGAATGAACGGTGTGCAGGTGCAGGTCCCCGCGAAACCAGCCGGCGCGGCCCACACAAGGGGCCGGATACGCGATCAACGGACCGCTTTCCGGCCCGGATTGCCCGCGTTCCAGCGTGACGCGCGCCTCCCAGGCCATTCCCCACGGGCTCAGCACCACCGGGCCCAGGGCGACCGCCCACAGGCCCGGTTCGATGCGGCCCGCCAGGTAACCCGGCGTGGCGTGGCCGGCGGAGATCACGAAGCCGTCGCGGGCACCACCGGACCAGCCCCGGAAACCGGCCGCATTACCCAGGTCGTAGCCCGGAGGCCCAAACATGCCCAGATCCAACACGTTTCGGATCGGGCCGCCCACCGCGAAGCGGTCGTGCGACGTGCTGACCCGGATTCGCTGGACGCCCAACGGCACCTCGAACGGCAGGTACGCCCACTGGTCGATCCCAAATCCGAAGCGGCCCGAAAACGATAGGTGAATCGCCTGGCCCTCGCGCTGCTCGGTCGCGATGCTCACGGCCGTCCTCCCCTTTTCGGTATACGGCCAGCATCCCGCACCAAGGAGTAACCACCCGTTACTTCGACACGAACGCCCGCCGTCGGGCCACTGTCATCTAAGAGCTGACTTACTCGGGCGGCCCCCGCCGCTGGCTGCACGTCACTAGCTATGTACGTACATTCGCCGTACAATCACATGACGAGCAATGATTGACCTAGAGAAGAGGAGGCGGCGCTGTGGCAGTCAAGACGAAGCGCATCGAGCTTCGCGCGGAGCAAGCGACCTTGGACCGGATCCAGCATGCCGCCAACCTTGTTCATGAGCAGACGTCGGAATTTGTGCGGAAAGCTGCGATGCAACGGGCCGAAGACGTCTTGCGTCAGGAGTTGGTGACGGCGATGGAGCCCGAACAGTTCGACAAACTGATGTCCTCGCTCGATGCCGCTGACGACGCCCCGCGGCTGGCGGCAGCCGCACGCAAACCGGCGGTCTTCACAAGGCGTTGACCAATGTTCGAGTCCGCGCGACTCACTGATGCCCACGCGTTGGAAGGATTCGACTGCGGTAAGGAATCGCTTAATAACTGGCTCACCGCGCATGCCCGTCGCGCGAACAGCAGCGGAGTTGCACACGTCTACGTGTGGACCCCGGTCGGCGAGCAGCAAGTCCGCGCCTATTTCGCCATCTGTCCTACCGAGGTTGTACGCAACGACGACGGGCTCTCGGGATCCATGGCCGGCGGCTTTTCCCGCATACCCGGATATTTGATTGCTCGCCTGGCGATCGACTCATCGCTTCGAGGTCAGGGATATGGCGAGCAGCTGCTCCTCGACGCACTAGGCAAAGTCGTCGCCGCATCGGAAATCGGCGGCGGCCGGCTCATCGTCGTTGACGCGATAGACGACGAGGCGCAATCCTTCGACGAGCACTACCACTTTGTTCCGGTCAGGAATCGCGAGCGTCGTTTGGTCATGAAAGTGGCGACGGCGGAGAAAGCGCTCGGGCACCTTGACCCCCAGTGAAGTTGGGTTCAGGGTCGGGGTATGAGCTTCGACGACGAACAGGTCAGGACGCTGGACGACCTCAAGAGCGATTTAGCGGGCCGGTACAAGTGGGCAGCAAGCGGCGGCGCGTCCGTCGACCCCGCGATCGTCGACGCCGACATGGCCGCCCTCGACCGCGACGGCTACGTCATCTGGGAAAACCTGCTCAGCCCCGAGGAATGCCAGCGCATCCGCGACGAAGTCACCCCCTGGCTCGCACACACCGGACGCAACTCCTTCGAAGGACGCCGCACCCAGCGCATCTACAGCGTGCTGAGCAGGACCCGCGTGTGCGACCGGCTTGCCGATCATCCGCGGGTGCTCGCGGTGCTCGATCGACTGCTGATGGCCAACTACCTGCTTTCGGCGTTGCAGGCCATCAACATTCAACCCGGCGAGTCGCCGCAGCTGCCCCACCACGACGACGGGTTCTACCCGATTCCGCGGCCGCGGGATCCCCTGGCAGCCGCGACAATCTGGGCGATCGACGACTTCACCGCCGACAACGGCGCCACCGTGGTGCTGCCCGGCAGTCACCGCTGGGGCAGGCGTCCGCCCGGCCCAGACGATCCCGCGCTGCCCGTCGTCATGCCCGCCGGCTCGTGCGTCTTCTTCGTCGGAACCCTTTGGCACGGCGGCGGCGCCAACACGACCGACCGCGCGCGGCTTGCCATCACGGCCCAATACTGCCAACCGTGGCTGCGGCCGATGGAGGCGTTCACGCTGTCGATCCCGCGCGACGTCGCCCGGACACTGTCTGATGACATTAAGCGCATGATCGGCTACAGCATCCACCCGCCATTCGTCGGCGCGGTCGACGGCCTGCACCCGCTGCGCTTGCTGGACGAGCCTCAATGAGCGACGCGGCGACACTGTTCGCCGAAATCGTCGGCACCCACAACCTACTGACGGGCGACGCGATCCCGGAGGACTACTGGCACGACGAGGTGTTGACGTCGGCGCCACAAAAGCCGGCCTACGTCGCCAAACCGGGCACCGCCGAAGAGGTTTCGCAACTACTCAAGGCCGCCAGCGAGAACAAAATCCCCGTGACGGCCCGCGGCTCCGGCAGCGGCCTGTCCGGCGCGGCGATCCCGCGCGAGGACGGTCTGCTGATCTCCTTCGAGCGGATGAACGCGATCCTCGAGGTCGACACCACCAACCAGGTCGCCGTCGTGCAGCCCGGAGTGACGCTGACCGAGCTGGACGCCGCGACGGTCCACTCCGGGCTGAGCTACATGGTGCACCCGGGCGAGCTGTCCTCCAGCGTCGGCGGCAACGTCGGCACCAACGCCGGCGGGATGCGCGCGGTCAAGTACGGGATAGCCCGCCACAACGTGCTCGGCCTGCAGGCGGTGCTGCCGACCGGCGAGATCATCCGCACCGGCGGCAAGATCGCCAAGGTCTCCACCGGCTACGACCTGACCCAGCTCATCGTCGGCTCGGAGGGCACCCTGGCCCTGGCCACCGAGGTGACCGTCAAGCTGCACCCGCGCCTCGACCACGCCGCCACCGTGCTCGCCCCGTTCGCCGACTTCGACCAGGTCATGGAGGCGGTGCCGCAGGTGCTCGCCAGCGGCCTGGCGCCCTACATCCTCGAATACATCGACAACATGACGATGGCCGCGCTCGTCCACACCCAGAACCTGGAGCTCGGCGTTCCGGACCAGGTGCGCGACAGCTGTCAGGCGTATCTCGTTGTCGCGCTTGAGAACCGCACCGCGGAACGACTCGACGAGGACGTCGAGCGGGCCGGCGAGCTGGTGGTCGAGCTGGGCGCCGTCGACGCCTATGTGCTGGAAGGGATTTCGGCGCGCAAGCTGATCGAGGCGCGCGAGAAGGCGTTTTGGACGGCGAAGGCGATCGGCGCCGACGACATCATCGACACGGTGGTGCCGCGCTCTGCGATGCCGAAGTTTCTCGCGGCCGCGCGCGAGCTGGCGGCGACGGCAGGCGGCGCGGCGGCCGGCTGCGGGCACGCCGGCGACGGCAACGTGCACCTGGCCATCATCTGCAAGGACCCGGCGAAAAAGAAGCAGCTGATGACCGACATCCTCGCGCTGGCAATGGAATTGGGTGGCGCGATCTCCGGGGAGCACGGACTCGGGCGCGCCAAGACCCCGTACTTCCTGCAGCTCGAAGACCCGGTCAAGGTCGACCTCATGCGCCGCATCAAGCACAGCTTCGACCCGGCGGGCATCCTCAACCCCGACGTGCTGTTCGCCGAACCCTAAGCGGCAGTGCAATCGATTCGCCGACCGTGGGGATAACCGCCCACTCGGTGCGCGGGGGCTGCCCAGCGCGGACTTAACACGGTCGCAACGCACGACCCCTGTCTCTGTAACAGAAACATCGATTACTGTGAGTGAACAGGCCCGCGGGGGGCTGCCACACTTCAGGAGGTCTCTATGGACACGGGAACCACGGCGTTCATGCTGTGCTGCATCATCGGCCTCACGGTGATGATTCCGGGCCTCGCGTTGTTCTACGGCGGGATGGTCTCCGTCAAGAGCTCGACAAACATGATGATGATGACGTTCGGCGCGGTGGCCATCGTGGGCGTGCTGTGGGTGCTGTTCGGCTTCTCGATGTCGTTCGGGACGTCATACGGGGGCTTGGTCGGAAGCTTCACCGAATTCCTCGGAATGAAGAACCTGACCGAGCCCATGACGACAATCAACGGGCTGCCCGTTAGCCTCTTCGCCCTGTTTCAGGCACTGTTCGCGGCGATCACCGTCGCGCTGGTGTCCGGTGCCGCGGCCGACCGGATGAAATTCAGCGCCTGGATGACATTCGCGACCGCATGGGCGGTGCTCGTCTACTTCCCGGTCGCGCATTGGGTCTTCGCCGTCGACGGCGTCGTCACACCGGACGCCAAGGGCGGGTGGATAGCCAACAAGCTCAAGGCCATTGACTTCGCCGGCGGAACGGCCGTGCACATCAACTCGGGCGCCGCGGCGCTGGCGGTCGCTATCGTGCTGGGCAAGTCGCTCGGCTTCGGCAAATTTCGCAAACCGCACAACGTGCCGCTGACGCTGCTCGGCGCCGGCCTCCTGTGGGCCGGTTGGTACGCGTTCAACGGCGGATCGGCGCTCGCCGCCGGCAAGTCGGCCGCGATCGTCATGGTCACGACATTCACCGCGACATGCGCGGCGACGCTGGCGTGGCTTGCCGTTGAGAAAATCAAGGACGGTCACGTCACCGGTGTCGGCGCCGCTTCGGGTGCGGTGGCCGGGCTGGTGGCCATCACGCCCGCCTGCGGAGCGGTTACGCCGGTCGGCTCGATCTTCCTCGGATTGATCGCCGGTGCGATATGCCCGCTGGCCGTCGGGCTCAAGGCCCGATTCGGCTACGACGACTCGCTCGACGTGGTCGGGGTTCACCTGGTCGGCGGCGTGCTCGGGACCCTGCTGATCGGGTTATTGGCCAGCGCGAGCATGCCCAACCAGGTCAACGGTCTGTTCTACGGCGGCGGGCTCAACCAACTGTGGAAGCAGGCAATCGCCGCCGGCGCGGTGATGACCTACTCGTTCGTGGTTGCGTTCGTCATCGCACTCGTCATCAAGAAGACGATCGGCATCCGTATCTCCGCCGACGAAGAGGAAACGGGCATCGACACCAAGTACCACCGCGACGCGGCGTACGAACTTCTGCCCGCCTGAGACCCCGGCCGGCGCGGATCGCTCCTCCCCGCCGGCCGGCTCCTGCTACCGATAAGGATTGACGACGCATGTCTGACCTCGCCGCGTTGGCCGACCAGTCGGGAACCCGGTTCATTCTCGCGCTGTTTGTCGACCTGCGGGGGAAACCGTGCGCCAAGCTCGTTCCCGTCGAAGCTGTAGACGTCCTCGCCACCGAGGGCGTCGGCTTCGCGGGATACGCCGTCGGGGCGATGGGCCAGGAGCCGAAAGACCCTGATTTGATGGCTATTCCGGACGCGGCCTCGTTCACGCCGATCCCCTTCGTCAAGGACGGCCTCGCGATCGTGCACTGCGATCCGCACGTCGAGGGTGAGCCCTGGCCGTTCGCACCGCGGGTCATCCTGAAATCCCTCATCGCGCGGGCCGCGGACGCCGGGTTCGAACCCTGGGTGGGGGCCGAGGTCGAGTATTTCCTGGTGCACCGCAACGCCGACGGCAGCCTATCGGTCGCCGATGCCGCCGACACCGCCGCGCAACCGTGTTACGACGCCCGCGGCCTGACCCGAATGTTCGACCACCTCAGCGCGATATCGACGGCGATGAACACGCTCGGATGGTCGAACTACGCCAACGACCACGAGGACGCCAACGGTCAATTCGAGCAGAACTTCCAGTTCGCCGACGCGCTCACGACCGCGGACCGCGTGATCACGCTGCGCTACCTGCTGTCGATGCTGGCGTCCGAGCGCGGCATGGTGGCCACGTTCATGCCCAAGCCGTTCGCCGAAAAGACCGGCAGCGGATTGCATCTGCACCTCTCGTTGACCAGCGGTGGCGCACCGGTGTTCCCGGCCGACGAGGACGCCCGCGGGCTCGGCCTGTCCGAGACCGCCTACGCGTTCATCGGGGGCATCCTCGAGCACGCGTGCGCGCTGCAGGCCGTCGTGGCTCCAACGGTCAACTCCTACAAGCGCACCGGGGCCACCACGACGGCATCGGGGGCCTCATGGGCGCCCAGGACGCCGACGTATGGGGGCAACGACCGCACCCACTACATCCGGGTGCCCGATGCGGCGCGCATCGAGTTGCGCGGCGCCGACGGTTCCGCCAACCCTTATCTGGCCATCGCGGCGGCGCTGGGCGCCGGACTGGACGGCATCAAGCGCAGCACCGATCCCGGCGGGCTCGGCGCGCAGAGCCGCCTGCCGTTGCCACCGACGCTGTTGCACGCCCTCGAGGAGCTCCAACGCGATCCGGTGATCACCGGGGTGCTCGACGCCGCCGGACACGGGGTGTCCGACTACTTCACCGGTCTTAAGCGGGACGAGTTCTTCGCTTACCACGGCAGCGTCACGCCGTGGGAGATCGAGCAATACCTGACCGCCTTCTGAGCAGGCCAAGGAGACATCCGATGTGTGGAATCGTCGGGCTGCACCTGCGCAACCCGGAACTGTATCCCCGGTTGGGAGAACTTCTCAGCGGCATGCTGTGCGAGATGGGCGACCGCGGCAGCGATTCGGCGGGCGTCGCCATCTACGGCGATCCCGTCCTATCCCCACCGGGACACGGTTGCGTCTCGGTGCTGCAGGCCGACCCCGACGTCGCCGGCCTGGGTCCCGATGTCCACGTCAACCGGCGCGGCGACACCCGTCTCGTCACCGCCGACATGTCGCCCCAGGCGCTGCTGGAGACGGTGACCCGCGCCTACCCGCAGGCCCTGATCGCCGGGTTCGGCGCGGACATGGCCGTGCTCAAGGGCGTAGGCCATCCGCGCCGATTGGTCCGGGAGTGGGACCTCGCCGACGCGAGCGGTTGGCAAGGCGTCGGCCACACGCGCATGGCGACCGAATCGGCCGTGACACCCGCCGGCTGCCACCCGTATGCGGTCGGCCCCGAGCAGTGCCTGGTCCACAACGGCTCCTTCGCCAACCACGCGACCATCCGCCGCGAGCTGCGCGCAGCCGGCGTGCATTTCGACAGCGACAACGACACCGAAGTCGGTGCGCGCTTCGTTGCCGAGCAGCTGGCCGACGGCCGCGACATCGAGACCGCGCTCAAGGAGCTTTGCGCGAGATTCGACGGCTTCTACACGCTGCTCGTGTCGAACCGCGACTCGTTCGCCGTCGTGCGCGACGCCATCGCGTGCAAGCCGGCCGTCCTCGCCGAAACCGACGACTGGGTGGCGATGGCCAGCGAATACCGCGCCCTGGCAGGGCTTCCCGGGGTCGACCGGGCCAAACTCTGGGAACCCGAACCCGAGGTGATCTACGCATGGCAGAAGTGACGTCCGCCCGGGCCTTCGACCTGCGGTCGACGCCGCTTCGCGAGGTGAACGCGGCCCTGCACGGCCGAAACGCGCACGTCGAGTACACCATCACCCACCCCGACGGTGCCCACAACGTGGCCGTCGGAGTAGACGCGCCGGCGCGGATAACGATCGACGGTCACGTCGGCTACTACGCCGCCGGCATGAACCAACAGGCGGAAGTCTTTATCATGGGCAACGCGGGCACGGGGGTGGCCGAGAACATGATGAGCGGGACCGTGTGGGTCAAGGGCAACGCGTCCCAGTCCGCCGGTGCGACGGGCCACGGCGGGCTGTTGGTGATCGAGGGCAACGCGGCCGCGCGGTGCGGGATCTCGATGAAGGGCGTCGACATCGTGGTGGGCGGCAACGTCGGGCATATGAGCGCGTTCATGGCCCAGGCGGGACGGCTGGTGGTGCGGGGCGACGCCGGCGAGGCGCTCGGCGACTCCATCTACGAGGCGCGCATCTACGTCCGCGGCGACGTCGCGTCGCTGGGTGCGGACTGCGTCGCCAAGGAAATGCGCGACGAACACCACCACGAACTGGGGCAGTTGCTGAAGGCCGCCGGTTTCGACGGCGACGATACCGCGGCCTACACCCGGTACGGCTCCGCCCGCGAGCTGTATCACTTTCACGTCGACAACGCCGCGAGCTACTGATGACATACACCGCCGACGACCGCGCCCGGCTCGGCCTTCGCGAGTCCGCCACCTACGACCGCCACACCATCGCCGCCATTCAGCGCGCCGCCGAGACGGGCATCTACGACATCCGGGGGTGGGGCGCCAAGCGTCCCCTACCGCACTTCGACGATCTCCTTTTCCTCGGCGCGTCGATGTCACGTTATCCCTTGGAGGGCTACCGCGAGCGCTGTGGCACCGACGTCATCCTGGGGAACCGGTTCGCCAAACACCCTCTGCACCTTGATATTCCGGTCACCATCGCGGGGATGTCCTTCGGCGCGCTGTCCGGGGCGGCCAAGGAGGCCCTGGGACGCGGAGCGAGCGAGGTCGGCACGTCCACCACCACGGGCGATGGCGGCATGACGCCCGAAGAACGCGGGCAGAGCAAACACCTTGTCTATCAATACCTCCCGTCCCGCTACGGGATGAATCCCGACGATCTGCGCAAGGCGGATGCGATCGAGGTGGTGCTTGGGCAAGGCGCCAAGCCCGGCGGCGGCGGCATGCTCCTCGGCCAGAAGATCTCCGAACGGGTCGCCGGCATGCGCACCCTGCCCGAAGGCATCGACCAGCGGTCCGCGTGCCGCCACCCCGACTGGACCGGGCCCGACGACCTGGCCATCAAGATCAACGAATTGCGGGAGATCACCGATTGGGAGAAGCCCGTCTACGTCAAGATGGGTGCCACCAGAACGTATTACGACGTCAAGCTGGCGGTGCACGCGGGCGCGGACGTCGTCGTGATCGACGGAATGCAGGGTGGGACCGCGGCCACCCAGGAGGTGTTCATCGAGCACGTCGGGATCCCGACGTTGGCCGCCATCCCGCAGGCGGTCCAGGCGCTGGCCGAGTTGGGCGTGCACCGCGAGGTTCAGTTGATCGTCTCCGGCGGCATCCGCAGCGGGGCGGACGTCGCCAAGGCCCTGGCGCTCGGCGCCGACGCCGTCGCCATCGGGACGGCCGCGCTCATCGCGCTCGGGGACAACAGCCCGCGGTATGCCGCGGACTACGAAAGACTGGGCAGCGCAGCGGGTTTCTTCGACGACTTCCAGGACGGCACCGATCCGGCGGGGATCAGCACGCAGGACCCCGAGCTGGCGGCCCGCCTGGACCCGGTTGCGGGCGGGCGCCGGCTGGCCAACTACCTCCGGGTGCTCACCATGGAGGCCCAGACCATCGCGCGCGCGTGCGGCAAGGCCCACGTCCTGCATTTGGAGCCCGAGGATCTGGTGGCCGTCACCATCGAGGCGGCCGCGATGGCACGCGTCCCGCTGGCCGGCACGGACTGGGTTCCCGGCCGGTGATGAGCACCGCGGACGTCGTGATCGTCGGCGGCGGGATCGAGGGAGCCGCCGCCGCGTGGGCGCTGAGCCGACGTGGCATCACGGACGTCGTCGTGGTGGAACGAAGCACCGTCGGGTCGGGGATGACCGGCAAGTCCAGCGGCATCGTCCGCTGCCATTACGGCGTCAGCTCGCTGGCGGCGATGGCGAACACCGGGGTGGAGGTCCTCGAGAACGCCTTAGAGATCTTCGGCACCAACATCGGCTTCCACCAGACCGGCTACGTGGTCGGCGTCGGTGATCCCGACGCCGAATCGCTTCGCAAGAGCCTGGCCGCGCAACAGGCCGTCGGCGTGCAGACCGAGGAGATCGACCGCTCCGAGGTGGCACGGATGTGGCCGTTCGCCGACCTGACGCCATTCGCGGCGTTCGGCTGGGAGGCCCGCGGCGGCTACGGCGACGCCTATCGCACCGCGCAGGCCTTCGCGGCGTCGGCCCGCGCCGCGGGGGTGCGAATCCTGCAGGGCACCAACGTGACCGGACTGGCTGTCCGCGGCGACAGGATCACCGGCATCCGCCTCGCCGACGGCACCGAGATCGCGACAGGCGCCGTCGTCGCCGCCACCGGCGTGTGGACCCGGCCGTTCCTGGCTCCGTATGGCATCGACGTGCCGATCCGAGTGGTGCGCGAACAGATCGTCACCATCGCCCCGGGGGTCGAAACCGGCCCGGTGCCAGTGTTTTCCGATCTCGTCTCGTTGCAGTACGTGCGACCGGAGGTCGGCGGGGACATCCTCTTCGGCAACAGCGATCCCGCGCTGATCGAAGACGCCGACCCCGACCACTTCGTGAATCGGGCCACCGAGGCGTTCGTCGAATTGACGGTGGACAAGGTCGGCACGCGATTCCCCGGGTTCGCGGCCGCGGCGATCAGCGGCAGCTATGCGGGATGCTATGACATCACCCCCGACTGGAACCCGGTGATCAGCGGCACCGACCTGGACGGGCTGATCGTCGCCGCCGGCTTCAGCGGCCACGGATTCAAGATCGCCCCCGCGGTCGGCATGCTGGTCGCCGACCTGGTCGCCGACGGCCACAGCACCGACCCGCAAGTCCCATCCAGCGACTTCCGGCTGTCGCGATTCGCCGAAGGCGCGCCCTTGAGATCGCCATATCCCTATGTCGGCGCCAGCCAAATGCGCTAGACAGGGTAGCGATGAGCGACGTCCCCCTACTGCGCAACAAGTCCGGCACCGCCCGCGACCGCAACCCCCGGGAACCGGTCGAGGAACTGGAGTTCGAGGCCGCGATCGGCCGCAACGTGCGGCAACTGCGCCTCGCGCAGGGGCTGACGGTCGCCGACATGGCCGCGCAGGTGGGCATCTCTAAGGCGATGCTGTCCAAGATCGAGAACGCGCAGACCTCGTGCAGCCTCGGCACGCTTGCGTTGCTGGCCAAAGGTTTGGACGTCCCGGTCACCAGCCTGTTCCGCGGGGCCGACGTGGAACGCCCGGCCGCCTTCGTCAAATCCGGAACCGGCGCCCGCATCGCGCGCAGCGGCACGATGGAGGGCCACGAGTACCAGCTCCTGGGATCACTGCGCGGCGAACACAAGCGGCTGGAGTGCCTGCACGTCACGCTGTCGGAAAAGAGCCAGACCTATCCGCTCTTCCAGCACCCGGGCACGGAGTTCATCTACATGCTGCAGGGGATCATGGATTACAGCCACAGCCGCTCGGTCTACCGGCTGCATCCCGGCGATTCCCTGCAGTTCGACGGTGAAGGCGCGCACGGCCCGGTGGACCTGGTCAAGTTGCCGATCCGGTTTCTCTCGGTCATCGCGTTCCCCGACTCCCAGGTCTGACCGCAGCCGAGGCCGGCGCGGGCGGAACCCGCGCTCAGGACCCAGACGCCGGTTGCCGCGCCTGCCGTCCCGTGCGGGTGGAAGGACGGAGCCGCGACAACCGGCGCAAGGAGCTATTTGTTGTTGGCCTCCTGGATCAGCAAGGCGGCGGTGCGTTTGAGTGCGTCGCGCTGCTTGGTCATGTCGGCGATCGCCCGGCGTAGCTGGTTGAGTTCGTCCCGTTCGCTCACCGCCTCGTCCTCTGCGGCCCTGCGGTCCTGCGCCACCCAACGGTCTGCGAGGTCGGTGTTCAATCCCGATTCCCGATCAAGGGCGGCAACGACTTTGGCGCGCGCACCGGTCCGGGAACCCTGCCCATCCCGGGGCGCGTTGACCACGCTCGCCACCGGTCCGCCCAGTGAGGGCATGCCCCCGTACATGCCGCCAAGCGGACCGGTGGCCGCGCCGCCGAGGTCGGTGATGGGCAGTGCGGTGGCCGCGAGGCGGACCGCCGGGGACGCCCCGCTCCACGCCGGCGGCACCGACAACTTGCCGACCGAGGCCGCCTCCCCCACGCCCGCCGACACCCCGCTGGACGAACCGACCAGGGTCGACCCCGCGCCCGATCCCCCCGAAACCTGAGACGCTGCGCTCGCCGCAGCCGCCGGCGGCGTCAGGGCTGAGATCAAGGGGTTCCATGCCGCCGCAACCGGCGGCGCCAACGTCAACATGGCGCCGGAGGCGTCGAAGTTCAACCCCTCGGACAGGATCTGGGGTCCGACGCTCAGGCTGCTCAGCGAGTTGAACAGCTGCACCGGCGAGCTGTTCAACAGATCCAGAAGCGGGTTATTGTCCAGAGTGAATCCTGACGAAAGCCCTTGCAGCAGATTGGGAACACCCGAAAGCGCGGATTGGGCGTTCGACTCGCCCGCCGCCGCGGTGGCCTGGGTGACCGCGGCGCTCTGCGACGAGTCGCCCGCCGGGTTCGTGGTCTGCGGTGGCGTGTCGAACGGCACCAGTCTCGTCGCGGCCGCCGATGCGCCCGCATAGCCGTACATCGCCGCGGCGTCCTGGGCCCACATCTCGGAGTATTGCGCCTCGGTGGCCGCGATCGCGGGAGTGTTCTGGCCCAACAGGTTTGTGGCCACCAACGCCGACAGCAACGCACGGTTCACCTCGATCACCGGCGGCGGTACCGTCGCCGCGAACGCCGCCTCGTAGGCCGCGACCGCCGATTCCATCTGACTCGCTGTCTGCTTGGCCTGCGCCGCCGTGGCACTCATCCACGACACGAACGGCCCGGCCGCCGACGTCATCATCATCGACGACGGACCAATCCACGGTCCGCTCGTCAACGCGGAAAGCACGCGTTGGTACGAGGTAGCCGCCGAGTTCAATTCCGCGGCCAGCGCACCCCACGCCGTCGCGGCCATCACCAGCGGCGCCGGCCCCGGGCCCGCGTACATGCGACCGGAGTTGACTTCGGGCGGTAGCCCCGCGAAACCCAGAGCGCTGGTCACAGCATGGCCTCCTTGATCAATCGGGCCGCCGCGTCACGTTCGGTCGCCAGATCGGCAATCTCCTTGCGCAGCTTGTCGAGTTCGTCGCGTTCTTGGGTGCTCAAAGCGCTGGCGACATGGCGGCGGGCCGGTTGCTGCTGCGCCGGCCGATTCGCCGCGACGCCCTCCCCGGCGTGTTCGTCCCCGGGCAGGGTCGGGACGACCTTCTGGGCCTGGCCCGTCCGGACCCGCGGTTGTTCACCCCGCGGCGCATTGACCAAGCTGCCCACCGGCGGTATGCCCCCGAAAAAGCCGCCCGGCGCCGCGGCCCCGGCCGGCGCCAACCCGTCGAGGCCCGCGGTCGCCAACGGCGATGCGCTGCCAACCAATCGGATCGCGGGGGACGAAACCCACGACTCCGGCACCGACAACTTGCCGATCGAGGCCGCCTCCCCCAGGCCCGCCGAGACCGGTGCGCCCGTGTACGAGCCGGCCAGCGTGCCCAGCCCGGCAGCGGGTGCGACATCGGAGGCGGCCGCGACCGCTCCCAGATCGGGTGCCACATCGGCGGCCGCGGCCGCCGGCAACGCGAGGCCGTAGAGGCCGCCCAGCAGCGGCGTGATGCCGGAAGCCGTGAACAACGGGCCGCTGACCACCAGAGACCAGTTACCCAAGTTGGTGGTCAAGACGTTGAGGGCCGCGCCGGTGGGCGACGAGAGGACGGTCTGCAACAACGCGGCCGGGTCGAATGCTCCTCCCAGACCGAGGCTTTGCAACGCGCTAGGGACCAGGTTGAGCAGCTGGGTCAGGCCCGAGTCCGCGCTGGGACCGGCCGCGGAGGCCGCGGCCTGGCTGACCGCCGCGGCCTGGGTCGCGGCGCCGGCCTGATCGGTGGTCTCGGGCGGGGCGGTGAACGCCGTTAACTTCGTCGCGGCCGCGGAAGCACCGGCATAGCCGTACATCGCCATGGCGTCCTGAGCCCACATCTCCGCGTATAGCGCCTCGGTGGCGGCGATCGCAGGGGTGTTCTGCCCCAGTATGTTGGTGGCGACCAGCGCCGCCAGCAACGCGCGATTCACCTCGATCTCCGCCGGTGGCACTGTCGCCGCAAACGCCGCCTCGTAGGCCGCAATGGCAGACCCCAACTGGCTGGCCGTTAACTCAGCCTGAACCGCGGTGGTGTTCACCCACGCCATATACGGTGCCACCGCCGCCGCCATCGTCATCGAGGACGGGCCCACCCACGGTCCGCCGGTTAGCTCCGAGATGACGCCCCGGTAGGAGTTCGCGGCTAAACTCAACTCGGCAGCTAAGCCATCCCAGGCCGCCGCCGCGGCGACCATCGGCCCAGCGCCCGCCCCCGCATACATTCGCCCCGAATTGATCTCCGGCGGCAACACCGCAAAATCCAACACCGGCTTCCCCATCTGACTAGATTCCTGCGCTGCACAAGAAACTTGGCGGCACGCCTTGCGGAACTCCCGCACGTTGGCCTAGGGCCAATGTGTCGGGCTCACAGTATGTTTCGCGTATTGCATCGGCAATGCTGCCGGTAACCGCCATGTAAACTTTCGCCAGCGGACGCATCGGAAGAAGGTTCTATTGCATCACTTCCATTGCTACACAAGCCTTTTAGCGTCATCTAATTTTCCGATCGATCGATAGTTTTTGTAGATCGTCAACGCCGGCCCACCCCCGACCCGGGTGGGGGTGTGGTGATCCGCCGGGGGGTGGTGCCGTCCTAGGCGGCCACCTTCGAGCAACGCCTCGGGTCCGGCACCAGCGGGAGAAACCGCAGGTGATGCCGCCAACGACGACACCCCAGCAACTCGTATAACACTGCGAGCCAGCATCTTTGGGTGCGCAATCCGGCAGAACCTGGAAACGCGTTAGAAACACAACGCTCATCCGGCCGATCCAAATGGCCATTACGTTTCTATCAATCGATAGAAACACGAGGTGAAGGTGAAGGACAGTTCGGCACCGACGGTTGAGGACTTATGCGGACTCTGGGTGCGCCGCTCCTTGGAGTGGCCGGACGGCCGCTGCGACACCACCACTCACGTTACGTGGTTGCAAGGTTGGCAATGGTTTGTCGACCTGCGCCGCCCCGCGGCGTGGCCCGAGGCGGCCGTTCCGGCTGGCGCGAAGCGGCCGGCCGGCCTGGAGGCGTTCGCCGGTCGGTTAGTGCAAACCTGCCCGGCGTCGGCGGAGTTCAGGTGGCAGCGCACGGTCGACTGGTCACCGCAGAGCCCCCCGGACGTCGGCAGGCTGAGTTGGGACGGCGATACCCTGATCGAGGAGGGTGTCCTACAGCCTTACCGGGAGGTTTGGGTCCGCACCGCGCGGCACAGTCCGGACGACTCGGCCACCGTGTTGCTCCGGGACGACGCCGGGCGCGACGCCGTCCTGCTGCGCTCGGCCGGGTTCTTCGGATTCGCGGTCGGGCGTCCGTCGGGCGTGGACACCCGGACTGCTGCCACGGGCTCGGATTGTGAGATTGCGATCGGCACGATCAACGAGAGCTGTTGGCGCATCAGCGTTTCCACCCGAACCGAAACGGAAGGCACTCCGATCTCGGTCCGGATCCACGGACGACTGGCCCAGACCACCGTCGCCGCCCCCGCTGATCACCGCTGCCTGCTGGCCGGCAAATGGCGAATCAGCGGCAGCACGGGCGACCCGGCCCTGCTTGAGACACACCCGGAGTGATCATGGCCAGCCCAACGTCCTTCGATACGGTGCCCGAGATCGACGTCTCGGGTCTGTCTTCTCGAGATCGCGCGGTGCGGGCCGCCGTCGCGAAGCAACTCGGTGAGGCCGCGCATCGCGTCGGCTTCATGTACGTCAGCGGGAGCGGGGTGCCCGACGCGGTCTTCGACCGCATGCACGCGGCGGCGCAGGCGTTCTTCGACCAACCGATGGACGCGAAAATGGCTGTCTACATAGGGAACTCGACGAATCATCGTGGGTACGTGCCCGAAGGCGGGGAGGTGTTCGCGGGCGGGACGCCCGACAAGAAGGAAGCCTACGACTGCGCGCGGCACCGCCCCGACCGGGCCGGCGCCACCGCGCTGAGTGGCCCGAACCAGTGGCCGGAGCTACCGGGCTTTCCCGACGCCGTCAGCGAGTACTACGAAGCGGTGTTCGAGGCCGGCCGGGCGATCATGCGCGGCTTTGCCTTGTATCTGTCGGAGCCGGAGGACTTCTTCGACCGGGTACTGACGGATCCGCCAAGCCAACTGCGGCTCATTCACTATCCGGTGGATGAGAGCGCCGTCGACCGCCCCGGCATCGGCGCACACACCGACTACGAGTGCATCACCCTGTTGAAGGCCACGCAGCCCGGCCTCGAAGTGCTCAACGGCGCCGGCCAGTGGATCGATGTGCCACCCAGGCCCGGCTGTTTCGTGGTCAATATCGGCGACATGTTAGAGCTATGGACCAATGGGCTGTTCGTTGCAACCACTCACCGCGTGCGCAAGGTCGCCGACGAAAGATATTCCTACCCATTGTTTTTCAGTGTCGATTACGACACTGTCGTCGAACCGCTGCCGAAGCTGCGCTCTCCCGGCCAGCCCTCTCGTGCAGGGCTGCGGGCGGGTGATCATCTCTTCGCGCAGACGGCACAGAGTTTCGTCTATCTGCGCGCCCGCATCGACGCCGGCGAGCTTTCCCTGCCGGCAGGGTCTCTGGCGCTGTCGTCTTTTGGCCATTCCGAAACCGCACCCTGAAGGGACACTTGATGACCACCGATGTGATCGAAGCACCCGCCGTCGACGAAGGTAACGACCTCGCGACATTCGGCTACAAGCAACAACTGCATCGAAAGATGGGCCGGTTCGCCTCCTTCGCGGCGGGCTTCTCCTTCATCTCGGTGCTGACCGCCGTCTTCCAGCTGGCCGGACTTGGCTTTTCCTTCGGCGGGCCCGCATTCGTGTGGACCTGGCCGGTCGTCCTCGGCGGCCAGCTTCTGGTCGCGGCGTGTTTTGCCGAACTGGCTGCGCGCTATCCCCTTTCGGGCGCGATCTACCAGTGGTCCAGCCGCCTGGCCAACCCGACCTACGGTTGGTTCGCCGGATGGATCATGATCGTCGGGCAGATCGTCGTCATGACCAGCGCGGCGATCGCGCTGCAAGTCGTGCTGCCACAGGTCTGGAGCGGCTTCCAACTCGTCGGCGGCGACCCCTCTCCCACCTCCACGTCGGGCGTGCACAACGCAATCCTGTTGGCGGGCATCCTGATGGCGCTGACCACCATCATCAACATCATCGGCATCAGGCTGATGGCCCTCATCAACAACATCGGAGTGGTGTCGGAGATCACCGGCGCCATCGCCATCATCGTCCTGCTCATCGCTCACGGGGGACGCTCGGGCGACGTCCTGGTCACCACCGGCAGCGTCGGCCACGCGGGCTACTTCGGCGCCCTGCTGTGTGCTTCCTTCACCGCCGCCTATGTTCTCGTCGGATTCGACAGCGCCAGTGAGATGTCAGAGGAGACCCGCAACGCACGCCGAATCGCCCCACGCACCACCCTGCGGGCCTTGTCGGCGGCTGGGGTCCTCGGATTCGGGATCATTGTCGCGATGGTCCTCGCCGCCCCCAGCCTCACCGACGGCAAGCTCGCCGACCAGGGACCGGCCTACGTCGTCGCGACCGTCCTGTCGGGAACTACCGGAAAGATTCTGCTGACCATGGTCGCCATCGCGATCTGCGTCGCGACGCTGGCGATACAGACCGCGGGCTCGCGCATGCTGTTCTCCATGGCCCGCGACAGGCGCACGCTGTTCCATGGCGTGCTTTCCTATGTGCCCCGACGCACCGGCACCCCCGCGGCCGCCGCCATCGCGATCGGACTCAGCGCCACCGCGGTGCTGCTGCTCAACCTCGGCCCCCAGGCCGCTTTCGTCGCAATGGAATCGACCTGCATCATCATCATTTACCTCGCCTACCTCATGGTTACCGGCGCAATGCTGGTGAAACGCCTACGCGGCCAGCGGATCTTCAATGCCGACGCCGTCGACGACGACGGTCACCGCGCCTTCAGCATGGGGCGCGCCGGCGTGTGGCTCAACGCGGCAGCGGTCGCCTACGGCGTCGCGATGTTCGTGAACCTGATCTGGCCGCGCCAGTCGATCTACGACCCCACGGGCGGCCACTGGTATCTGCAGTACTTCCCGCTCATGTTCACCGGCGGCACGATCGTCGTGGGCGCGCTGATCTACGCCGCGGTGCATGCGACACCAAACCCCTTGAAGCTCCGGCAATGGACGTTGGCACCGTCGGTCGAATGAGCCGCGTGCTGCCCAGCCGATTCGGGTAGCCTAGGGCGCTGAAACGTTCCTGCATTCAGACGTGGAGGCCCCGGTGAAGCGCTCTGCCGCCCGCACGGGCCGGCTGGCCAGCCGGGGTCGGGTCACCATCAAAGACATCGCGCGGGTCGCCGGTGTCTCGGTCACGACGGTGTCGGATGCCCTGTCCGGCAACGGCCGACTGACATCCGACACCCGTCGGCGGGTGCGCGAGATCGCCGACGACCTCGGCTACCGGCCGAGCGCGGCCGCCCGCAGTCTGGTGGGCGCACGCACCGGGCTGCTGCTGATGTCGGTGAGCGCGCCGGGGACCGAGCCCTCGTCGCTGTGGAATATCGACTTTTTCGCCAATCTCATGACGGCGGCGGCCATCCGATCGGCGGAGCGAGGCTTCGCGTTGGCGCTGTCGCCGGCATCGGTGCCGCCCAACTTGTCTTACGACGGCGCGATCGTCGTCGACCCCACCGCCGCCGACGACGGCCTGCTGGCGCAGGTTGCTCGCGACGGGATCCCGGTTGTCACGGTGGGCCGGACGCCGATTGGGCACCCGTGGGTGGACAACGACTACCCGACCGTCATCCCCGCGATCATGGACCACTTTCGCGCGGCGGGCGCACGCCGACCCGCGCTACTGGCGGGCGATCCGGCGACCTCGTACGTCCGCGACACGGTCGAGCAGTACACCCGGTGGTGCAGGGCCCATCGCTGCGCGGCGCGCATCGCCTATGTCGAAGATGGAATCACCGAGGAGTCCGGGCGTTCAGCGGCAAAGGGACTGCTGTCGGCTCGCACGCGCTCGGACGCCGTCTTGGCCACTTTGGATCGCCTCGCGCTGGGCGTCATGGCCGCCGTCGAAGAACTCGGGCTGTCGGTCCCCGACGACGTCCTGGTCGCGGCGCTCGGTGACAGCGCAACGATCAGGCACTCGCGAGTGCCGATCACCGCAATCGACCTGATGCCCGACCAAATTGGAACCGCCGCAGTCGATTCGCTGGTCGCCCGCATCACCGGCGAGGCCGCGCCGAATCGGGTTGTGGCCGGCAAGCTTCGCCCGCGGGCGAGCACGTGCCGTCAGCGCGGCGAATCCTGACCGCGGTACAGCTCCGGCCGCAGGCGCTTGAGGTAATCGACGTCGGGCGGCGGGTCCCGCCGCAGCGGCACCTCGACGACGGCGACGCGCTGCCGGCACCCGAGGTCCGCCACGATCTGCCCGTCCGGGCCCACGACCCGCGACCCCCCGACGAAATCGAAACCGGCCTCCGAGCCGACCCGGTTGACATACACCAGCGGGGTCCGATTATCCAGGGCCCGCGCGCACGACGCGATCAGATGATCGTCGTGAAAGGGCGCCATGTTCGCCGCGATGCCGACGAAAACGTCCGGGCGCCCAAAGGCGAGGGTGCGCGCGACTTCGGCGATCTCCAGGTCAAAGCACACCATCGGACCGATCCGTACCGCACCGACCTCGACGCAGGC
>NZ_LZKK01000208.1 GCF_001672815.1 Mycobacterium sp. E796 | reverse complement strand
GCCCGCGCGGTCGACGGCCACCACCAGCGACTCGCGGGCGGTGATCACCCCTGGCGGCCAGCCGTCGGTGAAGCCGCCCTCGCGCCACAGCCGCAGCGACTCCAGGCCCAGCCGCAGTAACCGTTCTTCGCCGGGCCAACCCTCGCTGTGCGGGGCGAGCATCCCGCCCGCCACCCACGATGCACCCGGTTCGCCGGTGTGGTGCACGACGACCGACCATCCGGCCCGCGCCGCGCGGCGCGCCACCGACAGCCCGATGACACCGCCGCCGATGACGGCCAGTGAGTCTTGCATCCTTTGCTCCCTTCGCCGGCATGACCCGGATCAGGTGTGACGGTAAGGGCGTGCGCGCCCACTCTCAGTCCCCGGTCGCCAGGACTCCCGTGCTCTTCGGGTTCCACGCTAGCGCGCTAGCGTCGCGGTGTGCACCAACCGTCCACCCGCCTCGCTGCGGCCAGGCTGTATCTGTGTACCGACGCGCGCCGCGAGCGCGGCGACCTGGCCGAGTTGGTCGACGCCGCGCTGGCCGGCGGGGTCGACATCGTCCAGCTTCGCGACAAGGGCTCGGCGGGTGAGCAGCGGTTCGGTCCGCTCGAGGCCCGCGCCGAGCTGGCCGCACTCGAGATCCTGGCCGACGCGGCCCGCCGGCACGGCGCCCTGTTCGCGGTCAACGACCGCGCCGACATCGCCCGCGCGGCCGGCGCCGACATCCTGCACCTGGGCCAGGGGGACCTGCCGCCGGCCATGG
>NZ_LZKK01000207.1 GCF_001672815.1 Mycobacterium sp. E796 | reverse complement strand
GCTGGGCGCCGACGGCAACCCGATCGCGCCCGCCGACGCCGCCCGCAACCGGTCGCGGGAGATCACCGTCGGCTGCGACCGCGGGCCGGTCGTCGCCGTCGCCGGCCGGTTCGTGCACACCTCGATCCGCACCACCGCCGGCGCGCTGCTGGACGGCGAACCGGTCGCGGCGCAGCCCTGCGAAACCGAACCGATCGCGCTGCCGGCCGGCCAGCAGGAGCTGTTGATCAGCCCCGGCGCCCAGTTCGTCGTGGACGGGGCCCGGCTGTCGACCCCGGCCGCCGCCGAGACACCCAGCGCGACTGAGCCCTTCCTGGCTCCCGCCCCTACCGGGGCGTGGGGTCCGAGCCGTCGCGAGGTGCGGGCGCCCGCGTCGCCCACCGAGCGGCTGTTGGTCATCCCCGAGAGCATCAACCCCGGCTGGGTGGCCCGCACCGCCGCCGGCGCCCCGTTGACGCCGGTCGCGGTCAACGGGTGGCAGCAGGGCTGGGTGGTGCCGGCGGGGGACCCCGGCACCATCACGCTGAGCTTCGCGTCCAATTCGCTGTATCGGACGGGCCTGGCGGTGGGGCTGGCGTTGCTGCCGCTGCTGGCCGCGCTCGCCTTGTGGCGCACCCGGCGCGGGCGCACCGACGACCCGCCCGCCCGACCGTGGGCGCCGGGGCCCTGGGCGGTGGTCGGCGTGCTGGCGGCCGGGGTGGCGATCGCGGGCGCGGCGGGGCTGGTGGTGGCCGGCGCCGAGGTGGGGCTGCGGTATGCCGTGCGGCGCCGGCGCGACGCCTTGACCATGTGGCTCTGCGCCGGCGGGCTGATCCTGGCCGGGGCGGCGCTCTCGCGGCATCCGTGGCGCTCGGTCGACGGTTACGCCGGGCATGCGGCGTATGTGCAACTGCTGGCTCTGATTTCGCTTTCGGTGTTAGGCGCGTCGGTCGTGGCGCTGCCGGACCGGGAGCCGCGGCCACGCGAGGACTGACAATCGGGGCGTTGGCTTCCGGTTTCCGTGCTGCTTGACTGGTAATACGTGACGACCATGGGTTGGTTCTCGGCACCCGAAT
This sequence comes from Mycobacterium sp. E796, assembly GCF_001672815.1. GTDB lineage: Bacteria > Actinomycetota > Actinomycetes > Mycobacteriales > Mycobacteriaceae > Mycobacterium. Next base: position 1,601 of record NZ_LZKK01000207.1, on the reverse strand, counting down.
ACTGGCTGGGCCGGATGGTCCTGCAGCGTGGTGTCGCGGCCATCTATCTGATCGCCTTCGTCGCGGCCGCGCTGCAATTCCGGGCGCTCATCGGCGAGCACGGAATGCTGCCGGTGCCACGGTTCTTGGCCAGGCAGACCTTTTGGCGGGCGCCGAGCCTTTTCCATCTTCGCTATTCCGACCGGCTGTTCGCGGGGGTGGCGTGGCTGGGGGCGGCGCTGGCGGCGGCCGTCGTCGCCGGGGTGGCCGACCTGGTGCCGGTGTGGGCCGCGATGCTGGCGTGGCTGGCGCTGTGGGTGCTCTACCTCTCGATCGTCAACGTCGGTCAGACCTGGTACGGGTTCGGCTGGGAGTCGCTGCTGCTGGAGGCGGGCTTCCTGATGATCTTCCTCGGCAACGACCGGGTGGCGCCGCCCGTGTTGACGCTGTGGATGACGCGGCTGCTGCTGTTCCGGGTCGAGTTCGGCGCCGGGCTGATCAAGATGCGCGGCGACCCGTGCTGGCGCGACCTGACGTGCCTGTACTACCACCACGAGACCCAGCCGATGCCGGGGCCGCTGAGTTGGTTGTTCCACCACCTGCCCAGGCCCCTGCACCGCGTCGAGGTGGTCGGCAACCATTTCGCCCAACTGATCGTGCCGTTCGGGTTGTTCGCGCCGCAGCCGGTGGCCAGCGTGGCCGGCGCGATCGTCGTCGTCACCCAGCTCTGGCTGGTGGCGTCTGGCAACTTCGCCTGGCTCAACTGGGTGACCATCCTGCTGGCGTTCAGCGCCATCGACGACTCGACGCTGGCGCTCGTCTTTCCGGTGCCCGCGCATCCGGCGTGGCCGGCGCCGCCGCTGTGGTTCGCCGCCGTGGTGATGGCGTTCAGTGCCGCCGTGCTGTTCCTGAGCTACTGGCCGCTGCGCAACATGCTCTCGCCGCGTCAGCGAATGAACATGTCCTTCAACCCATTTCACCTGGTGAACACGTACGGGGCGTTCGGCAGCATCGGACGCGTCCGCCGCGAGGTGGTGATCGAGGGCACCGACGAGACGCGGGTCACCGACGAAACCGTGTGGAGGGAATACGAATTCAAGGGCAAACCCGGTGGTGTGCGACGGCTGCCGCGGCAGTGGGCCCCCTACCATCTGCGCCTGGACTGGCTGATGTGGTTCGCCGCGATCTCGCCCGGTTACGCGCAGCCGTGGCTGAGGCCGTTCATGCAGCGGCTGCTGCGCAACGACCGTCCGACGCTGCGGCTGTTGCGGCGCAATCCATTTCCGGACTCGCCGCCGCGTTATGTGCGCGCACAGTTGTATGAGTATCGGTTCACGACGTGGCGGGAGCTGCGGCGCGACCGTGCGTGGTGGCATCGGACGCTCATTGGCTGGTACGTCCTGCCGATGACGCTGGAAGAAACGCAGTCCCCGCGTGGGGTTTAACCCGCCTTAAAATGGCGGCGGTTCCTCGTCGCCGGTGGGTGGGGGCAGGGCGAAGTAGTCGCGGTTCTCCGATTTTCGGGCAAGGCGGGCTTGGCGGTTGTGGCGGCGTTCGGTGGCCACCCGGTGGGCGCGGTCTTGGGCGCGGGTGCGCCGGCGTTTGGGCATCATCGCGGCGCG
>NZ_LZKK01000206.1 GCF_001672815.1 Mycobacterium sp. E796 | reverse complement strand
GCGTCGCCGAGCACCTCGAACAGCTGCTCGGGTGTGACGGCGAGGTCGACGCTGTTGCGGAAGCGAAACGGCGCGGACTCGACGAAGTCCAGGTCGACACGCTCGCAAGGGAACATGGCTTGAATCTAACCCGGCCCGTCGCTCGCCGCTGCCAGCAGCGGCACCAGGATGTCGCTGATCGGCGTCGCCAGGTTGTGGCCGCGGGCCTTGCGGACGATCACGCCGTTGCGGATGTCCCACTCGAGGCGCCGGTGGTTCTCCCGGTCGAACAGCATCGAGGTGCCCATGTCCTGGGGGCCCTTGCGGAAAAGGTCGACCAGCTCGTCAACCACGTCGTCGGGCAGCCGGGCGCCCTCGGCGCGCGCGACGGCCAGGCATTCGGCCACGTAGCGGCGCGACAGCGCGGCGACGTCGTCGCGGTGGAACATCCCGGATCGCCGCCCGGTCAGCACCATCAACCCGGCCAGCGCGTTGACGAGCAGCTTGCGCCAGGCCGCGGTGATGAAGTCGGGGTCGCAGTCCACCTGGGCGCCGGCGCCGCGCAGCAGCTCGGCCACCGTCTCCGCCGAGGGGCCCGACGGCAGCACCAGCCGCGGTTCGGTGCGCAACCGCACCCACCCCTCGGGCTGGGTTTCGGCGCCGTACCAGACGATCCCCGGAACCACCGGCGACGACGGGCAGTGCGGCTGCACCTGTTCGACCTGCTCGACACCGTTCTGCAGCACCAAGACGATCGTGTGTTCGGCGCACAGCCGGCCCAGCCAGGCGGCGGCCTCATCGTTCTGGGTGGCCTTGACCGCCAGGATCACCACGTCGACGGGGCCGTCGACCGTGTCGGGATCCGTGCGCACCGGGCCGGGCACCACGATCGGTTCGGCGCCGTCGGGCCGCAGCTCGATGGCGTCCCTGGGCGTGCGGCCGCACACCAGGACGGAATGCCCGGCCTTGTACAGCAGGGCGGCGGCCGTCGTGCCGACGGCGCCGGGACCGACGAGTGCGATGTTGGTGGCGATAACTCCGAAATTACTAGAGCGCGAGCGCCTGGCGCAGCACCGCGACGGTTTCGGCCTGCTCGCGCTTCGAGATCGCCGCGTCTTGGATCAGCATCGAGCCGTGGAAAGTGCCGGGGAACAAATGCAATTCGACGCTCACGCCCGCGGCGAGCATGGCCAGCGCGTAGGCGACGCCCTCGTCGCGCAGCGGGTCGAAGTGCATGACCGAAACGTACGCGGGCGGCAGACCCGCCAGGTCGGTGGCGCGGGCCGGCGCCGCATAGATCGATACGTCGTCGCCGCCGGCCCGGCCGGGCCCCAGGTAGCAGTCCCAGCTGACGATCGCCCGGGGGCGACTCCAAAAAGGCGTGTCGGTGAACGCAATCATGCTGGCGGTGGCCAGCCGGTCGTCGAGTTCGGGCACGGAAAGGAACTGGAAGGCGATGTGCGGGCCGCCGCGGTCGCGGGCCAGCAGCGCCAGCGCCGCGCCCAGCCCGCCCCCGGCGCTGGTGCCCTGAATGGCGATGCGCTGCGGGTCGACGCCCAATTCGTCCGCGTGCGCCGCCGTCCAGACCAGCCCGGCGTAGACGTCTTCCAGCCCACCGGGGAACGGGGTTTCCGGGGCGAGGCGGTAGTCGACCGACACCACGACCACGCCGAGTTCGCGCGCCAGCGTCACGTTGGAGGCGTGTTCGGTGTCGAGATCGCCGGCGACGAACCCGCCGCCGTGGATGTGGTAGATCGCGGCCGGCGCGCTGCGCCGGTCGGGCCGGTAGATGCGGATCGGCACCGCGGGATCGCCGTCGCGGCCCGGGATTTGACGGTCCTCGACCTGCACGCCGGTGGTGTCGGGCGGCGGGAATTGGGCGATCATCTCCGACAGCGCCGCCCGGATGGCCAGCGGATCGTCGCCCGGGAGATCGGGCAGGAGTGGAACGACGGCGGCGATTTCCGGATCGAACGCATAAGTGGTCATCTGCACTCCTGATCCGTCCGCGGCGACGTCGCTCATGCACTCTAGACTGGGCAGTCGTTCAAATCGGGCAAAAGGGGAGTATTTCGTGCTGCGCAGCCATGCCGCCGGTGCGCTGAGGAGTGGCGACGCGGGCCAGCAGGTGACATTGGCCGGCTGGGTGGCCCGGCGCCGCGATCACGGCGGCGTCATCTTCATCGACCTGCGGGACGCGTCGGGCGTCGCGCAGGTGGTGTTCCGCGCCCCAGACGTGCTGGCCCAGGCGCACCACTTGCGCGCCGAGTTTTGCGTCGCGGTGACCGGGATCGTCGAGATCCGGCCGGAGGGCAACGCCAACCCGGAGATCGCGACGGGCGAGGTCGAGGTCAACGCGAGCTCGCTGACCGTCCTCGGCGAGAGCGCGCCGCTGCCATTCCAGCTCGACGAGCCCGCCGGCGAGGAGCTGCGGCTGAAGTATCGCTACCTCGACCTGCGGCGCGACGGGCCGGCCGCGGCAATGCGGCTGCGCTCCAAGGTCAATGCGGCCGCGCGCGAGGTGCTGGCGCGGCACGACTTCGTCGAGATCGAGACGCCGACCATCACCCGCTCGACGCCGGAGGGGGCGCGCGACTTCCTGGTGCCGGCGCGCCTGCACCCGGGCTCGTTCTACGCGCTGCCGCAGAGCCCGCAGCTGTTCAAGCAGCTGCTGATGGTGGCCGGCATGGAGCGCTACTACCAGATCGCCCGCTGCTACCGCGACGAGGATTTCCGCGCCGACCGCCAGCCGGAGTTCACCCAGCTCGACATGGAGATGAGCTTCGTCGACGCCGAGGACATCATCGCGGTCTCCGAGGAGATCCTGGCCGCGCTGTGGGGACTGATCGGCTATCAGCTCCCGAGGCCGATCCCGCGGATCAGCTACGCCGACGCGATGCGGCGGTTCGGCTCGGACAAGCCGGACATGCGGTTCGGGCTGGAGCTCGTCGAGTGCGCGGAGTTCTTCAAAGACACCACTTTTCGCGTCTTCCAGGCGCCCTACGTCGGCGCGGTCGTGATGCCCGGCGGGGCCTCCCAGCCGCGGCGCACCCTGGACGGCTGGCAGGAGTGGGCCAAGCAGCGCGGGCACCGCGGGCTGGCCTACGTGCTCGTCGGCGACGACGGCGAGCTCGGCGGTCCGGTGGCCAAGAACCTCTCCGACGCCGAACGCGCGGGCCTGGCCGGCCACGTCGGGGCCAAGCCGGGGGACTGCATCTTCTTCTCGGCCGGCCCGGCGAAGTCGTCGCGGGCGCTCCTGGGCGCGGCCCGCGGCGAGATCGCCAAGCGGCTGGGCCTCATCGACCCCGACGCGTGGGCGTTCGTGTGGGTGGTCGACCCGCCGCTGTTCGAGCCCGCCGAGGACGCCACCGCCGCCGGCGACGTGGCGGTCGGGTCCGGGGCGTGGACCGCGGTGCACCACGCGTTCACCTCGCCCAAGCCCGAATACGAGGATGTGGTCGACACGGATCCGGGCAGCGTGCTGGCCGACGCGTACGACATCGTCTGCAACGGCAACGAGATCGGCGGCGGCTCGATCCGTATCCACCGCCGCGACATCCAGGAGCGGGTGTTCGCCGTGATGGGCCTGGACAAGGCCGAGGCCGAGGAGAAGTTCGGATTCCTGTTGGAGGCCTTCATGTTTGGCGCGCCGCCGCACGGCGGCATCGCGTTCGGCTGGGACCGGATCAACGCGCTGCTGTCCGGGGTCGACTCGATCCGCGAGGTGATCGCGTTCCCCAAGACCGGCGGCGGCGTCGACCCGCTGACCGACGCACCGGCGCCCATCACGGCCCAGCAGCGCAAAGAGTCCGGAATAGACGTCAAGCCGGAGAAGGTTGACCGGGCATGAGCGAAATGCCTGACACCGCGACCATCAACGCGTTCAACACCAGCATCATCGACGAATTCCGGGCCAACGAGGGCAAGGTCGGCGGCCAGTTCGAGGGCGCCAACCTGCTGCTGCTGACGACGACCGGGGCCAAGTCCGGCCAGCCCCGCATCTCGCCGCTGGCGTACTTCCGCATCGACGGCAAGCTGATCATCATCGGATCGTTCGCCGGCGCGCCCAAGGACCCCGCCTGGGTGCACAACCTGCGGGCCAACCCGGCGGCGCACGTCGAGGTCGGCGTGCAAGCGTTCGACGTCACCGCCCACGAGCTGCCCAAGGCCGAGCGAGACGCGCTCTTCGAAAAGGTCGCGGCCGCGGCGCCCGGCTTCGCCGATTACCAGTCCAAGACCAGCAGGGTCATTCCGCTGTTCGAGTTGCAGCCGGCCTAGCTCGGCATGCCATGAAGCGAGCAGCGCGCGCAGGCCTCAAACGGCTGCGCGCGCTGTGGTTCAACCTCGTGCAGACCTCGGTCGCCGCGGGCCTGTCCTGGTACATCGCGCACGACCTGCTGGGTCACCCCCAGCCGTTCTTCGCGCCGATCGCCGCCGCGGTGTCCCTGTCGATCAGCAATGTGCTGCGCGCTCAGCGCGCCATCCAGATGATGATCGGCGTGACGCTGGGCATCGGCGTGGGCATCGCGGTGGAGGGGGTGCTCGGGCCGGGCACGCTGGCCATCGGGGTCGGCGCGTTCCTCGCGCTGTCCGCCGCGGTGTTCATCGGCCACGGCTACATCGGGCAGGGGATGATGTTCGCCAACCAGACCGCGGTGTCGGCGATCCTGGTGCTGGCCCTGTACGGCAGCAACGTCGGCCTGGAGCGTTTGTACGACGCGCTGATCGGCGGTGTCGTGGCGATCGTCGTCGCCGTCCTGCTGTTTCCGGCCGACCCGCTGGTGGTGCTGCGCAGCGCCCGCGTCGGCGTCTTCGGCGTGCTGCAGGGCGTCCTGACGCGCGCCGCGGACTTCGCCGCCGGGCGCAGGGAGGCCCCGCCCGACTGGCCGCTGTCGGCCGTCGATCGGGTGCACGCCCAGCTGGGCGGGCTCATCGAGGCGCGCACCACCGCCCGTCAGGTCGTGCGCGTCGCGCCGCGGCGCTGGGGGCTGCGCGATGCCGTGCGGGCCGCCGATCACCAGGCGGTGCACGTCGCCCTGCTCGCCAGCTCGGTGCTGGAACTGGCCCGCGTCGTTGCCCCGGGCAGCGCTGGCTGCAAGGCCGCGCCGCCGCACGACGTGCAGCGCGCGCTGGTGGCGCTGGCGGCTGCGACGGCGCTGGCCGACTCCGACCCGGCCGGGGCGTGCGCCTACACCGCGGCGGCGCGCCATCACGCGTCGCAGCTGCAGGCCGGCGCCCGGGAGCAAAGCCAGGTGGTGCTCGCCGACGCCGCCCAGGCCTGCGTCGACGACCTGCAGCGGGTCATCGACCTGCGGTCATAGTGAGTCGGCCAGAAACTCCTGCACCAGCTTCTTCGGCGCCTGCGTCAGCCACGCCTCGGTGATCACTTCCGCGAGGTCGCGCGGCGCGATCTCGTCGAGGCGCAGCAGCACCGCTGGGTAGCCGTCGAAGTGCGGGGTGGTGAAGTAGACCTGCGGTTCGTCGGCGATCAACGCGAACTTGACGCCCTCGTCGGAAACCCGGACCCCGAGGATGTCGCCCTCCGGGGGTTCCACGCCGCTGTCGGCCAGCGCCTCGCGATCCGATGGGCGCAGTGGCCGTTCCCAAGCCAGCAACTTCTTGCCGACCCGCCACTCGTGCGGTGACGGCTCGGAGGTGAGTGCCAGTTCACCAACGATGCGGGCGACGTCGTTCCACGTGGCCACGTCTTCGATTGTGCTCCCGAAATGGTGCGCTTGGCTCGCGATCGGCAAACGGGGTGTGATGGGATCAGCGTTGTGTCAGAAGCCTTGGAGGGAAATCAGGCCCGCCGGCACCGGGTCACCCACCGCACCCAGTACCGCTATTCCGACGTGGTGACCAGCTCTTATGGCCGCGCCTTCCTCACGCCGCGGGACTCCGCGCGGCAGCGGTGCGTGGCGCACCGGCTGACCATCGACCCGGCCCCCGCAGACAGCTCCACCAGCAGCGACAGTTACGGAAACATCAGTTCGTACTTCCACGTCACCGAGCCGCACCAGTCGCTGACGATCACCGGCGACTCCATCGTCGACGTGTATCCGCCGCCGCCGGAGCGCTACACCAGCGGGCCGGCGGTGCAGCCGTGGGAGGCCGCCCGGCCGGCCGGGCGCCGAGGAGCGCTCGCGACCGAGTTCACCCTGGACCTGGACCCGCCGGAGATCACCGACGCGGTCCGCGAGTACGCCGCCCCCAGCTTCGAGCCGGGGCGCCCGCTGGTCGAGGTGATGCGCGACCTGGCGTCGCGGATCTTCACCGACTTCACCTACCGCTCGGGGTCGACAACGATTTCCACCGGGGTCAACGAGGTTCTGCAGGCCCGGGAAGGGGTATGTCAGGACTTTGCGAGGCTGGCGATCGCCTGCCTGCGAGCCAACGGTCTGGCGGCCAGCTACGTGTCCGGCTATCTGGCCACCGACCCACCACCGGGGAAGGATCGAATGATCGGCATCGACGCGACCCACGCCTGGGCGGGGGTGTGGACCCCGCAGGAGCCCGGCCAGTTCGAGTGGCTGGGCCTGGATCCCACCAACGACCAGCTGGTCGACGAGCGCTACATCATCGTGGGTCGCGGGCGCGACTACGCCGACGTGCCGCCGCTGCGCGGCATCATCTACACCAACTCCGAGCACAGCGTGATCGACGTCGCGGTCGACGTCGTGCCGTTTGGAGGTGACGCGTTTAATGCGTGATTTTCACTGCCCGAACTGCGGCCAGCGCCTGGCGTTCGAGAACTCCGAATGCCTGTCGTGCGGCAGCGCGCTCGGGTTCTCCCTCGAGCAGATGGCCCTGCTGGTGATCGCCCGGGGCGACGACAGCGAGCACGCCGGAGCCGTCGACGCCGACGACTACCAGCTGTGCGCGAATCTGCATCTCGCACAATGCAATTGGCTGGTTCCACGCAACGACGCCGGCGGGTTGTGCACGTCGTGCGCGCTCACGCTGGAGCGGCCCAACGACGCCGACACCGAGGGGCTGGCCGCCTTCGCCCGCGCCGAGGCGGCCAAGCGGCGGCTGATCGCCGAGCTGCACGAGCTCAAGCTGCCGATCATCGGACGCGACCGCGACCCCGACTACGGGCTGGGCTTTCGCCTGCTGTCGAGCGCGCACGAGAAGGTGTTCACCGGCCACGAAGACGGCGTCATCACACTGGATCTGGCGGAGGGCGACGACGTGCACCGCGAGCAGCTGCGGGTCGAGATGGACGAGCCGTACCGGACCCTGCTCGGGCACTTCCGCCACGAGGTCGGGCACTACTACTTCTACCGGCTGATCACCCCGTCGCAAGCCAACCTGGCGCGATTCAACGAACTGTTCGGCGATCCCGATGCGGATTACCAGGAGGCGCTCGACCGGCACTACCGCGACGGCGCGCCGGAGGGCTGGCAGGAGAGCTTCGTGTCGTCGTACGCGACCATGCACCCCGCCGAGGACTGGGCTGAGACGTTCGCCCACTACCTGCACATCCGCGACACGCTGGACACGTCGGCGTGGTGCGGGCTGGCGCCCGCGTCGGCCACGTTCGACCGGCCGAACCTGGGGCCCAGCGCGTTTCCCAACATCATCGAGTTGTGGCTGCCGCTGTCGTGGTCGCTGAACATGGTGAACCGCTCGATGGGTCACGACGACCTGTACCCGTTCGTGTTGCCGGTCGCCGTCCTGGACAAGATGCAGTTCATCCACGACGCGATCGACGAGGTGAGTTCGGAGTCGCGGGGTCCCGCGGCGGTCGCCGGCTAGGCCGGCATCACCCGTCGTTCGTCGGGACCCCACAGCGGCTGGAACCCGCCGGGCAACCGCAGTTGCGTCTCGGTGATGACGTCGGCCAGGTTGCGCAGTTCGGCGTGGATCGCGTCGAGCAGTTCGGCCAGCTGCGCACGGCTTCCGTCGGTGATCTCCTCCAGTTCCTCGGGGTGCGAGCGGCGCAGCAGCGTGCTGATCTCGTCCACCAACCGCTCGGGGCGCGACGACCCCGACGAGCTGGGCAGGTCCTTGAGGTTGGTCCGCAGCCGCTCCAGCTGGTACACCAGCGACCGCGGGTTGGTGGCGTCGAACAGCATCAGCTCGGCCACCGCGGCGACGCTGACGTTGCCGACGGTGCGCCGCCGATAGATGACCGACGATTCACAGGCGACCAGCGTCGCCTCGATGATCGTCTGCTCGGCCGCCGCGCACCGGACGGTGGCCAGCGTGGCCCGCAACAGGGCGGTCAGCCAGAGGCCGCGTTCGATGCGCTTGCCGATGTCCATCATCGTCCAGCCCACGTCGCGCACCATCGACTCGCTCGCCACCCCGGCCAGCGTCAGCATCCCGGCCAGCGTGTGCGCCTGGGCCGACGCCAGCAGCGCGTCGGCCTCGGCGAGCGAGTCCGGCGGCTCGGAGCGCTGCGCCAGCGCGCGTTCCACCCCGGCCAGCACCGTCCACGTGTCGTTGGACAACTGGTCGCGCACCGCCCGGGCGGCCAGCCCCAGCCCGTCCACCGAGCCCACCAGCGACCCGGGCTGGTTCGGGTCCAGGGTCAGCGACCACAGCATCGAGGGCGTGACGGCGATCATCTCCGCGTGATCGTCGGTGTTGCCGTAGCCCGCGCTGGTGTCGCTGCCGGTGATCCGGCCCAGCGCGGCCATCAGCACCGGCACGCACTCGCTTTCCTCGGTGTGCTGCTGGTGCCGGTAGACGTGGAAGCGGTCGCGGGCCACGATGAGCAACCGGGCCATCTCCTCGGCGCGCTCGCCGTAGCGCCCCATCCAGAACAGGTCGGACAATACGCGCGGCGAGCTGACTCCCCAGGTGCCCGCGGCCGTCTTCGCGGGTTCCGGCGGCGACGGCAGGGTCACCGTCTCGGCCCGCGCCCGCTCGGTGGGACGCACCCAGACATCTTTTGCCGCAACGGTTTTCAGCGTGAACGCCGAAGGGCTGGGGGCCAGCACATAGCCGGCGCCGCCGATCATCGGCGCGTAGCCGCCGCGCTGGGCGACGGTGAACAGCCGCATGCCCACGCCGGCCGACGACAACACGCCGGTGTGGTCGGTGGGCGCCGACGAGAACTGGGGCAGTTCCTGGCCGACCCAGTGCCAGGGCATGTGCTCGATGCACGCGGCCAGCTCGGCCAGCTGCGCGGACGAAAGCGCCGGCCCGACATAGGTTTTCCCGCCGACGGTGGACTTGATCAGCAGCGACGACAGGTTGGCCAGCAGGTGCGAGCGTTCGCCGGCCACGCCGCCCCAGTAGACCGGCGCCGTCTCCAGCAACGGCTCCTCGTCGATTAGCCGCTCGGCCAGCTGCGGCAGAAACCGCAGCAGCCCAGGGCTTTCCAGGATGCCGCTGCCCAGCGTGTTGACCACGGTCACCGTCCCGCGGTGCTGCGCCTCCACGAGTCCCACGACGCCGAGGCGCGAATCGGCGCGCAGGTCCAGCGGGTCGGTGTACTCCGCGTCGACCCGGCGCAGAACAACGTCGACGCGTTTCAGCGTGCCCAGCGAGCGCATCCACAGCTTGCCGTCGCGCACCACCAGGTCCGCGCTCTCCACCAGCGGGAAGCCCAGCAGGGTGGCCAGGTACGCCTGGTCGAACGCGGTCTCCGAGTAGATGCCGGGGGAAAGCACCACCACCACAGGGTCCTGGGCGACGTCGGGGGCGGCGTCGATGAGCGCGAGGCGCAGCGCCTGCGCGAACGGGGTCGTCGCCCGCGGCGCGATCCGCTCGTAGAGGTCCGGAATCGAGTGCGCGACAACGCGTCTGTCGGCCAGCGCGTAGCCCGCGCCCGACGGCGCCTGCGTCCAGTCGGCGTTGACGTGGAAGCTGCCGTCCGGCACCCGGCTGACGTCGCAGGCGTGCATGAACAGCTGGTGGTGTCCGGGCACCTCGATGCCGTTGGCGGGCCGCACGTAACCCGGGTGGCCGAACACCAGTTGCGGCGGCAGGATGCCCTCGGTGAGCAGGGCGCGGGGCCCGTACAGGTCGGCCAGCACGGCGTCGAGCAGGCGGGACCGCTGCACCAGGCCGGCCTCCAGCACGTCCCAGTCGCCCGCGGAGAGCACGATCGGCAGGGTGTCGAGGTTCCAGGGCCGGGACTCCACCCCGCCGTGGTCGGGATCGACCTCGGTGTAGGTGATGCCGTCGTTGTCGATCAGGTTGTCCACCACCGAGCGCAGCCGGTTCAGCCCGGCTCGGCCGCGCTCCGCGACGGCGTCGGCCAGCTCGGACCACGCCGGGCGCACGTTTCCGTCGCGGTCGACGAACTCGTCGTAGCCGACCCGGGGCCCGTGCCGCAGGTCGAAGAGCGCTTCCTGGGCCCGCGCGGTCCGGTATCCGGCCAGCAGCCGGTCGGCGTCGTAGTGGGCAGGGGGGACTTCGAGGGACGACATTTACTGCTGCACGGTACGCACGCGCCGCAGGTCGAGGATGCCCGGCGCGCCGATGTCGGTCAGAATCCTGGCCTGCCGCTCCTTGATCGCAGCGAGGTCGAGCTTGCCCGCGGTGAAGCCGGTCGCCTCGAAGCGGCGGGCGCGGCGCGACTCGGCCTCGACGGCGTTGATCGGGGGCTCGTCGTAGGCGCGGCCGCCGGGGTGCGCGACGTGATAGGTGCAGCCCCCGCGCGACGTCCCGGTGGTGAGGTCGACCAGCTCGAACTGCAGCGGCACGTCGGTGCTGATGGTCGGGTGCAGCGCGCTGGGCGGCTGCCACGCCTTGAACCGCACCCCGCCCACGTGGATGTCGGGGTTGTCGGTGGCCAGCAGCGGCACCGGGTAGCCGTTGGCCGTCACCACGTAGCGGTGCCGGTCGGCGCCGATGACGCGCACCTGGATCCGTTCGACCGACGAGTCGACGTAGCGGGCCGTGCCGGTTGCGGTGGCCTCCTCGCCGAGGGTGGTCCACGGTTCGATCGCCCCGCGCAGCTCGATCTCCACACCGTCGAAGACGGCGGTGCCGATGCGCGGGAAGCGGAACTCGGTGAACGGGTCCAGCCAGCTCGTCTCGAAGGGCACGCCGTGCGCGCGCAGGTCGGCGGCCACGTCGGCGATGTCGTGAATCAGGAAGTGCGGCAACAGGTATCGCCCGTGCAGGTTGGCGCCGTGCCGGATCAGCGGGGCGCGCAGCGGTTCGTCCCAGAACCACGCCACCAGCGAACGCACCAGCAGCGACTGCACCATCGCCATGCGCAGGTGCGGCGGCATCTCGAAGCCGCGCAGCTCCAGCAGGCCGAGCCGGCCGCGGGGGCCGTCGGGGCTGTAGAGCTTGTCGATGCAGAACTCGGCGCGGTGCGTGTTGCCGGTGATGTCGGTGAGCAGGTGGCGCAGCGCGCGGTCGGTCACCCACGGTTGTGGGGGAGCGGCCTTGGAAGACGAAGCGAGCCGGGCGATCTCGGCGAACGCGATCTCGAGTTCGTACAGCGCCTCGGAGCGGCCCTCGTCGACCCGGGGCGCCTGCGACGTGGTGCCGACGAATCGCCCGGCGAACAGATAGGACAGCGACGGGTGCCGCTGCCAGTAGGTCAGCAGCGAGACCAGCAGGTCGGGGCGGCGCAGCAGCGGCGAGTCCGCGGGCGTGACGCCGCCCAGCGTGATGTGGTTGCCGCCGCCGGTGCCGCCGTGCGTGCCGTCGACGTCGAAGGACTCGGTGGACAGCCGGGCCAGCCGGGCCTGCTCGTACAGCGTTTCCAGCAGCTGCGTCTGTTCGGCGAAGTTGGCGGTGGGCGGCACGTTGACCTCGATCACGCCGGGGTCCGGCGTGATGGTCACCGACTTCAGCCGCGGGTCCGGCGGCGGGCCGTAGCCCTCGATCACCACCGGGCAGTCGGCCTTGGCCGCCGCGGCCTCGACCCGCGCGACGAGGTCGACGAAGTGCTCGAGCGCCTCGGTGGGCGGCACGAAGATGTAAAGCTGCCCGCGGCGGACCTCGGCGACCATCGCGGTCGGCGGCGCGTCGCCGGGCGCGGTCACTGCGGCGTCGCCCTGTTCGGGCTCCGCCGGCAGTTCGGGCGCGGGGGCGAGGGGATCCGCCTCGAAGGTGGCGCGGGGCGGGCGCCAGTTGATCGAATCCAACGGCAGCCGCAGGCCGGCCGGGGAGTCGCCCTCCAGCAGCACGATGCGGCCGCGGCGCAGCCGCCAGTCCGCGCTGGCCCAGCCGAGCTGGTCGTCGCGGCGGTGCAGCGGCAGCACGAAAGCGGCTGGGGCCGTAGTGGATTCGTCGAGGCGTGCCAGCAGCGCGACGCGGTTCTCGGCGGTGTCGGGGGTGGCGTCGGGGCCGAGGTCGTCGCTTGCCGGCACCGGTTCGCCGTGCGGCTTGCGCACCTTGGCGGCCAGCCGGGCCAGCGGATCCTCGTAGGCCGGCCGCACCTGAGAGAGCGGCAGGCCGAAGCCGTCGGCGATCGCGGCGAGCACCTCGTAGGCCGCGTCCTCGTCGACTCGGGGCGGCGATGCGCTCCAGGGATCGGCCAGCAGCGCATCGTCGGCCCACAACGGCTGCCCGTCGGTGCGCCAGTAGAGCGCAATCTGCCAGCGCGGCAACGGTTCTCCCGGATACCACCGACCCTGCCCGCGCTGGATCAGCCCCTGCGGCGCCCACACCGACTTCAGCCGCGCGGCCAGGTCGGACGCCCGCTGCCGCTTGTGCGGGCCGTCGGCGGCCGTCCTCCACTCGTCGTCGACCTGGTTGTCCACCGAGACGAAGGTCGGCTCACCCCCGACGGTCAGCCGGACGTCGGCGGCGGTCAGCCGCTCGTCGACGGCGCGCCCCACGTCGCAGATGGTCCGCCAGGCCTGGTCGGTGTAGGGGAGCGTGACGCGCGGGTCTTCGTGGACGCGGGTGACGGTGTTGGAGAACTCCAGGACCGATTCGCATGGCTCGGTGCCGCCGGTGATGGGCGCGGCGCTCGCGGGGTGCGGCGTCGCCGCCAGCGGGATGTGGCCCTCGCCGGCGAACAGCCCCGACGTCGGGTCCAGCCCGATCCATCCCGCGCCGGGGATGTACACCTCGGTCCACGCGTGCAGGTCGGTGAAGTCGGCGGCGGGCCCGGACGGCCCGTCGAGCGGCTCCACGTCGGAGGCCAACTGCACCAGGTAGCCCGACACGAACCGGGCGGCCAGCCCGAGCTGGCGCAGGATCGACACCAGCAGCCACGCCGAGTCCCGGCACGAGCCCACGCCGTTGCGCAGCGTGAAATCCGGTGTCTGCACACCGGGTTCCATCCGCAGGCTGTAGGCGACGTCGGCGTTGATGGCGCGGTTGAGCGCGACCAGGAAGTCGATGGTGCGGGTGCCCTCGGGCACCCGGAAGTTGCTCACCCATGCCTGCACGAGCCCGCCCGGGCCCGACCCCTCGGCGTCCTCGTCGACGGGTCGCAGGTACGGCTTGAGGTCGTCGGCCACCTCCTTGGGGTAGGTCCAGCCGCCCGAGGGCCACATCTCGGCCCAGTCCTCGATGAAGAAGTCGAACGGGTTGATCACCTTGAGGTCGGCGATGAGCCCCACGGTGATGGTCAGCTGGCTCATGGGATTCGGAAACACCAGCCGCGCAAGGAAATTGCCGACGGCGTCCTGCTGCCAGTTGATGAAGTGGTCGCCCGGCTCGACGCGCAGCGAGTAGGCCTCGATGGCGGTGCGGGAGTGGGGGGCCGGGCGCAACCGCACCACGTGCGGGTAAACCCGGACCAGCCGGTCAAAGGTGTAGCTGGTGCGGTGCTCCAGCGCAACTTTGATGCTCACCCGCTGATTGCATCACAAGCGCCACAAGGTCGCAGCGCAGCGCAATCAGCTGGGCCCCGGGCCTACCCGTACTGGGGGCCCGGCGGCGGCGTGCCCGGTGGCGGGCCGGCCTGGTAACCACCGCCCGGCTGCTCCAGCGGGACGACCTGGCCGCCGGACAGCTTGCGGTAGCCGTAGATCCCGATCAGCGCGGCCACGGGCGCGCCGACGAGGATGCCCAGGCCGCAGGCAAGGAAGCCGACGAGGACGGCCGCCGCCGACACCAGCCACACCAGCAGGGCGTTGACGAAGTTCGACTGGACGGTGGTGAAGCTGGACTTCAGCCCCTCGATCGCACCCTGCGAGCGGTCGATGATGAACGGGATGGTGAACTGCGCGAAGATGCCCACGATGAGGCCGGGGATGACGCACAGGACCGAGCCGATCGACGTCAGGATCCCGATGATGATCGCGGCGAGGATCACATTGCCAAGGTTGCGCGGCTTGAAGAACGAACCGATGCTCACCTGCCGTCCGTCCGCGATGTCCAGGCACCCGGAATAGAACGCGGACTGGGCGAAAATGCCTACCGCATAGATCAATACGTAGCCGACGATCATGAGGATCATCCCGCCCGTCCCGATGCTCGTCGTGGCGGTGGTGTAGCCGTCGACGTTCGTGGAGGTGGTGGTCGAGCCCATGCCGCCGCCGAACGCGATCACGGCGTAGGCGATGCCGATCAGCACCGCGTAGATGAGCGTGGAGACGACCAGCGGCGCGACGTTTTGGGTGAACTTGCCCCAGGCCCAGCTGAACGCCTCGCCGATGCTGAAGGCCGGCGGACCGCCGGGGACGCCACCGTAACCGGGCGAGCGAGCTGCGCAGCAGGCGCGCCCGCGACCTGGGCGCCGAGGTGCTCGACGTGGCCGAGTTC
>NZ_LZKK01000205.1 GCF_001672815.1 Mycobacterium sp. E796 | reverse complement strand
TGGCCGAGCTGAACAAGAGCTACAACGCCATCGAGAACGACATCGGGTTCCGCACGGTGCCCGGCCCCGGCAGCGCCGGCTGGCTGCGCCTGGGCGTCGTCGTCGCGCTGATCGCGGCGGCGCTGGGCCTGCTGATCAACCGGCGCCTGCCGATCTGACGCTGCCGTCTGACCGCTTAGGCGGGCAGCCGCCGGTTCAGGAACTCTCCGGCCAGGACGGCGCCGGCCAGCAGCACCGCGCCGAGCAGCATCCAGGCCAGGCTGGCGTCGCCCTTGACGGTCTGATAGCCGATCTGGCGCTGCAGGGTCGAATAGACGCTCTCCAGCGATTCCAGGCTGTCGGCGTGGAACGCCTGGCCGTCGGTGATCTTGGTGATCTCCTGCAGCGTCTGGTCGTCGACGGGGACCGGGATGGTGGCGCCCTCGTACTCGACGGTGCCGTAGGGCGTGCCGAAGGAGATCGTCGAGATCTGCACCTCCTCGGCCTTGGCGGCCCGCGCCGCGGTGAACGCGCCCTGCGGCGCGTTGGGGTCCAGCGGCACGTTTTCGGCCCCGTCGGATTCCAGCACGATCCGCGCCGGCGGCGGCGTGTCCCCGCCGGTGATGGCCGCGGCGCCGACCGCGTGCAGCGCGGTGAAGATCGCCTCACCGGTCGCCGTCCCGTCGGCGAACTCGAGCTTCTTCAGCGCCTCGAGGGTCGCCTCGTGCTGCGGGGTCGGCGGCACCAGCAGGTAGGGCGTGCCCGCGAATCCGACCAGTCCCAGGTTGATGCCCGGCGTCAGCTGGCTGGCGAACTGGCTGGCCGCCTGCTCGGCCGCCTTGAGCCGGTTGGGTTCGACGTCGGTCGCGCGCATCGAGTTCGACATGTCGATGATCAGCACGACGCAGGCGCGGTTGCGCGGGATGCGCATGTCATGCGTAGGCGTGGCCAGGGCGACGGTCAACAGGAACAGCGACAGCAGCGCAACCGCGACGGGAACGTGTCGCCACCACGACTGGGGCACCTCGGCCTCGGTGAAGCGGCGCAGCCGCTGCCGGCGCCGGGCCTGCACCACGACATAGACGGCAAGCAACGCCAGCGGGATCAGACCGAAGAGCAGCAGGCCCGGGCGCTGGAATCCGT
>NZ_LZKK01000204.1 GCF_001672815.1 Mycobacterium sp. E796 | reverse complement strand
CCCGCACCGCCGATACGCAACCGACGCCGTCGCCGGACCGCGCCGCGACGATCGACCGTCGGCGTCCTGTGCCGGATCCGGACGGGACTTCTACGATCGTCGGCGTGGCGAAATTGCTCGGGACGACGGCGCGCGGCGGCGGGTTTGCCGGCGCGACGTCGACGACCCGGGCCAAGGACAGCGACCGGCAGGACGCCTGCCAGATCCTCGACACTGCCCTGAACGACGGCGAGATATCCGATCACGAGCACCGCGAACGCGTCAGCGCGGCGACCAACGCAGTCACGCTGGGCGAACTGCGGGCCTTGGTGGACGACCTGCAGGGCGACACCGCCGGGCTGCCGTCGAGGCCCCACCCGTGGGGGTCAGCTTCGTCGATGCTGCCGAAGTTCGGCGGATGGCGCGGCCTGGCCGCCGCGTTGCTCGTGTCGGTCCTGCTGGGCGTCGGCATCGGTTGGGCCGTCTACGGCAACACCCGCTCGCCGCTGGATTTCACGACGGACCCCGGAGCCAAGCCCGATGGCGTCGCCCCGGTGGTGCTGACGCCGCCCACGCAGCTGCTGTCGGTCGGCGGCCTCACGGGCCTGATGGAGCAAACGCGCAAACGGTTCGGCGACACCATGGGGTTCCGGCTGGTGATCTACCCGACCTACGCGGTGCTCGACCGCCCAGACCCCTCCGATGACCGGCGCATTCTGGCCTACGACTACCGCGGCGGATGGGGAGACCCGACGAGCTCGGCCAAGAGCGGGACCGACGGTCCCGTCCCGGTCGACCTCTCCAAATTCGACATCGCCACCGCAGTGGGCCTGGTGCGCGGCGCCCCGGAGAGCCTCCGGATGAAGAAGTCCGACGTCAAGACCACCTATCTGGTGATCGATCCCTCGAGCGACCCCACCACTCCGGGCGCGCTTTCGCTGTCGGTGTACGTGTCGGGCGACTACGGCGGCGGATACATCGTTTTCGCAGGTGACGGCACCGTCAAACGCATCAACCTGCCGTCCTAGCGGTCCCCGCGGCGGTGTGACGAATAGCGCCCCAACGACAGGTAGTGTTGTGGCGAATATATCGAAACGATACGATGACGCGAGGCGTCGGACCGTTAAGTCGGTCAAGGCCATCAGCCAAACGAAGCCACACGTAGCCGTACTTATGTCGTTCTAGCCATTCCAAGGGGGTGTATATCGATGCTTGAGCTCGCCATCCTGGGACTCCTGATCGAATCGCCCATGCATGGGTATGAACTACGTAAACGGTTGACGGGCCTGCTAGGCGCATTCCGGGCCTTCTCGTACGGATCGCTGTACCCAGCCCTGCGGCGCATGCAGGCCGAAGGGCTGATCGCCGAGGACGCCGCGCCTGCCGGCACCCCGGTCCGGCGGGCTCGTCGGGTCTACCAACTGACCGACGCGGGCCGGCAACGCTTCGGCGAGCTGGTGGCCGACACCGGTCCGCACAACTACACCGACGACGGCTTCGGCGTGCACCTGGCCTTTTTCAACCGCACGCCGGCAGAGGCGCGGATGCGCATCCTGGAGGG
This sequence comes from Mycobacterium sp. E796, assembly GCF_001672815.1. GTDB lineage: Bacteria > Actinomycetota > Actinomycetes > Mycobacteriales > Mycobacteriaceae > Mycobacterium. Next base: position 20,576 of record NZ_LZKK01000204.1, on the reverse strand, counting down.
CCGTCGCCGTCAGGTCGAGGAGCGCCGTGAAGGGCTCCGCGAAGCGGTGGCGCGGGCGAGCAGCTCGTTCGACCGCTACACCCGCCAGCTGCACCAGCTCGGGCTCGAGTCCAGCGAGCGCGAGGTCAAGTGGCTCAACGAGCTGATCGCGGCGGAGCGGGCGATGCCAGGCCTTTCCGAACAGACGTGAAACCCCTGCACGAACCCGCAACCAGAACACCCGAGACAGAAGTAACAGAAGTTAGGAGAACGCCCTATGAGTGACCACAAGCCGTTCGGGGCGCCCGAGGCGTCGACAGAGGTACGAGTCGCCATCGTCGGCGTCGGAAACTGTGCCTCGTCGCTGGTTCAGGGCGTGCAGTACTACCTCGACGCCGACGAGAACAGCACGGTACCCGGCCTGATGCACGTGAAGTTCGGCCAGTACCACGTCCGCGACGTGAAGTTCGTGGCCGCGTTCGACGTCGACGCCAAGAAGGTCGGGTTCGACCTGTCGGAGGCGATCTTCGCGTCGGAGAACAACACCATCAAGATCGCCGACGTGCCGCCCACCAACGTGACGGTGCAACGCGGTCCGACCCTCGACGGCATCGGTAAGTACTACGCCGACACCATCGAGCTGTCCGACGCCGAGCCCGTCGACGTGGTCAAGGTCCTCAAGGAGAACAACGTCGACGTGCTGGTGTCCTACCTGCCCGTGGGCTCCGAGGAGGCCGACAAGTTCTACGCGCAGTGCGCGATCGACGCGGGCGTGGCGTTCGTCAACGCGCTGCCGGTGTTCATCGCCTCCGACCCGGTATGGGCCAAGAAGTTTGCCGACGCCGGCGTCCCGATCATCGGCGACGACATCAAGAGTCAGGTCGGCGCCACCATCACCCACCGCGTCATGGCCAAGCTGTTCGAGGACCGCGGCGTGCAGCTGGACCGCACCATGCAGCTCAACGTCGGCGGCAACATGGACTTCCTCAACATGCTGGAGCGGGAGCGACTGGAGTCCAAGAAGATCTCCAAGACGCAGGCGGTCACCTCAAACCTGCAGCGCGAGTTCAAGACCAAGGACGTGCACATCGGGCCGTCCGATCACGTCGGCTGGCTCGACGACCGCAAGTGGGCCTACGTGCGGCTGGAGGGCCGCGCGTTCGGTGACGTGCCGCTGAACCTCGAGTACAAGCTCGAGGTATGGGACTCGCCGAACTCGGCCGGGGTGATCATCGACGCGGTGCGCGCCGCCAAGATCGCCAAGGACCGCGGCATCGGCGGCCCGGTGGTGCCGGCGTCGGCCTATCTGATGAAGAGTCCGCCGCAGCAACTGCCCGACGACATCGCGCGGGCCCAACTCGAAGAGTTCATCATCGAGGGGTAACTCTCCGTACCGGTGTGCGGTGGGGTCGCGTCGAGCGGCCTCACCGCACGCTTGTTTTTGCGGGCGTTTGTGCAGTGACGGCTTTCGGTGGGAGCTCAGGGCGCCCTGACTGCACGCGCAGAACCCTGGACGCACATCCCGCCGTCCAAAGTAGTGTCTTTAGACCGTGACCGAGATATCTGAGGACCGGCTGGCCGAATTGTCGGAGTTCTCGCTCCTTACCGAAAACGCCGAGCAGGCCGGCGTTCCGGGTCCCCTGCCCGACGTGGAGCGGGTCGAGTCCGGCGCCTCGGAGCGCAGGATCAGCGCGCTACGCTGGGGCGCCCCCTCGTTGGACCGTGCCCCGCGGATTGTCTTCCTGCACGGCGGCGGGCAAAACGCGCACACCTGGGACACCGTGATCGTCGGTCTCGGTGAGCCGGCGCTGGCCCTGGATCTGCCCGGGCACGGGCATTCGGCATGGCGCGAGGATGGCGACTACTCGCCGCAGCTGAACGCCGACGCCCTGTTGCCGGCGGTGCGCGAGCACGCGCCGAACGCCGACCTCGTCGTCGGCATGTCACTCGGTGGGCTGACCGCGATCCGGCTGGCCGCGGTGGCGCCCGAACTCGTGAACGAACTCGTCCTGATCGACGTCACCCCGTCGGCGTTAAAACGCCACTCCGAGCTGACGAAAGAGCAGCAGGGCACGGTTGCGCTCATGCACGGTGAGCGCGAGTTCCCCAGCTTCCAGGCCATGCTCGACCTGACCGTCGCGGCGGCACCGCACCGCGAGGTCAAGGCGTTGCGCCGCGGCGTCTTTCACAATTCCCGCCGCCTCGACAACGGCAACTGGTCCTGGCGCTACGACGCCATCCGCAAGTTCCCCGACTTCGACGGCCTCTGGGACGACGTCGACGGGCTGTCGGCACCCGTCACCCTCATCCGCGGCGGCTCGTCGGGCTTCGTCACTGACGACGACGCCGCCGAATTAGCCAGGCGCGCAAGCAATTTCCGCGCGGCGCACGTGGTCGACAATTCCGGCCATTCCGTGCAGAGCGACCAGCCCCGCGCGCTCATCGAGATCCTGCGCGGCGTGCTCGACGCGGGCTGAGCCTACGGTGGGTGTTATGACTCCCGACCGTCCCGTTCGTATCGGCGTGCAATTGCAGCCGCAGCACGCCCCGCATTACGGCCAGCTCCGCGACGCGGTTCGCCGCTGTGAAGACATCGGCGTCGACATCGCATTCAACTGGGACCACTTCTTCCCGCTCTACGGCGATCCCGACGGACCGCATTTCGAATGCTGGACGATGCTCGGCGCCTGGGCCGAACAGACGTCGCGCATCCAAATCGGTGCGCTGGTGACCTGCAACTCCTATCGCAATCCCGAATTGCTCGCCGACATGGCCCGCACTGTCGACCACATATCCGCGGGCCGACTCGTCCTGGGGATCGGTTCGGGCTGGAAGCAAAAGGATTACGACGAGTACGGCTACGAATTCGGCACCGCCGGCAGCCGCCTCGACGACCTGGCGGGCGCCCTGCCGCGGATCAAGGAGCGGCTGGCCAAGCTGAACCCGCCGCCAACCCGAGACATCCCGGTGCTGATCGGCGGCGGTGGTGAACGCAAGACCCTGCGGCTGGTGGCCGAGTACGCCGACGTCTGGCACAGCTTCAGTTCCGCCGAAGAGCTCCCGGCCAAGTCCGCCGTATTGGAGCGGCACTGCGCGGACGTCGGCCGCGACCCGGCCACGATCGAACGCTCGGCCGCGGTCAATAACGGCGGCCAGCTGATTGCCAATGCCGAAGCGCTGGTGAACCTCGGCGTCACGATGCTGACCGTCGGCTGCGACGGTCCGGATTACGATCTCGGCGCCGCCGAGGCGCTGTGCAAGTGGCGCGACGGACGCTGAGGGCCGCTGCTCGAATTCGCTGTCCGTTTTGCGTTCGATTCATCCACCAAAGAGCTGAACACTGCGCCAAGACATGAGAAACTCTCTGCGCTAGGTGGACCGAACCGGTTGGAAAGGCACTCAAGAAACGGATGCCAAAAAAATACGGGGTCAAAGAAAAAGACCAGGTGGTTTCGCATATTCTCAACCTGGTTCTGACGGGGAAACTTCGCAGCGGCGACCGCGTCGATCGCAACGAGATCGCGGTCGGTCTAGGGGTCAGCAGAGTGCCGATCCAAGAGGCGCTGGTGCAGCTGGAACACGACGGCATCGTGTCAACCCGGTATCACCGGGGTGCATTCGTCGAGCGCTTCGACGAAGCGACCGTCCTCGAACATCACGAACTCGACGGCCTGCTCAACGGCATTGCCTCGGCGCGCGCGGCCACCAACCCCACGCCCCGGATCCTGGGACAACTCGATGCGCTGATGCGATCGCTGCGCTCCGCCAAAGAATCCCGCGCCTTTTCGGAAATCGCCGGGGAATACCGGCGCACGATCAATGAGGAATACGCGGGGCCGCGGCTGCACGCCACCATCCGCGCTTCGCAAAACCTCATCCCCCGCGTGTTCTGGATGACCTACCAGTGCAGTCGCGACGACATGTTGCCGTTCTACGAAGACGAGACCTCCGCAATCCACCGGCGGGACCCGGAGGCCGCGCGGGCGGCGTGCGTCGGCCGGTCCAACCTGATGGCCCAGACCATGCTGACCGAGCTGTTTCGACGCAGGGTGTTCTCCGCGCCGGATGACATCGGCCAAGTCGTTGCGGGCCCGCTTCGGGTACTGGCCGGCGCGGAGGTCGCCGAGGACGAACCGTCGATCGCGCTGTAAATCTGTTTCGGCGCGCCAGGTTGCCGGTGTGCCGATACGGTAGCGGTGATGAGTTCGCGCCTGGACCGGCGTCCCATGTGCCGAAAGCTCTTCGCACTGGCCACGACAATGCTGATTGTCTGTGGCCTGACAATGGCACCCGCCGCCGCCGACTGGAATCAGTGCGCGCCGGGCGGCTTGGACAGCGCCCGCGTCCTGCCGAAGGACCTGACCGAGCATCCATCTACGGACGACGACGACCGCAACACCACGGCCACCGTCGAGCCGCTCGGCTCGGTGGACGCCGGAGCGTTGGGGCTGGGCAGCCCGGGCGTCCTGACGGTCGGCACGTTGTCGGACGCCCCGCCCAACATCTGCATCAATCCCACCGGCGAATTCAGCGGCTTCGACAACCAGCTGTTGCGGGCCATCGCCGCCAAGCTCGGCCTGCAAGTCCGCTTTGTCAGCACAGACTTCTCCGCGCTGCTCGCCCAAGTGGCATCGCGGCGTTTCGACGTCGGCTCGGCGTCGGTGAAAGCCACCGATGCGCGCCGTCGCACGGTTTCGTTCACGAACGGCTACGACTTCGGCTTCTATTCGCTCGTGGTCCCGCCCGGTTCGGCGATCCACAAATTCAGCGATCTCGCGGCGGGCCAGCGCATCGGCGTGGTCCAGGGCACCGTCGAGGAGTCGTATGTCGTCGACCACCTGCACCTGCAGCCGGTGAAGTTTCCCGGCTTCGCCACCCTGTACGCGAATCTCAAGACCCGCCAGCTCGATGCGTGGGTGGCGCCCGGAACCCTCGCCTCGACCATCATTCGACCGGGCGACCCGGCGGTGGTGGTGGCGAACACCTTCAGCCGAGGCAGCTTCGTGGCCTACGCGGTCGCCAAGGACAACCAGCCGTTGATCGACGCGCTGAATTCCGGGCTGGACGCCGTCATCGCCGACGGCACCTGGGCCAACCTGTATTGCCAATGGGTACCGCGGACAATGCCGCCCGGCTGGAAACCCGGATCCAAAGCGGCTCCCAACCCACGCCTGCCGGACTTCGCCGCGATCGCCGCAAGCCACCATCGTGAGCCGGTGGGCCCGGCCGCGCCGATGTCGACGCTGGACCAGTTGCGTGAGTCGTTCTTCGACTGGGATCTGTATCGACAGGCCATCCCGATTCTTCTCACCGTCGGCCTGCCCAACACGATGATCCTGACCAACAGCGCGCTGGTTATCGGCCTGGCGCTGGGGATGCTGCTGGCAATGGCCGGAATCTCGCATTCACGCTGGCTGCGCTGGCCGGCACGGATCTACACCGACATTTTCCGCGGTCTGCCCGAAGTGGTGATCATCCTGATCATCGGGATGGGCGTCGGGCCGTTGGTTGGCGGGCTGACGCACAAGAACCCCTACCCGTTAGGGATCGCGGCCTTGGGATTGATGGCCGCCGCCTACATCGGCGAGATTCTGCGCGCGGGGATTCAAAGCGTCGACCCCGGTCAGCTCGAGGCCTCCCGCGCACTCGGCTTCAGCTATGCGACCGCGATGCGTTTGGTGGTGGTGCCGCAGGGAATACGGCGGGTGCTGCCGGCCCTCGTCAATCAGGCCATCGGGCTGTTGAAGGCCTCCGCACTGGTGTACTTCCTCGGCCTGGTCGCCAAACAGCGAGAGCTCTTTCAGGTCGGCCGTGACCTCAACGCGCAGACCGGTAGCCTGTCTCCTTTGGTGGCCGCGGGTCTCTTCTACCTGATATTGACCATTCCGTTAACGCATTTCGTGAACTACATCGACGGCCGGCTTCGCCGCGGCCGCTCCCCCGCCAAGCCGGAAGACCACGACCACGTGCTCGCGACGCCGTTAAGCCAGGAGATGACGTGACGTCGACGGTCGCCCACCGTGCGCCAGTATCGCTGGCGGCCAAGGACGTTCACCAAACTCTTGGTGGAAACTTGGTGCTGCGCGGCGTCGATTTCGAGGCCCCCGCGGGCACCACGGTGGCCGTCATCGGACCGTCCGGTAGCGGCAAGTCGACGCTGTTGCGCACCCTGAACCGACTGCACGAGCCCGACAGCGGCGACATCCTGCTCGACGGCCGGTCGGTGTTGCGCGACGATCCCAACGAGCTGCGCCAGCGCATCGGCATGGTGTTCCAGCATTTCAATCTGTTCCCGCATCTGTCCGTGCTGAAAAACGTGGCGCTGGCACCGCGCAAGCTGCGGCGGCTCTCCGCGGACGCGGCCCGCGACCTTGCGCTCGCTCAGCTCGACCGAGTTGGCCTGAAACACAAGGCAGATGCCCGCCCCGCCATGTTGTCCGGTGGCCAACAACAACGGGTCGCGATCGCCCGCGCGCTGGCCATGGCGCCGCAGGTGATGTTCTTCGACGAGGCGACCTCGGCGCTCGATCCCGAAATGGTCAAGGGCATTCTGCAACTCATCGCCGACCTCGGCGCCGGCGGCATGACGATGATCGTCGTCACCCACGAAATGGGCTTTGCCCGGTCGGCATCCGACACCGTCGTTTTTATGGACCACGGCAAGGTCCTGGAATCGGGGCCCCCGGAGCAGATATTCGAAGCCGCCAAGACGGAGCGCCTGCAGCGGTTCTTGTCCCAAGTCCTTTGAAACGTCGATAACTGGTCCGAAATAGCTCCCTTGTACGCCACGCATATCGGGTTAGACTGCCGACTTATGGCGGACAGCGAATCCACCGCACCCGAGGTGACGGAGCTTGCGGAAGGTTTGCACCGCGCGTTGTCCAAATTGTTTTCGATTCTGCGCCGCGGCGATCCCAGCGGGGTGGTGGCCGGTGACCTGACCCTGGCGCAGCTGTCCATCCTGATTACGCTGCTCGACCAGGGCCCCATCCGGATGACCGACCTGGCCGCGCACGAACGGGTGCGCACCCCGACCACGACGGTCGCGATCCGCCGGCTCGAGAAGATCGGGCTGGTGAAACGCTCGCGCGACCCCTCTGACCTGCGAGCGGTGCTCGTCGACATCACGCCGCGTGGACGGGCCGTGCACGGCGAATCGCTGGCCAACCGGCACGCCGCCCTGGCCGCGATGCTCAGCCAGCTGCCCGAGTCCGACCTGAACACCCTGGCACGTGCGCTGGCGCCACTGGAACGCCTGGGCTGCGGTGAATCGCCGCCCGCCGGCGAGCCGCCGGCGCGCAAGCAGGCCTGAAAGTGGCTGACCTCCAACGGAATTGATCGCTTCCGTAGACTGAGTTCATGCCTATCGCACTCATCACCGGCGCGAGCGGCGGCATCGGTTCCGCGATCGCCGCGGCGCTGTCCACCACCCACACTCTGCTGCTGGCGGGCAGGTCCTCCAATCGGCTCGACGCCGTCGCGGAGCGGCTCGGCGCCACCACCTTTCCGCTCGACCTCACCGATCCCGACGAGATCGAGGCCGGCTGCGAAATCGTCGACGAACTCGACGTGTTGGTGCATAACGCGGGGGTGTCCATCCCGGGCCGTGTCGCCGAGTCCAACGTCGACGACTGGCGCGCCACGTTCGCCGTGAATGTCTTCGGGGTCGTGGAACTGACGCTGGCACTATTGCCAGCGCTGCGCCGGGCCAGCGGTCAGGTGGTGTTCATCAACTCCGGTGCGGGGCAAAATGTTTCACCCGGTATGGCCTCGTATTCGGCCAGCAAGTTCGCGTTGCGGGCCTTCGCCGATTCGCTGCGCGCCGACGAGCCGGAGCTGCGCGTGACCACTATCTATCCCGGCCGCACCGACAGCGCCATGCAACGCGAACTCGTCGCGTTCGAAGGCGACCAATATGACCCGGCGAACTTCCTGCGGCCCGAAACGGTCGCGGCGGCGGTCGCCAACGCGGTGGCCACGCCACCCGACGGTCACGTCCACGAAGTCGTGCTGCGGCCGCGCAAGCACTGACCGGCGCCTGCTAGACGACCAGGTTGACCAGCCGGCCGGGGACCACGATCACCTTCCGCGGGGCGGCGCCGGCCAAGAACGCCTGCACCTTCTCGTCGCCCATGGCCGCGGCCTTCAGCGTGTCGTCGTCGGCGTCGGCGGCCACCACCACGCGCCCGCGCACCTTGCCGTTCACCTGCACCGGATATTCCACGGTGTCTTCGACGAGGTAGGCCGGGTCGGCCTGCGGGAAGGGCCCGTGCGCCAACGAGGCGCCGTGGCCCAGCCGCGACCAGAGCTCCTCGGCCATGTGCGGGGCCAGCGGCGCCAGCATCAGCACCAGCGGCTCGACCGCCGCACGCGGCACCGAGTCGCGGTGCTCCTTGGTGAGGTGGTTGGTGTACTCGATCAGCTTGGCCGCAGCGGTGTTATTGCGCAGCGCCGCATAGTCTTCGGAGACTCCGGCGATCGTGCGGTGCAGCGATCGCAGGGTGCCGGTGTCCAGTGGGCCGGTGTCGTCGGCCACCCGGGTCTCGCCGGTCTGCTCGTCGATCACCAAGCGCCACACTCGCTGCAGGAAGCGGTGCGCGCCGACCACGTCCTTGGTGGCCCACGGGCGGGACGCCTCCAAGGGGCCCATCGACATCTCGTAGACCCGCAGCGTGTCCGCGCCGAATGCGTCGCAGATCTCGTCCGGAGAGATCGAATTCTTCAGGCTCTTACCGATTTTCCCGAATTCCTGGGTGACCTCGATCTCGCCGTCGGGCCCCGGATAGAAGAAGCGGCCGCCGCGTTCGATCACTTCCTCCGCCGGTACATACGACCCGCGGGAATCGGTGTAGGCGAAGGCCTGGATATAGCCCTGGTTGACCAGCCGGCGATAGGGCTCGCGCGAGGTCACGTGGCCCAAGTCGTATAGCACCTTGTGCCAGAACCTGCAGTACAGCAGGTGCAACACCGCGTGTTCGGCGCCCCCGACGTACAGGTCGACCCCGCCGGGATCCTGCGGGCCATGCTGGGCGGGTCGCGGGCCCATCCAATACGCCTCGTTTTCCCTGGCGCAGAACCGTTCTGAGTTGTGCGGATCGGTGTAGCGCAGCTCGTACCAGGAGCTGCCGGCCCACTGCGGCATCACGTTGGTGTCCCGGGTGTAGGGCTTCAGGCCATCGCCCAGGTCGAGCTCCACGTGGACCCAGTCGGTCGCCTTGCCCAAGGGCGGCGACGGCTCGCTGTCGGCGTCGTCGGGGTCGAACGACACCGGCGAGTAGTCCGACACGTCGGGCAGCTCGACCGGAAGCGCGGCCTCGTCGAGCGCGTGCGGCCGACCGTCGCTGTCGAAGACGATGGGGAACGGCTCACCCCAGTAACGCTGCCGGGCGAAAAGCCAGTCGCGCAGCTTGAATTCGATGCGCGCCCGCCCGCGGCCATCGGCCTCCAGGCGAGTGGTGATCGCCTCCTTGGCCGTCGCCACATCCATGCCGTCCAGGTAGCCGGAGTTGACCAGCACACCGTCGCCCGCATGCGCCGCCTGCGAGATATCGCCGCCGGCAATGACTTCCACGACCGGCAGGCCCATCTCGTGGGCGAAGTCCCAGTCGCGCTGGTCGTGGCCGGGCACCGCCATGATGGCCCCGGTGCCATAGCCGGCCAGCACATAGTCGGCGATGAAGATTGGAACGGGTTTCCCGTTGACCGGGTTGGTCGCGTAGCTGCCCAGGAAGACGCCCGTCTTCTCCCTGCTCTCCTGGCGTTCGAGGTCCGACTTCGCGCCGATCGCGCGGCGGTAGGCGGCGACGGCGTCGACCGGTGTGGCGGCGCCGTAAGTCCACCGGGCGTCGGTGCCGTCGGGCCAGGCGGCGGCGACGAGTTCGTCAACCAGGTCATGCTCGGGCGCCAGCACCAGGTACGTCGCGCCGAACAGCGTGTCGGGCCGAGTGGTGAACACTTCGATGTCGACAGCCGAACCATCGCCGGTGAGCGCCGAGAACAGCGCCTGGGCTCCGGTCGAGCGCCCAATCCAGTTGCGCTGCATCGTTTTTACTTGATCCGGCCAATCGAGCAGCTCGAGATCGTCGAGCAGCCGGTCGGCATACGCGGTGATGCGCATCATCCACTGCCGCAGCCGTTTGCGAAACACCGGGAAATTGCCGCGGTCGCTACGCCCGTCCGCGGTGACCTCCTCGTTGGCCAGCACCGTGCCCAACCCCGGGCACCAGTTCACCATCGAGTCGGCTCGATAGACCAGTCGGTGGCCGTCGATCACGTCGGCCCGCTCCCCCGCGGTCAGCGTTGCCCAGTCGCGTCCGTCGTCGAGACGCCTTGCGCCGGAATCGAACTCGGCAATCAGTTCGGCGATCGGCCGCGCCTTGTTGGCGGCGGGATCGAACCACGCGTTGTAGATCTGCAGGAAGATCCACTGGGTCCACTTGTAGAACTCGGTGTCGGTGGTCGAGAAGCTGCGCCGGCTGTCATGGCCCAGGCCCAGCCGGCCCAGCTGGCGCCGGAAGTTGACGATGTTGGCGTCGGTCCTGGTGCGCGGGTGTGTGCCGGTTTGCACCGCGTATTGCTCGGCGGGCAGCCCGAACGCGTCAAAGCCCAACGCGTGCAGCACGTTACGGCCGGTCATCCGGAAGTACCGGGCATAGACGTCGGTGGCGATGTAACCGAGCGGGTGCCCGACGTGCAGTCCGTCACCCGATGGATACGGGAACATGTCCTGCACGAACAACTTGTCCTCGGGCAGGGGGCGCCCGTCCGTCGGAGCCAGATCACCGACGGGGTTGGCTACGTTGAACGTGCCGAGCTTCGCCCAGTTCTCCTGCCAGGTGCTCTCGACGCGGCCCGCCAGCGCCGCGGTGTAGCGAAATGGCGGCGCATCGGAGTCCGGCGCGGCGGCGGTATGGCTGCCCCCAGGCGCCGTGGTCGGGGATTCGGTCACCTGAACAGGGTATAAGGGCCGACCGGACCGGCTTGCCGGCCACAGGTTGGTCTCGGTTGCGTTGCGCACCGATCAGAGCTTCATCCCAGGTCGATTTCGACGGTATCCAGCGCGTTTGACCTGTGGTTACAGTCAGCCTCTACGACGGGTGTGAAGACCCGGGGCCATGGGAAGGATCGACGCAGATGATTCACATCGCCCGTACCGTGCGGGTATTAGCCGGAGGTTTGGCCGCCGGTGCGATCGGCGTCACCGCGTTCGCGGGCGCCACCGCTTCGGCCGATCCCGTACTGCCCGCGCTGCCCGCGCCGCCGCCCGTCCCCGCCGTCGCGGCGCCGGCGCCGCAGAACGTGGCGGCCGCCCCCGCACAGGTCCCCGGGAACAGATTGCTCGCCGCTCCCCCGGCGGCAAACCCGGTGGCGCCAACCCCGGCCGTCGCGCCGGCGCCACCCGCGGCCGTCGCGCCGGCGCAGACACCTGGCGTCTCGGGCACGCTGCGTGACTACCTGCAGTCGAAGGGCGTCAAGCTCGAGGCGCAAAAACCCCAGGGCTTCACGGCACTGGACATCACGCTTCCGCTGCCGACCCGCTGGACACAGGTGCCCGACCCCAATGTGCCCGACGCGTTCGCGGTGATCGCCGACCGGCACGGGACCAGCATCTACACCTCGAACGCCCAGGTAGTGGTATACAAGCTGGTCGGTAACTTCGATCCGAAAGAGGCCATCACCCACGGCTTCGTCGACAGCCAGCAACTTCCACTGTGGCAAACCACGAACGCCTCGATGGCCGACTTCGGGGGCTTCCCGTCGTCGATCATCGAGGGCACCTACCGCGACGGCGACATGCTGCTCAACACGTCGCGCCGGCACGTGATCGCGACGTCCGGACATGACAAGTACCTGGTGTCGATGTCGGTGACCACCGACCGTGCGGTGGCCGTCGCGGACGCGCCGGCGACCGACGCGATCGTCAACGGCTTCCGGGTGACCGTGCCCGGAACCGCCGCACCCGTACCCGGACCGGGCGCCGCTGCGGCTCCGGTCGGCGTTCCCTCTCAAGCACCCTCTCAAGCAGCCGGCGCGGCCCCGGTCGGGCTTCCCCCCCAGCCGGTCGGAGCGGCGCCGGTCGGAGCGGCGCCGGTCGCGCTTCCCCCCCAGCCGGTCGGAGCAGCGCCCGTCGGAGCGGCGCCGGTCGGGCTTCCCTCGCAGCCGGTAGCACCCAACCAGGTGGCCGCACCCCGGCCGACACCCAACCTGTTGACGATGGTGCCGGGTTTGCCGCCGCTGCCGAACTTCACGTTCCTGCAAGGGCGTTAATCAGCCGCGAAACGAAGGGCGGTCGAGCCCGGCGCGCGGACGCGCCTTCGGACTCGTATTGTGAGGCCATGTTGATCGCGGGCGTGGTGTGCATGTGTGCGGCGTTGGCCTCCGCCGGGTTCGGGACCTGGTCGCTCTCCCACAACCAGACCACCGAGGGCGTCGGCGGCACTCAGATGGCGTTGCGCGCCATGGCCCCGCCCCAGTTGGCGGCCGCCGTAATGTTTGCCGCCGGCGGTGTGGTGGCCCTGGCCGCCTCCCCCGACACCGCTTTGGTCGTGTTGATCATCTGCGTCGCCGGCGCCCTGGGGACGCTGGCCACCGGGTCGTGGCAGAGCGCGCGCTTCGTACTGCGCAGTGAAGCCGCCGTGCCTGACTGCGCCGGCAGCTGCGCCGCCTGCACGCAGTCTTGCCACTGACACCCTTACCGCTCGAGCCGTCATGCTGAAACGGCTGTCGGCGTTGCCGATCGATACTTTCCTGCTGGCGCTGGGGGCCACGGTTGCGTTGGCCGCCCTCGTACCGGCACGCGGCGGCGCGGCCGACGCCGTGTCGGTCGCGGCGAAAGCGGCGATCGCGTTGCTGTTCTTCCTCTACGGCGCCCGGCTGTCACCCCAGCAGGCCTGGCACGGTGTCCGACAGTGGCGGCTGCACCTGCTGGTGCTGGCAACGACGTTCGTCCTCTTCCCGATGCTGGGGTTGGCCGCCCGAGCGTTGGTCCCGTCGGTGCTGACCACCGACCTCTACAACGGACTGCTGTTTCTGTGCCTTGTCCCGTCGACCGTGCAGTCGTCCATCGCGTTTACCTCGATCGCGCGGGGGCACGTCTCGGCCGCCATCGTCAGCGCGTCGTTGTCCAACATCCTCGGCGTGGTTCTGACCCCGCTGCTGGTGGTCCTCTTGATGACGACCACCGGCGCCCCGCGGGTGGACGGCACCGCGATTCGCGACATCATGGTGCAGCTGTTGCTGCCGTTCGCGGCGGGTCAGCTGGCGCGCCCATTGCTCGGCGGGCTCATCACCCGGTACGCAGCGCTGCTGAAGGTGGTGGATCGCGGATCCATCCTGCTGGTGGTCTACACCGCCTTCTCGATGGGCGTCGTCAAGGGGATCTGGGTCAGTGTCAATGTGTGGCGCCTGATCTCGGTGACCGTCGTCGCCGCCGTGCTCCTGGCAGTGGTGCTGGGCGTGACCACGGCCGTCGGCCGACTGGCCAGGCTCGACCGTGGCGACGCGATCGTCCTGCTGTTCTGCGGCTCGAAAAAGAGCCTGGCGTCCGGGCTTCCGATGGCGCTGGTGCTTTTCCCGGCGGCCACAGTCGGTTTGACCATGTTGCCGTTGATGATCTTTCACCAGATCCAGCTGGTGGTCTGCGCGGTGATTGCCAGCAGGCTGGCGCGGGACGCCGACGGGGGAGGAGGCCTAGTTTCTGCTGACGTCGATCGGGTGGGTGGCAAGTAGCGACAACGGTAGCGGCTGCCGGCGCAGCACCTGCCCCCACAGATCGGCCCTCGGCCCGGCCAGCACGTCAGATGGCAAGGCGGACAAGACAATCCAGTCGTCGCGTTCGATCTCACCCTCGAGCTGACCGATTGTCCAGCCGGAGTAGCCGGCGAAGATGCGCACCCCTTCAAGCAGCGGGGCGATCAGGTCCGGGTCGGCGTCCAGATCCACCATGACGATCCGGCCGTCCACATGCCGCAGGCCCGGCACGCCGTCCGGGTCGGCGCCGATCCGCAGCGCCGCCAGGCAAAGTGCCGCGTCGCGCTTGACCGGCCCCCCGATGAACATCGTCTTGGGTTTGGCGGACAGCTTGGCCCACTGCGGCAACACGTTGTACACCGCGGTCTCGCTGGCCCGGTTGAGCACGACACCCAGTGTGCCGCCGTCGTTGTGCTCGACGATGTAGATCACGCTGCGACGAAAAGTCGGCTCGAGAAGGTCGGTGTTGGCGAGCAGCAAAGTGCCAGCACGCACCCGCTGCGCTGCGGGTGCTACATAGTCCTCCGGATCTTCGGGCGGCATCAAACCATCATCGCACCTTCGTAACGTCGGCCGGTGCAATCGGGCATGGCCGATACATATTTGTACTGTTGGCGATGGCGCCCAACCCCAACGGTGGAAGTCGGTTCTGTGATTCAATCCCGGATGCAGTCACGCGCACCCGTCGACCTGTGGCGGTCGGTGCGCAGTTTGCCGGACTTCTGGCGGCTGCTCCAGGTGCGCATGGCGAGCCAGTTCGGCGACGGTCTCTTCCAGGCCGCCCTGGCCGGGGCGCTGCTGTTCAACCCCGACCGCGCCGCCGACCCGATGGCCATCGCCCGAGCGTTCGCGGTGCTGTTCTTGCCCTACTCCCTGCTCGGGCCGTTCGCCGGCGCGCTGATGGACCGCTGGGACCGGCGGCTGGTGCTGGTCGGCGCCACCGTGGGCCGTCTGATCCTCATCGCCTGCATCGGCACCATCCTGGCGTTGCGGGCAGGCGACATACCGCTGCTGATCGGCGCGCTGCTCGCCAACGGCCTGGCCCGGTTCGTCGCATCCGGCCTGTCGGCCTCCCTGCCGCATGTGGTGCCGCGGGAGCAGGTGGTCACCATGAACTCGGTGGCGACCGCATCCGGTGCCTTCGCGGCCTTCCTAGGCGCCAACTTCATGTTGGTGCCCCGGTTTTTCGTCGGCGCCGGCGACGAGGGCGCCTCGGTGATCATCTTCATCGCCGCGATACCGGTGTCGATCGCGTTGTTCCTGTCGTTGCGGTTCGGGGCCCGGGTGCTGGGCCCGGACGACACCAAGCGCGCGATCCACGGATCGGCCGTCTACGCGGTGATCACCGGCTGGCTGCACGGCGCCCGCACGGTCGTGCAGCGCCCGACGGTCGCGGCCACCCTGTCCGGCCTGGCCGCGCATCGCATGGTGGTGGGCATCAATTCGCTGGTGATGCTGGTGCTGGTGCACCATTTGCCCGGTCCGCGTCCGGCGACCGGCGGCCTGGGCATCGCGTTGCTGTTCTTCGCCGCGGCGGGCCTGGGCGCATTCCTGGCCAACTTGTTCACGCCGGCGGTGGTGCGCCGCTGGGGGCGCTACGCCACGGCCAATGGCGCGCTGGTGGCGGCCGCGGTGATCCAGATCCCGGGCGCCAGCCTACGGCTCGCGGTGATGGTGGTGTGTGGATTTTTCCTCGGCCTGGCCGGTCAAGTGGTAAAACTCTGCGCCGACTCCGCGATGCAGATGGACGTCGACGACGCGCTACGCGGACACGTGTTCGCGGTGCAGGACGCGCTGTTCTGGGTGGCGTTCATCGTCTCGATCACGTTGTCCGCCACGCTGATTCCCGACGACGGACGAGCGCCGGGGTTCGTGCTGTTCGGCTCGGGCCTGTACTTGATCGGCCTGGCCATGCACGCCTTCATCGGCCGTCGCGGCCAGCCGGCGGGCACTGGTTAAGGTGCATACATGACCGGTGCCGCGCCGATGGTGGCCGACCTGCGGGCCGAAAGCGACGACCTCGACACGTTGGTGGCGCCGCTTGCGCCGGACCGTTGGGCGGATGCGACGCCCGCGCCCGGCTGGACCATCGCCCACCAGATCGGGCACCTGTTGTGGACGGACCGGGTCGCGCTGACCGCGGCCACCGACGAGGCGGGCTTCGCCGCCGTGCTCGAGGCCGCTTCGGCCGACCCCACCGGGTTCGTCGACGCGGGTGCCGAGGAACTTGCCGCCATCGCGCCGGCCGAGCTGCTCGCCGACTGGCGGACAACCCGGGCAAGGCTGCACGACACCCTGCTGACGGTGCCCGACGGTCGCAAGCTGCCGTGGTTCGGGCCACCGATGAGCGCGGCCTCGATGGCGACAGCCCGGTTGATGGAAACGTGGGCGCATGGGCTCGACGTGGCCGACGCGCTCGGCGTCAAGCGCCCCGCCACCGAACGCCTGCGGTCGATCGCGCACATCGGGGTACGCACCCGCGATTACGCATTCGCCATCAACAACCTGACGCCACCCGCGGACCCGTTCCTGGTCGAGCTGCGCGGGCCCGGCGGCGACACCTGGTCCTGGGGACCGCCGGACGCCGCCCAGCGGGTCACGGGCTCCGCCGAGGACTTCTGCTTCCTGGTGACCCAGCGGCGCCCGTTGAGGGCTCTCGACATCACGGCGCACGGTCCCGACGCGCAGCGGTGGCTGGAGATCGCGCAGGCTTTCGCCGGGCCTCCCGGCCCCGGTCGATGAGCGCATAACCGCGAAGAGAGCCGGGGCCATCTGACCAAGCCCCGGTCGATGAGCGCATAAGCGCGAAGAGAGCCGGGGCCATCTGACCAAGCCCCAGTCGATGAGCGCATAAGCGCGAAGAGAGCCGGGGCCATCTGACCAAGCCCCGGTCGATGAGCGCATAAGCGCGAAGAGCAGTTACGGCGCGCTGAGTTTGTGAAACCAGGCCAGGTGGTAGTTCGCCGCCACCGAGTCTCCGGTCGCGGCGGCCTCGGTGGCGGCTAGTAACAAGCAATTGAGCAAGAGCGCGGGATCGAGGTCCGGGTACTGGACCAGCAGCTGGTAACGCGCGGTATCGAGATGCACTCGCAGCACGTCGATTTCTTCCTCCACCACGCCAGTTCCGGCGGCGGCGGCCCGGGCAACGGTGTGCACCATCCGCGGCAGTCCGTCGCGCCAATGCGTGGCCTGGCTCAACTCCCAGCCGAGATCGTCGACCGAGGGCAACTCGCGGGCCCGCGTCGACGCCTTGGTCTCGGCGAAGTCGTCCAGCCGGCCCAGGGCATCCCCGGGCGCGTACGTGACGGCACGCTCGGTTTCGCCCAGCAGGGCAGATACCTTGCCGGCGCGCGGCTCCGGTTCCAGCAACCGCACGCCCTCCGGGACCGCGATATCCGGTGGTATCCAGCCGTGGGCGAAGTCGGTGACCAATACGGTGGTGCCGTCGGGACGATCCCCGATCGCCCAATTGAGGCGCGGCTCTTGATGGATCACGAAAGCGAGGAGCCGCCGCAACCGCTCGTCCTCGGATTCGCGTGCGACCGCGGTCACCGGGGCGACCGGTTCTTCCCGGGGCTCCGTGGGTTCCGGCCGCGGTCCCGGCGCAGCGGCGTCGTCGTCGTCGGGGGCTCGGTGCCGAGCCTCGGCGGCTTCCGGGGCGGCCACGTCGGTGACGACGGGGATAGCCTGCGTCTCCTCGAGATCGGCGCCGTTACTTCCTTCCGGGCACTCGGGGTCGGTGACGGCGGGGATAACCTGCGTCGTCTCCAAATCGGCGCCGCTGAGGGTGTCGGCATCCCGCGAGCGGTCGCGTTCGACGGGCACCGCAGCGCGCATCGCGTTCAATTGCCGAACCGTCGACTCGACTCGTTGCGCGGCGCGGGCCCGTGCCTCGTCGACGACCCTGGCTTCTTCCGTCCGTCTGGTGAGATCGGGCATTCCCGCCAGCTTGATGGCCCGCAGCTCGTCATTGGCGCTTCGGGTGATCCGCTGCAGGTCGTCCTTGAGATACTCTGCGAGAGTGGCGGTTTCGTCGTTCGTCGTGGAAAGCTCGGCAGGCCAAAGCCCGCCCGTCACCCAGGGCGTGCAATCCAGCGGAGAGCTGAAGGCTGGAATCGTCAGTGACTCCCGGGTCGCTCTCCGGAGGCGCTGGCGCGCCGTCGTCCGACCGAAGATCGCCACTGGTTAAGCCTACCGACATCCATCGGGGCGTCCATTCAGTCGGTGAATTGTGCAGCTGCGATGGCCTGGGTAGCGTGGGGACATGGCTGATTCTGCGCTGCAGCAGCAACTCGACGAGGTGCGTGCCCTCTTGGCCCGCGCCCGAGAGTTGTTCGGCCCCAATCCCATAGAGCCGCCCACCGACATCGCACCCGATCCCGACAGCGCGAAGAGGTGGCTGCTTTAGGCCGTTTGAGCGGCTAGCGCGCGCCGTCGCGGCGGCGCAGTTTGTGCGCCAGCAGCTTTTCGATGGCCGCATCAAGATCGTGCGGGGTGGGGATTTCCATCGACGGGGTATGGCCTGCCGCGAGGATCTCGTTGCGGACTTCGAGTAACGCCTTGAGGCAGGACACATCGGCGGTCAGCAGGATGCCCTGTGCCAGCGTCTCGGCGTCGGTTTCCATCGCCTCTTCGCTCAGCGCGACGCTGTGCATATACCCGCCGCGGCAGGAGCGGACCAGGATGTGCCCGCTCGGGTGGACGGTGTCGAAGGCTGGATTCGCGTCCGTCATCGACCGCCATCGATGACGCCGCCGAAATCTCGTGCCGCGTCTTGCTCGTGCTGCTCCCACGCCGCCGCCGAAATGCCCAATTTCTCGGCCATGTCGGCGTGGTCGTCGGCTTGCTGTTCGTAGCACTGGCGGCGGAGTTCGAGCAGATCGCGCCCGGCCTCACGCAGTTCACCGAAGATGGGCCCGAGTGAGTCCAAGCTTTCCTGGATGGCCGCGTGCGACGACGGAACGGTGCGCAAGTAGTCGGAGGTCTCCTGGTGATGCGCAGCGGCTTGACGTAAGTGCGCGGGCACCACCCGGATTGGCTCGGCCATCTGCTGTCTCCTCTTCCTGCGGCGCCGGGGAAGCCCGGCGAGATCCCTATTCTCATGCGGTGGACGTGGCCGCCGGCCCGGTGGGTGTAGGTTTGTGCGGCTCAGCCGGCGAGGCATCGGGCGCGGTCGCCGCCGGTGGATGCTCCCAGCCTAGAAAGCTCGGCCCGTTCACGGAGGCGATGCGCTGAATCTGGCCGTCGAGAAGGGCCTTCTCGTGACCGAGTGCGAGCGCGTGGCGATCGGTGAGGATGCCGATGTCGCCGGGTACCGTTTGCAGCGGGTCGACGGGGTCGCTGACCGCGGTCCCGGGCGGCGGGATGGTAATTCCCTGCTGGTGGAAGGCATCTGCGATAGGCGCCCCGCCGACGGCGGCTTTGATCGCCGCGGCGAGCTGCGGGCTGGCGGCCGTCACCGTATCGCCGTCGGGCAGGGTCACCGTAGTAGGACCCACCGGCGACGAATCGCGCTGGTCCGTCGCCGCGTCTTCTGCGTCGGCCCGGTTTTGCTCGCCCTCGCGATCGTCCGCATCCGGGTCGCGCGACCCGACCAGCCGTTCGTCGCCCACGCCCCGCAACGGGTCGGTGCGACCGACGTCCCCCAGCCCGGGCAACGGCAGGCCGCCCAACCCACCCAGGCCCGGCAGCGATCCGGCGCCGAGGCTCGGGATGGCCGGCATCAGCGGCGCGGCCGGCGCCGCCGGAGCCGGGCTGCCCCCGCCGGTGGCCGGCACCGGGGAATCCGCTGCGGCCAGGCCGGAGTCGTCGGCCGGCATCGAATCCAGTAGCGGGTCCCAGCCGGTCTCGAGGTCCTCGACCGGCCCTTGCGTCGTGCTGTCGGCGGGTGCGGCGACGGGGACGGTGGCCGCGGGCGGCCGGTCGTCGGGTCCGGTCTTGGAGGCGTCGTAGAGCGAAGTCCACGCGGCCATCAGCGCCGATTTCGAAGTGTCGTCGAGACTCGCGTTCAGGACGACCGCCCGGATGTCCTTGAGCTTGCCGATGAGGAATCGCTGGAAATCCCGCGCTCCCGCCGGAGTGTCGAGATCCGACCGGGTCAGCACGGCGGCTTCGGTCTCGCGCTGCAGCTTCGACAGGGCTTCCCTGCCCTCGACAGACTTCAGGTGGGCGTTCAAAATCGCCGTGATCACCTGCATATCGAGCTGGGAGCTCGCTGAATTCTGGTGTGCCAGAGCGGCTTCGGCGCCCGCCATGGCCTCGGCGGCCTCGCCCTGTTCCCGGTCGGATACGGGCACCCCGGCACCGAAGATGTCCGAATGTTGCTGGCGGATCTTGCGCACGATCGCCTCGAGTTGGTCGGGCCGGGTGGTGGGGGTGATGACCGCCGCCACCTCATTCGGCGCCAAGCCAGCCTGCCACGCGTTCGGATCGCCGGTGCGGTCCCGGACGGATTTGATCGTGTTGATCAGCTCGTCATACGTCGACATCGGTGTCGCGGCCCCTCCATGCCGGGCGACAGTACCCAGGCATGTTCCCGTCGACAATTCACCCCGGCGCGCCTGTGCACGACCGGATCGAAGCGCGCTTGGGCTAGCCGGTGGGGACGGCGTACTGAGCGCGCAAGCCGTCCAGCACAGCCCTTTTCGCGCGGCCGAGTTCGCGCGCGTCGGCGACCACCGTCGCGATCTCGCGCTGTTTGTCGGCCAAAAACCGACGGAATTCGCGGGCCCCCATCGGGGTATCGACGGCAAGGTACGAGAGGCCGCTGGCGGCGCGGTCGATCTCCTCGGCGATGGCGTCGAGTCGCCCGATGCTTTCGCGGGTCGCGGCGTGTGCGCTGGCCAGCC
>NZ_LZKK01000203.1 GCF_001672815.1 Mycobacterium sp. E796 | reverse complement strand
GGCGAGCTTTCATCAGCAGTTCGTTCGGGCCATGAGCGCCGGCGGGGCGCTCTACGCGGAAGCCGAGGCCGCCAACGCGTCCATGATCGGGACGCCCACGCAGGCCGCGGCGCAGGACGTCCTGGCCAACTTGGGCATCGGCAACGTCGGCGCCGGCAATGTGGGCGGGGGTAACCACGGCAACGGGAACGCGGGCAGCGGCAACAGCGGCAACCAGAACCTGGGCAGCGGCAACATCGGCAGCGGCAACGTCGGCAACGGAAACAACGGCATCGGCAACATCGGCGACGGCAACCGCGGCAGCCAAAACCTGGGCAGCGGGAACGCCGGCAACAACAACACCGGCTTCGGGAACGCCGGCGTCGGCAACGTCGGCAGCGGAAACCTCGGCAACACCAACGTCGGCAACGGGAACCTGGGCAGCGGCAACATGGGCAGCGGAAACCGCGGCGACGCGAACATGGGCTTCGGGAACCGCGGCAGCAACAACGTCGGCGCCGCCAACACCGGCAACCACAATTTCGGTTTCGGCAACACGGGCAACAACGACATCGGCTTCGGGCTGACGGGCGACAACCAGATCGGTTTCGGCGCACTGAATTCCGGCAGCGGCAACCTCGGCTTCGGCAACTCCGGTACCGGGAACATCGGCTTCTTCAACTCGGGCACCGGGAACGTCGGCATCTTCAACTCCGGCAACCACAGCTTCGGCTTCGAGAACTCCGGCAGCTTCAACACCGGGTTCACCAACTCCGGTCTGGACAACACCGGCTTACTCAACAGCGGATTCAGCAACTTCGGCGCGGGCAACGGCGGCTCGAACAACATGGGGATGCTCAACGGCGGCTCCCAGAACTTCGGGATGGGGAATTCCGGCTTCCAGAACACGGGCAGCGGAAACGCGGGCTCCCTCAACACCGGTGACTTCAACGCGGGCAACTTCAACACCGGATGGGGAAATTCGGGCGCGAGCAACACCGGCGGCTTCGATGCGGGCAACCTGAACACCGGCTTCGGCAGCGGCATCACCCCGGCCGGGGTGAAGAACTCCGGCTTCGGCAACACCGGCCTGGACAGCTCCGGCTTCTTCAACGCGGGCGGCGACACGTCCGGCTTCCAAAACGCCGGCCTGGCCTTCGAGTCGGGCTTCCGAAACTCGGGCAACGGCAACAACGTCGGCATCGGCAACTCGGGCAGTTTCCTTGCGGGAATCGGAAACACCGGCTTCGACAACATCGGCATCGGCAACTCGAACGTCTTCAACTCGGGCATCGGTAACTCGGGCAACGGCGACTCCGGCTTCTTCAACAAGCGCGACGCGCAGTCGGGCTTCTTCAACTAAAGGACGGGTGATGAGTTTTTTGGTGTTGCCGCCGGAGATCAATTCG
>NZ_LZKK01000202.1 GCF_001672815.1 Mycobacterium sp. E796 | reverse complement strand
GCCAACATGGCGTCGTTGCTAAAGCCCTTGGGAGGGGTTGTGAACTTGATTGGCAGCGCCGTCGGGGCTGTCCGATACGAGTTAGGCAACATTGTTAGCGCAGCTTTCGACCAATTACTCAAGATATTGGGCGCAGCCTTTTACCAGTTTTGGATATTTATTCAAGGCTACCCGGCGTTATGGAGCATTTTCGTTACGGTCGGCACTTTTGTAATCATAGGCGCTTGGGTAGCACTAGTTTTACTTTTTATTGCAACAGGTACTCCCATTCCGATGTTCTTCCCGATCTAACAGACGCGCTCTGCGTTGCGGCCTGCCTCTTGGCCCTGGCCGGACATCGCCATCACCACCAGCGTCCACGTCCGGGACAACCGCGACGGCACCTTCAAAGCCGAGACACGCCTCGTCGTCGGCTAGACGCTGCCCGACCACGAACGTGAAAGGTTCGGCGAAGGAACGATGGAGAATCCAACCCTCGCGACCAACTCGTTGGGCGTCGATCCGACTGCGCGAACCTCACCGACCGCGCTGAGGGGGGCGTCATCTCAATACCCACGCCCGGCATTAAGCAAAACAAGCCACCATGGCCCGTATAAAGCAACACTTAAAAGAAACAGTAGCAAAAAGGGTACAATCGCTAGCAACATTAATAAAGATGTAATCATCGTTATCAATGTCTCTATTCCGGCTTGAATATTTGTTATCACATTCGCTATTAAATCGCTCATCGTGGACTGGGCGGTTGTGGCAGCAGCGGCAATCGGGGCCCCAATTGCTGTCAAGGGCTTTAGCAACGACGCCATGTTGGCCGCCTCAGCGCTGGCGTAGGAGGCGGCACTCGCAGTCAGGTGCTGCACGAACTGGTCCTGAAACGCCGCCGCCTTCCCGGCCAGCGCGTGATAGTCCTGG
>NZ_LZKK01000201.1 GCF_001672815.1 Mycobacterium sp. E796 | reverse complement strand
ATCAGCGCGGCGCTGCTCGCGGCTGCGCGGATCGTGCGGGCACACCGTGGCGGCCAACGCAGTCAGCCGCTTATCCAACGCGTGCGCGTCCGGGGACAACAGCACCCCGCCGATCTGCGCACGCCCATCCAGATCCGGGCCGACCCACACCTCCCGATCGCGCTGCGCCGCGGCGCGCCGGCGCACCGCGTCCACATCCGCGCGGGCCACGATCCGATCCACCTGGGCGGCCAACCGGCCCCGACTCATCGACGGCCAGCGCGCCACATTGGCCGCCAACTGCGCATCCACCCTCGCCAACACCTCGGGATCCTCGATCAAATCCGTGCGATACACGATCGTCTGAAACAACCGAAAATCGATATCCCCGGCCCGAAACACCTCCCCTACCTTGGGCAGCCGCTCACGCATCGCCCGCGCGTAGCGCAGCCGGCTGGCCGCCAGGCCCTGGCTGATCCGCAGCGCCGCCCCCACCTCCGCGGCAACGGCCTCCATGGTGTCGATCGCCCACTCCTCGCTCTCCGAACACCGCGAGAGCCGATAGGCGAACAACCGCCCGATCCGGTCCAGCTGGGTAGCGGCGGCCCGGTTTTCCTCGCGCGCCGCGGCCTCGATCTCAGTTAGAAGTGCGGCCGACGTGCTGGTCTTGGACGGATAACGCCGCTCGATCATCTCATCGAACCGGGCAATCACCTCAGCCCGCGCCGCTTGATCGAACATATGTTCGAGTATGCCACAACCGTCGGACAAAAGTTCTTGGGACCGGGCAAGCACGCGACCGCGCGGAGGCGACCCGGAAGTCGAGTACAGGTCGAGTAGTCAACTACTTGGGGTCGCGGGCGGATTCGCTGCGACGATTATCTGACACAACCGCAGCGGCGCAGGGTCAACAGTCGAGGTGACACCATGATGGACCTCACCATCCGGCGCATCCGACCAATACTGCAACGTGTGCGCGGCACGGAAAGCGCTCGTGACCGCCTGGCGCCTGCCCGCCGCACGGCCGGCCGGACGCTGCGAAGACCGCTTGACCGCAGTTCCATCACCCCCCTCTGCGTCATGTGCATCGAACTCGGGCGTGCGACGGAGGCCACCTTCCAAACCGGCGACTGCCTCTGCGGCTGCGACGAACACATCGGGCGACTGGAGCGACGCGGCCGCGCCGCGATACGCCGACAACGGATCGCATTGCGATATCGCAGGGTCGTGGCGGCCGACGCGCCGCGCCAACGAGCGAACGAGACCGCGGCGACACGAGATGTGCCGTAGGAGCCGGTCTTGGCGCACCTGGGCCTCTGACCGGCAAAAGTCCTAATGGCATTTCTGGTCAGTATGTACCGCGGGGAATAAAAGCCGGCCTGGATGTTTGGGTGTCCTGAGAAGCAAGGCGCATTAAATAGGCAAGCTTGTCGCGGTCGTTGATTCCAAGCTTTGCGAATAGCCGATAAACGTGTCCCTCCACCGTTCGCACCGACACAAAGAGCTTTTCGGCGATCTGACGGTTGGACAATCCGGCCGTGATCAGATTGGCGATCTCGCGTTCACGCGCGGTGATCGGCAACGGCGAGGCGACGGCGCCGACCGCCGGTGTTCGTATATCGCCCTGGCCGGCCAACCTGTGCGCCCGGGCCGACGACGTG
Organism: Mycobacterium sp. E796; assembly: GCF_001672815.1. GTDB lineage: Bacteria > Actinomycetota > Actinomycetes > Mycobacteriales > Mycobacteriaceae > Mycobacterium. The sequence continues at coordinate 4,544 of NZ_LZKK01000201.1, read as the reverse complement.
ATCACCTTGCCATGCTGGAGGGCGCGCGCGTGTTCGCGTGCGGCGTGGGCTGCGGCGTCGGCCGCGAGAGCCAGCGCGCCCATGTCCGCGAACCGGTCGGCCGCCGCGTCCAGCACATCTCCGTCCTGGTCGGCCAGGCCGCGAGCGTGCTCTGCGATCGCCCGCGCCAACGGACTCCCGAGCATGCCGGCCAGCTCGGCCAGCCTTGCCGCGTGCGAGTGGTCGTCGAAGCGGACGGCGCTGTGCAGCGCGCGCAGCTCCACGGCGTACAACCCGGACTGTCGCGCGACCTCCGCGGCACGCACCGCATGGGCTTGCGCGGTCACCGTCTGGCCGGCCGAGGCTCGCTCCCAGGCCCGCGCCAGTTCGAGTTCGGGCAAGAACACCGCGACCTGCGGTCCGTACGCGTTCTGCGACCTGCGCAGCGCGGCGGCGGAGGCCGCACTGTCTCCCCGCGCGGCGTGGGCCTGCGCGGACCATGCCTCCACCAGCATCAACCAGCCCAACGGAAAACCGCGCGACATCGCCGATATCGAATCCCGGAACGCATCGGAAGCTGATGCCAGTGCGCCCTGCGCGAGACGCACCAACCCAAGCATGGCGTGCGGAAAGGCGTCTTCAGCGGGCCACAGCCTGACCGTCGGAGCGTAGCGTTCCCAGAGCCGTTCGGCCGCCGTGTTGTCGCCGGCGGAGGTCAGCGCCAGGACCTCGGCCAGCCCCATCGCAAACCGGTACGGTCCGGGCTGGTCGAACACCGCCGAACGCCCCTCGTCCGCTACCCGCTGGACTTCGTGGAACCGGCCTGCGAGGGCCAGCGCCCAACACGTCCACGTCGTCGCCCACATCCCGGCCACGGGTTGCACGTCGGAGATGCACAAGGTGAAACCTCGGTCAATCGCTGCCGGAACGTCGCCGGAAAACAACTCGAACGCCGCCTCCATCGCGGTGACGATCGGCAGCAAGGCTTCGGAATCGACGCGCGCCCGGACGTCGGCCAGCGCCGAACGGGCTTGCTCGACCTGCCTACAGCTGAAGAACAGGTTGGCGGCACGAAGGCAACCCCAACGTACGACTAGCACCTCATCGGTGCCGTCCGGGGGTTCGACCGCATTGAGGACCGCTTCGGTTTCGTCGCCACGCCCCTGCCAGCCGATCGCCTCGGCCAGCACGATCGCGGCCGGCAGGCCCGCCCCGCGCTCGAAGGCGAACCGGGCCAGCTCTTCTCCACAGCCGACGTCCGACATGGTCAGCGCGCTCGCCGCTGCGCCCACGATAAGGTCGAGGTCCGGGCGCAGGTCGCTGCGGGTCATGAGCTGCGCCAGTTGGATGCGCGAGCGCACGTCTGGCACAGCCGACCGCCCGTTCCCGGTCCGGATCTGCCTCTGAAGTTGTTGTGCCAGCGCGGTTCTGACCTGGCGGGAACGCACGACACCCGCGTGCTGGACGGCGGCCTTCCCCACGACGGGGTGGCAGAGCCGCGCGATGGTGTTCGACCCGTCGGCGACCATCTCGACCACACCACGGCGCTCGAGGTTTGCCACCACGTCAACATCGCAGAGCTCACGCAGGATTTCCCAATCCAGCGCCTCCGCCACAGCCAGAATCTCGACCGTTTCGAGCTCCGCCGGCGTCAGGGATCTCAGTCGCGACAGGAGCTGATCGTAGAGTCCACTGTCGGCGCCCAGCGCACCCCGAAGTTGCCAACCCGCTTCCGTGCGCGCCAACGCACCACTTTCCCGACCCGCGCCGATCACACCGCGCAGCAGCAGCGGGCTGCCCGCGGTCTGGCCGTGCAACTCGTTGATCAGCCTGGCGTCGACCACGCCCCCGAGCACGGCGCGGGCGAGTGTGCCGGTCTGGTCACGGGTGAACGGCTCGATCCGAAGGCCGAGCAACAACTGCTCTTTCAACAGCGCGGTTATCGCGTCGGGGACATGGTCACCCGACCGGATCGTCAGGATCAACCGTGCACTGCCGCCGGTCGCAAGCTGATGCACCAACGTCGCAGACAATGGATCGAGCAACTGCGCGTCGTCGACCACGACGACGAGATCTGTCTCCCGCTCCAGGGAGCGGTGTGCGGCGCCCAGCATCACCGCCGGTTCGTGTGCCGCCTCGACCGTAACCGAGCGGTAGAACGCGCCCAACGGGATGGCGGTGCCTGTCTTGGTGCCCAGCGCGTACCGAACAGTCGCCCCACGAGATTCCATCGTCTCCGCGAGCGCCCGAGCCAGCGTCGATTTGCCGACCCCGCTCTCCCCGATCAACGCCACGCCGTCGAGATCGGCGCTCCCAAGTGCCACCAGCGCCCGGCGCAGCTCGTCGTCACGGGCCACGATCGGCCATTCCGACCCGTTGTCCGCCTCTACCAAACGCTCAACCTCCGCGCCGAATCCGTTCGCACAGGGTACTGAGTCCTATACCACTTCGCCTTGGATTTCAGCTGCCGTGGCAAGGTATTCACGGCCTGAATTCGGGCGGCGTTAACGGATCATTCCGTTTGCAGGATTTCTTCACCCGTTCGGCGTGATTCACATCGCCGGAAGACCGTGCGCCTCAGCTCGAATGTCGGTACCAGGCGACGATATAGAGGACCAGCGCCGTCGCCAGCGCGATCAGGACCCAGATCACCACGGCCTGGTCGATCCATGAACCCGCGGGCGGGGTCCCGGGCAGGATGTTGCGCAGCGGCACGACGGCGAACAGCATTGCGGCGTACCAGGTGGAGAACGGCGGCAGGAATTGCCGCCGGCCGGTCAGCATCTGAATGGCGACGAACAGCGCCAGCGTCGGCAGCGTGATGAGGACCAGGCAGATCCCCAGGTCGAACACCAGCGGACCCTTCGCCCGATGCAGCGTGACGATGACGTTGTCCGGGCGGTCGGGGTCGCTGGGGTTGCGTGCGACGCGGATTGCCGAGATGTCCCAGCCGTCCAGCTTTCCGGTCACTTCGACCCGGCCGGGTTTTAATACGCGGTTTTCGCCCGACCCGACGAGGACGTCGGACTGGATGATGTCGGTCCTGTACGAGTCGAACGGCCAGTCGCCGGGGTCACCGTGGGCCTCGATGGTGGTGGCCACCTGCGCAGGCAACTTCCCCACCGGGTACTGCAGGTCCCCGAGGTCGTTCTGCGGAAAGATGCGCACGGAGGTGTCGGTGTTCAACACGTTCAGGCGCTTGTTGATCATCGAATCGTCGGGCATCACCAAGACCTTCACGTCGAGGCGATTGGCCACGGTGTGCAGCTGCTCGAAACGCATCAAGACCACCGTGCCGTCGGCGGTGTTCAGCTCCGGGTCGGGAAGCGGGCCCGGCGCGGTGGCCAGCCAGTGATAGCCGAGCAGGGACAGCACATAGACGACGGCAACGCCCACGATGATGGAGATGTCGAGGACGAGGTGCCGTCGTCGCGGCTTACGGGACGGTGCGGCGGGCGCGGTTGGCGACGCGGGGGCAGCGCCGTGGCCGTTCGCGGGCAGCGCTACGACGACGTCCCGTTGAACCGACACGGACGCACACTAGCAACGGTGCTATTTGCTGGCACCCCGAAGCGAGTCCCGCTACGAGTTCTTAACAAAGGGCGCTACCAGCTTTAACACGCCGCCGTTAACCGGCGCGCCGAACGTCAGTCGCCTTGCCGCACCCAGGCGAAGATGTACAGGCTCATCGCCGTCACCAGAGCGATCAGCACCCATTGGACGATGGCCTGGTCGATCCAGGAGCCGGGCGGTGGCGCACCGGGAAGGATGTTGCGCAACGGGACGATGGCGAACAGGTTCGCGGCATACCAGGTTGCGAACGGCGGCAAGAACTTACGCCGGCCCAGCGCCATCGGAATGGCGACCAACAGTGCCAGGGTGGGCAGGCTGATGAGCACCAGGCAGATGCCGAGGTCGAAGATCAGCGGCCCCTTGGCCCGCTTCAAGGTGATGACCACGTTCCCGTTGTCCGAACCGCGCTGGGTTGGCAGCGCGGCCGGGTCGTGAAGGCGGGTGACCGTGGCGTCCCACCCGTCCAACTCCCCGGTCACTTCCACCCGGGCGGGCACCTTCTTGATGTTGTCGCCCGACCCGACGAACGCATCGGCCGAGATCGGCTCTGTGGTGTAGGAGTCGAAGGGCCAGTTGCCCGGATCGCCGTGCGCCTGGACGGCCGTCGTGAGCTGCCCCGGGGCCTTCCCCTTCGGGTAATGCAGGTCCCCTAACTCGCTCGTTGGATACAGGCGCACCCCGACGTCGGTGCCCAGCACGTCGAGCCGATTGTCGTATGCCGAAATCCCTGGATAGACAAGCACATTCACGGTCAGGCGATTCGCCACCGTCTTGAGCTCCTCGAGGCGCAGCTGCACGATGGTGGCATCGCCGCCGCCCTGGCTCAGGTCCAATGGCGGAAGCGGGGCCTCCGCTTCCTGCAATTGGTGCACGCCGAACAGCGACAGGGCATAGGTGGAGACGACAACCACAAGGATCGCGATGCCGATCGCGATGCGCGGTCTCGACCGTGGTTTGCGCGGCGGCGGCGGGGGTGTCGGAGGGGTATCGGT
>NZ_LZKK01000200.1 GCF_001672815.1 Mycobacterium sp. E796 | reverse complement strand
GGCGCCAGCACCGCCGGGATGGCCGCAGCCGCGCCCGGAACGGCCGCCGCCGCGCCCGGAACGGCCGCCGCCGCGGTGGCAAGCCCCGGGATGGCCGGCACGGCCGGCACGCCCAGGGTGAAGCCGGCCGGCAGCAGGCCGCTGCTCTTGAGGTAGGCGAGCGCGATGGCGGCGGTGGACGCGGTGGCGACGACGCTGGTTCCCACGCCGACCACGGTGGTTCCGACGCCCACGACGCCCTGGACGATCGACCAGGCGGTTTGTGCCCCGGCGGGTGCGGCGGAGATCGCGGCCGCGTTGTCTATGGCGCCGGGCAGTTGCGGGAGGACCGCGGCCGCGGAGTCAGGCAAACCCGTGTCGAACCCGCCCGGTAACGCCGCGGCCGGCGCGCCGCCTCCCGATCCGCCCAGCCCTGGCACCGCGCGCGCCGCGGACCCGCCCGGTGTAGCCGGTCCGCCGGGCATTGCCGGGTTGGTGGCCTCTGCGACCGGCTTGGGGGCGTCCCCAGTGTTCGCGGCGGGAGCGGCCTGCGTGCCGGGCGCCGACGGCGGCGTCTCGGGCATCAGGACCGACGCCACCTTCTGGCAGGGGGCCCCGCCATTGCCGCAGGGTCCCGCGGCCGGCAGCGGCGTGCTGACCGAGGTCAGGGGCGTGACCGCCAGCGTCCCGCCCATCAGGGCGGACGCGACGGCGCCCAGGACAGCGATTCTCATGACGGCCCCCTCCGGCAGTCGACTCGCGATCGGCGCGGGTCAATCCATGAAGCTTAAGCAAAAGCGGCACGTGGCGTGGGGTGTTAGCCGAAATTTACGGCGGCGGCTCCGATGCTTCACCGGCCGGTCTCCTAGCCGGCTTGAGCCGGTGTCGCGACCAACGGCAGCCCGACGATCGGGGCCGCCTTGTGCAGGCATTCCTCCCATTCGGCGTCGGGATCGGAGTCGGCGGTGATCCCGCCGCCGACGCCCAGCACCGCGCCGCCGCCCGCGTCGAACTCGACGGTGCGAATCGCGACATTCAGCTCGCATCCGGCGATCGGGGAGGCCAGGCCGATCGTTCCGCAGTAGATGCCGCGGCGGCTGTGCTCCCATTGCGAAATCAGTTGCCGCGCACGGTGTTTGGGGGTACCGGTCACGGACGCCGGGGGGAACGCGGCGTCCAGCAGGGCCGACGTCGGCAGCTCGAGGGGGACGCGCGCCGACACCGTGGACACCAGGTGCCACACGCCCGGCGCGCGCCGCACCACCAGCAGCTCGGGCACGGTGACCGTGCCGACGGTCGCCACGCGGCCCAGGTCGTTGCGGACCAGGTCCACGATCATGATGTTTTCCGCGACGTCCTTGGCCGAAGCCCGCAGCGCCGACGGCCAGGCATCGAGCGGCAGTGTGCCCTTGATGGGGCTGGACGTCACGGTCGCACCGCGTCGTCGCAGGAAAAGCTCCGGGGACAGCGACGCCACCGCACCCCACGGCCCCGCGACGTATGCCGCCCGGGCCGGTGAGGTGCGCGCCACGCCGTCGACGAAGAAATCCAGCGGAGCCCCGCTGACCGACCCGGTGAATTGCGTGCACACGCAGGCCTGATAGACGTCGCCGGCGCGGATCGACTCCAGGCAGGCCAGTACCCCGCCGCGGTGCGCGGCCCGGTCGGGGCCGCCCCAGTCGATGCGGCAATCGCGCGGCGGCGCCGGCCTGGCCGCCAAGGCGGCGTCCAGCCAGCCCGGCATCGGTGCGCCGGACAGGCTTTCGTACCACCAGGCCCCGTCGCGGTCGCGGCGCAGGACGCAGTCGGTCCAGCCGCCGGCGGCCTCGGGGATCCGGGTGGCCCCGCCGTCGGCGGCGGGATCGGGATAGGACAGGTAGCCGACCCAGCCGCCGCCGACCGCCTCCGAGTCGGGCGCGGGCAGGCCCAGCCGGACCGCGAAGGCGTCGTCGACGGCGACCGGCCGCGCCGCGAGGCTCGGCGCGATCACCGCCAGCGAACCGAACCACTCGCCCGTCAGCGCGGCGGGCGGCGGCAACCCCAGGCGGTCGGTGGCATCACCGACGGCGCGCAGCACCCGGGGCGCGGCGCCGAGGTCGCCAAGCCGGTCGGTTCGCACCGCCCTAGTCTGCCGCCTAGCCGCGGCTGATGTCGCGAGCGGTGGCCATGGCCGCCAGCTTCTCCGGGTTGCGCATCACGTAGAAGTTGGTGATCTTGTCGCCGGCGATCTCCAGCGTGATCACCCCTTCGAGCCGTTCGCCGAGGTAGAGCAGCACGGCCGGGGCGCTGTTGCACGTCACCATGTCCACGCGCACCCCGGCGAAGCCGGCGGCCTTGCGCATCAGCCCCACGATCGCCCGGGCCACCCGCTCGGCGCCGACCACGGGCCTGCGGGCGGCGCTGACGATGCCGCCGCTGTCGGCCGTCCAGGTGGCGTCCGGGGCGAGCATCGCCATCAGCGCCTCCACGTCGCCGCTGGCCGCCGTGGCCAGGAACTGGGCGGTGATTTCCGCGTTGCGCTCGGCATCCGTTGCGTCGAAGCGCTTCCGCCGCGCCCGCACGTGTTCGCGCGCGCGGTGCGCGACCTGACGCACGGTCGGCGCCGGCTTGCCGACCGCCTCGGCGATCTCGCCGTAGTCGAAGCCGAACACCTCGCGCAGCACGAACACCGCCCGTTCGTCGGGGCTCAGCGTCTCCAGCAAGACCAGCATCGCCATCGAAACCGATTCCGCCAGAACGACATCGGCCGAGGGGTCCTGGTCGTCGAGGAGCAGCGGCTCGGGCAGCCACGGCCCCACGTACTCCTCGCGGCGGCGCGCGTCGGCCCGCAGCGCGTTGAGCGCCTGCCGGGTGACCAGCTGGGCCAGATACGACTTGGTGTCCCGCACGGCCGACAGGTCGACGTCGGCCCACCGCAGGTAGCTGTCCTGCAGCACGTCGTCGGCCTCGGTCGCCGAGCCGAGGATCTCGTAGGCGATCGTGAACAGCAGCGGCCGCAGCACCGTGAATCGTTCGGCGTGCTCCGACGAACGGGTCACGGCAGCGCGACCTGTTCGTCGGCCGGGGACTGCGCGACCCGCCTGCCGCCCTTGAGCCAGAAGTAGGAGCCGGGCTTGGCGGCCTCGCGGCGAATGAACCACAGCGTGCCCTTGCAGACGGTCTCCTTCACCGACGCCGCCAACCGACCGCCGACGTACACCTCCACCGGGGTGTCGTCCTTGCGGGCGAGCTGGATGGTGCCGTGCGAGCGGCCGAGGCTGATGCACTGGCCAGTGAACGCCTGGTTCAGCAGCGCCGGCGCTTCTCCCGCGATGCGGCTGAGCACCGTGTTGGCGGCCTGGACCCCGAGCGGGCCGGCGGCTTGGCAGCTCATCCGCAGTGGCTGCCCGGACGGCGCGGCCGCGTCACCCGCGGCGACGATGTGCGGGTCGTCGATGCTGGTCAGCGTCTCGTCGGTGAGCAGCCGGCCCAGCGAGTCGGTGCTCAGCCCGCTGCGCGCGGCCAGGTCCGGCACGGCGAAGCCCGCCGTCCACACCGTCGCCGCGCTGGGCAGCACGGCGCCGTCGGTGAGCACCACCGCGTCCCGGCGCACCTCGCTCGCGGCACCGGATTCGAGCACGTTGACGCCCAGGCGGCGCAGCTGTTTGGCCACGGACCGCCGGCCCTTCTCGCTCAGCGAGGGGCCGAGGATGCCACCGCACACCAGGGTCACCGGGCGCCCCAGCTCGGCCAGCTCGGACGCGGTCTCGATGCCGGTCAGCCCGCCGCCGACGACCGTGACGGGCGAACCCAGCGGCAGGTCGGCGAGCGCGTAGCGCAGCCGTTGCGCGCTTTCCAGGTCCGCGACCGAGTGCGCGAACTCGGCGGCGCCCGGCACGGTCAGCGGCATCGCGCCGGTGCTGCCGACGGCATAGATCAGGTAGTCATAGTCCAGCTCGGCGCCGGAGGCCAGCACCAGCCGGCGGTCGGCGGACTCGATGCGCTCGACGGCGTCGATCACCAGCCCGATGCCCTCGCCCAGCAGCGTGTCGTAGTCGGCGACCGCCGCGCTCGTGTCGGCGACCAGTTGGTGCAGGCGGATCCGCTCCACGAACACCGGACGCGAGTTGACCAGGGTGATGTCGACGTCGGGGCGCTGGCGCAGGTGATTGGCGGCCAGGGTTCCGGCGTATCCGCCGCCGACGACGACGACGTGGGTTCTTGGGGCGGCCGGCTGGTTCATTTCTGTCTCCTACTCTCACGGAACTCGTGCCCTTGAGACACCGCGGGCCGGCCGACCGTGACAGTCCGGGCAGAGCTGTGAGCCGTTTCACACGCCCTTGGGGACGAAGACGAAGTTGTTGACGTAGACGCCGTGGGACGCCCAGCCGTCCTCCCGCCCGCCGATGTTGGCCGGGTTCTGGTGCCGGGCCGCGTCGAACTCCTCGATCGGCCGCCGGCCGTCACCGGTGTCGAAGAAGCCCTCGTACCCGAGTCCCGTCAGCAGCTCGGTGATCGCGGCGACGGCGCCGCGGTGATGGCGTTCCTCGGCCTCGACCAGGACCGCGGGCCGGTTGCGCGCGAGGGTCTCCGTCGCGCCGCGCAGCACGGCGAGTTCGTGGCCCTCGACGTCGATCTTGACCAGGCCGACATCGCCGAGGCTCAGGTCGTCGAGCCGCTTCACCGGCACCTCGATGCTCTGCACCGCGTCGCCGCCGGCGTCGCCCAGGGCGTTGTCGGCATCGATCGTGCTGCGGCCCGGGTCGGATTCGACCACCCGCATCGTGGTGACGCCGGGCGTGTCGGAGAGCGCGACGGCCTCCACCCGGACCGGCGCGCCGACCGCGTCGAACATCGACGCCAACTCGCGCGCCTGGGCCGGCCGGGGTTCGAACGCGATCACCGAGCGCGACGACGCGAGCATCGCGATCGTGAACTCGCCGACGTCGGCCCCGATGTCCAGCGAGACGCGGTTCGGATCGCACAGCGACGCGACCAGCCGCACGTCCGGGCGCGCCTCGCCGAGCCGTTGCAGGATGCCGTACTTGCGGCGCCAGAACAGCCGCGGCGCCAACGTCTTTGCCGCCGGCGCGAGCCAACGTTTCGCCGAGCTTGCGACGGGCATCTGCGGTGGTCTCCCATCCTTTTTGGGGCTTTGGGGGCCGGGCTCGAGCGGGTCGCGCGCCGGGTCGCACATGATACGCTTCGCATCTATTCGTGACCTGCCCCGGGCCGAATGCAACCACCGCGAAAGTATGGGGATCCCCAATGCCCGTCGGCGTGCATCGGGGGAGTGCAAACTGGAAGACGAACATCCCCTGATTGGGCCCCCGAACCGGCCAAGCCCAGCTGGGACATGCCCATCGGAGGAGTCCTTGCCGCGAAGCCTGGATCTCGTCGTCACCTCCGTGGCAACCCAGCTGATGGAGGCGACGGGATCAACCGCGACCCAGGTCAGCGAGAAGGTGCTCGCGCAGCTCGTCGAGCAGTTCGATCTCGACGCCTGCTTCCTGCGCCACCACGACCACGACATCCGCGCCTCGGTGCTGGTGGCGGAGTGGCCGCCGCGCACCGACGTTCCGGACCCGGATCCGCTGGCCGTCGTCCACTTCACCAGCGCCGACCCGGTGCTGGCCCAGTGCGAGCACGGCCGCAAGCCGGTGGTGATCCGGCCGGAGCAGAACAACCGCGGGTTTCCCCGCCGGCTGGGCGGGTCCAAGCAGCCCACGTCGCCCTCGGTGGCCGCCGCGCCCCTGGTCTCGGGCGAGGCCACCACGGGCGTGCTCGGCTTCGTCAAGAACGGCGCCCGCAAGTGGAAGCAAGAAGAGATCAACACGCTCGAGGCCATCGCCGCGCTGTTCGCGCAGCTGCAGGCGCGGATCGCCGCCGAAGAGAAGCTTCGCTACCTGGCCGAGCACGACGACCTGACCGGCCTGTACAACCGGCGGGCTCTTGTCGCGCACCTCTCCGAACGGCTCGCGCCGGGAAGCCCGGGGCCGGTCGCCGTCTTGTACCTCGACCTGGACCGGCTCAAGCCGATCAACGACTACCTCGGGCACACCGCGGGCGACTGGTTCATCCGGGTGTTCGCGCAACGGATCCGGGTGTGCGCGGGCAACCAGAGCATGATCGCCCGGCTCGGCGGCGACGAGTTCGTCGTGATCCCGGACCAGCCGATGTCGACGGGGACGGCGGAGTCGTTCGCCCGCCGGCTGGGGGCGATGCTGCGCGAGCGGCTGGCCATCGGCGGACACATGATCACCCGCACCGTCAGCATCGGGCTCGCGGTGGGCATGCCGGGGCGCGACAACAGCACCGACCTGCTGCGCCGGGCCGACGAGGCCGTGCTGACCGCCAAGCGCGCGGGCGGCAACCAGGTGGCGCTGTCCACCGACGACATGTCGCTGAAGAGTGCCTTCCGCAACGACATCGAGCTGCACCTGCAGGGCGACATCGACAGCGAGGCGCTGCTGCTGCACTACCTGCCCGAGGTCGACCTGTGGACCGGCGCCATCGTGGCCGCGGAGGCACTCGTCCGGTGGCGGCACCCGATCTGGGGCCTGCTGCTGCCGGACTCGTTCATCGGGGTGGCCGAATCGACCAACCTGGCCGGTGAACTCGGCCGGTGGGTGATGCGAAGCGCCTGCGCCGAATTCAGCCGTTGGCGCGCCAACGGCGTCGGGCAGAGCGCGAGCCTGCGCATCAACGTGTCGCCCGTCCAACTGATCACCCGCGGCTTCGTGCGCAGCGTCGCCGACACCATCGACGAGTTCGGCATCGACGGCGGATCGGTCTGCCTGGAGATCACCGAGCGGGCCGTCGTGCACGACATCGAAACCACCCGCAAGACCCTGCACGAGCTCAAGGAGGTCGGGGTCCAGATCGCCATCGACGACTTCGGCACCGGCTATGCGGTCCTGTCGCATCTGAAGTCCCTCCCGGTCGACATGCTCAAGATCGACACCGGGTTCGTCCGCGACCTGGGCACCAACGCCGGCGACCTGGCCATCGTCCGGGCAATCATCGGCCTGGCCGAGGCGTTCGGCCTGCAACTGGTCGCCGAGGGAGTCGAAACCCCCGCCGCCGCACTGACTTTGATGCAACACGGGTGCCACCGGGCGCAGGGCTTCCTGCTGTCCCGCCCGGTGCCGGGCAACGCGATGGAAGCGTTGCTGTCCGCGCGCTGGATGCCGATGCCGTTCCTCGCCGACCGCGAGGCGTTGTCGTTAGGCGCGATCTAACCCCGGTGACGATGCTCCGTTCATTCAAAAAGAGCGCTGCCGCCGTTATCGCGTGCACGGCGCTGCTGCTGAACGGCTGCGGCGGTCACCCCAACCCGGGACCGCTGTCCGCGATGGTCTTCCCGGCCATCCCGCCGACGGTTCAGGAGATCGCCAACCCGCTGCGCGGCCAGTACGAGGACTTGCTGGTTCCGCTGTTCCCGCAAGGCAATCCGGCCCAGCAGCGATACCCGGCGTGGCCCGCGTCCTACGACGCCAGCCTGCGCGTCTCGTGGCGGCAGCTGCAGCCCGTCGACCCGCACACCCTGCCGCCCGACGCCCCCGACGATCGCCGCTTCGACTTCAGCGTGATCGACGACGCGCTGACGAAGCTGGCCAACCGCAACATGCGGATGACGCTTCGCGTGTACGCCTACAACTCCTGTTGCAACGACTCGTATCCCGACAACACCAACCTCGCGATTCCCGACTGGATGCGGTCGTCGTCCACCAGCTATCCGGCCCCGCCGAACAGCCCCACGCCCGGGGTGACCCAAGTGGTGCCGAGCTGGAACGACCCGGCCTACCTGGGCGCGTTCGGGCAACTGCTGGCCGCGCTGGGTCGCCGCTACGACGGCGACGAGCGGCTCAGCGTTTTCGAGTTCTCCGGCTACGGCGACTTCAGCGAGAACCACATCGCGTACCTGCGTGACGTGTTGGGCGCCCCCGGCCCCGGGCCCGACGAAAGCGTCGGAATGCTGGGCTATTACAGCCAGTTCCGGGATCAAAGCATCACCAAGGCATCGATTCAGCAGCTGGTGGCGGCGAACGTCAACGCCTTCCCCCAGACGCAATTGGTGGTCACCCCGCAGAATCCCGAGATCGTGCGCGAGCTACTGGCCGACGACGTCACCAAAAAGCTGTCGGCGCCGGTCGGCATCCGCTCGGATTGCCTTGGCGTCCAGGCGCCCTTGCCGGCCTGGGCCGAATCCAACGACTCGCAGTACGTGCGGTCAAACGACGCCGTCGTCAACGCGATCAAGCAGCGGATGGCCTCTGCGCCGGTGATCACCGAGTGGTGCCAGTTGCCCAGCGGGACCGATCCGCGGTCTTACTATGAGAAGGCCCTGCACGACGTTGTCAGGTACCACGTGTCGATGACGTCGAGCGCCAACTTCGCGGACCGCGACTCCCGGTCGGCGATGGACCCCAGCCTGTTTCTGCTGTGGGCCCAGGCGAATATCTCTGCGGGCTACCGGTATTCGGTCGAGGCGCGGCCGGGCTCCCAGTCGATTCAGGGCAAGACGGCGAGCATATCCGTCGCCTGGACCAACTACGGCTCGGCCGCGGCCACCGAGCAGTGGACGCCCGGGTACAAGCTGGTGGATTTCACGGGGGCGGTGGTCAAGAGCCTACCGGCGACGGTCAACCTCAAGGCGCTGGTCAGCGACGACACCGGCTCGTCCCGCGAGGAGGCGGTCCCGGCGACGACGACGGAGTCGGTGCGCGTCGACCTGGCGGGCCTGGCGCCGGGCCACTACACGCTGCGCGCCTCGGTGGACTGGCAGCAGCACAAGCCGGGCGCCTCGCACGTGGTGAACTACGCGCCGATGTCGTTGGCGCGCGACGGCCGCGACGGCGCGGGGTTGTATCCGATTGCGACGCTGGACATTCCGCGCGACTCGACCACCTCAACCAACGGGCAGTGACCTGGTCCCGCCGCGGGCATCGGCGGCCAGGCCGGTCCACAGTCGGGCCAGTGACTCGTGCCAGCGCTGCAGTCCGAAGTCGACGGCGCGGGCGCGCGCGGCGGCGCCCAGCCCCGCACGCAGGCCGTCGTCGGTGACGAGCGCGCTGAGCGCGTCGGCGATCTCGGCGGGCGAACCCGGCTGCACAACGATGCCGGTGACCCCGTCGCTCACCGCCTCGCCGATGCTGCCGACGGTGGTGGTCACCGGCGCCAGGCCGTACGCCATCGCCTCCAGCAGCGCCATCGGCAGGCCCTCGTCGCGGCTTGGGAGCAGGAAAATGTTCGCGGTGCAGAGTAATTCGTCGCGGGCCGGGGGTTCCAGCCAGCCGACCACGCGAACCGTATCGCCCACACCCGCCGCCGCCACCGCGGCGCGGACCCCGTCCACGTCGCCGTCGCCGGCCAGCGTGACCCGCAGCCGCTCGCGGACCGACCCGTCGAGCGCGGCCACGGCCGAGACGATGTCATAGCTGCCCTTGCGCGTCCCCATCCGGCCCAGCGCCACGGCGTGCACCCGGCCGACGCCCGTTTGGGTCACGGGTGTCTCCGGGATGCGAACGGCGTTGTGCAGCACGCTGATTCGATTGGCGGACAGCTCTAACCGGTCCGCGTACTCGTCGACGTGGCGACGGCCCAGCACCAGCCAGTGGTCGGCGACGAGGGCGCGGCGCACCGTCGCCCGCGCCGGTGCCGGCAGCCGGTCGAACCAGCCGCCGAAGTCGTAGCTATGACCGTGTACCACCGCCGGCACGCCAGCCAGCCGCGCCGCCCACAACGGCACCGCCTTGCGGACGACGCTGCCGCCGTGGGCCATGTTCACGTGCAGCACGTCGGCGCGGCGGCGAATGAGCAACCAACTGGCCCAGATCATTCCGCGCACGCCCACCAGCAGTCGCACCCGTCGAGACCGGTCCACGTAGGTGGGCACGACGCTGACGCCGATCCGCTCGTCGGGATGCGCGGCCATCAGGGCGGCGACCGTCGCCATGCCGCCGCGGCTACTCGCGTCCGCGGGCGCCGGCCCCAACACCAGCACCCGCACCGGCCCGCTCACCGCGTCACCGCGGCCGGGATCAGCGGCTCGGTGGCGGGCTCACTGGTGTGGTCGACGTCCTCGCCGGACACGCGGGACCGCTGCCACAGGCGGGCGAACGCCAGGGCCGCGCCCAGCGCCATGCCCAGCGTCATGGCGTTGGCCGGGTCCTCGGGCAGCGGGTCGACGACGCTCATCACCAGCAGGCCGGCGCTGACGGCGGCGCTGGCCTTCGCGGGCGCCGATGCGCTGCGCAGCGCCCGGATCAGCGGCGTGAGCGCGAACACCGCGAAGGCGGCCATGCCCACCGCGCCGGATTTTGCCAGCCACCACAGGTAGAAGTTGTGCGAATAGGTGGTGCCCAACGTGTTCGTGAATTCGTCCGGGTCGTTGCCGAACGGCTCCTGATAGGCGTAGCCGAGGCCGTGGCCGAACACCGGCGCCTTGGCGATGGCGCGGTTGAGGTTGGCGTCCTCGGCCAGCCTGGCCAGCGTCGAGGAGTCCACCGCGAGTGCATTGCTCGACACCCCGCCCAACACGCGGTGGCTGAACCCGGTGATCTGATCGCCCAGCCAGTCCCCGGCTGTCGAGTGCTGCAGCAGGAACAGCGCGCCGGGCACCGCCACGGCCAGGATCCCCGCGCCGGCGATGGCCAGCCGGGCCGCCCGGCGCAGGGACGACCAGCCCAGGGTGGCGAAGAACGCCACCACCGCCGCCACCCCGAGGGCGATCAGCGTATTGCGGGAGAAGGCCAGCACCGAGATGATCAGCGCCGGCAGGCCCAACACGAGATACCAGACGGGCTTGAGGCGGCCGACGATCTGGGCGGCCACCAGCGCGGCCAGCACGGCGATCGCCGGTGTCAGGGTGGCGGTGATGACGCGGTTGGCCGTGTCGCCGGTGTCGGTTTGCAGGCTTTCCAACCGCCCCGCCAGCCGCAGCCCGCCCGAGGAGCTGGCGACGGCCATGCCGGCGGAAAACCAGAGGGTGAGGACCATCGCGTGGACCGACAGCTTGACGTAGTCGCCGTACACGATCACCAGCGCCAGGACGAAACCGCCGACCACCTCGAGCAGGAAGGTGGCCTCCCGCACCACGATTGGGGCGGGGTGGCCCATCGCGAAGCCGACCGCGGCGAAGTAGGCCACCGTCAGCACGAACATCCCCGGCAGCAGGTATTCGGAGAAGCGCAGCCGCACGGCCGGCAGCACGAAGCAGATGGCCAGGACCAGCGCCACGTGGTAGGCGTTGATCGACACGGGCCCAATCACTTTGGCGACGTGTAGGCCCTGGGGCAGCGCCGCGAACGCCAGGAACAGGGCGACGCCGATCATCGTCGCGGGTCTCGTCCAGTAGATCACCAGGCAGAACGACAGGCCGATCAGCATCACGCCCTGGGTTGTGTTGCGCACGGACAGCACGCCAAACACGAAGCAGCCCAGCGCGAATGCCGTCAGGACGGCCCCGGACATCGCCAACCGGTGCCGATTGCGCAGATACAGGATCACCCCGGGCGGCCCACCTTGGTCCGGTAGGTCCGGGCCGCGGCCCGGGCGTGCCGGGGTATCCGCGCGTCGGTCAGCACCGTGCCGACGACGTCGGCGCCGGCGGCGCGCAACGCGGTCAGCGCGTCGGCGAGTTCGTCCTCGGTGGTGCGCCCCGCGCGGACGACCAGGACCGTGGCCTGCGCCGCGGCGGCCAGCAGGCCGGAGTCGGCCGTCGCCAGCACCGGTGGGCCGTCGATCACCGTTCGGTCGAAGGTGGCCGACACATCGGCCAGCACCTTGTCGAGCACCTCCGGCAGGTACGCGCTGCTGGGCAGCGTGTCCCGGCGGGCGGCCCGCGCCGCGAGGATGAAAAGCCGCGGAATCGACGTCGGCTTAACGGCTTCGGCCGCGATGTCGGGGTCGGACAGCGCGTTGCCCAGCCCCTCCCCGGAGTCGACCTTCAGCAGGCCGGCGATCACCGGTCGGCGGGTGTCGCCCTCGACGAGCAGCGCCTCTTCGCCGGATTCGGCGAATGCCCGGGCCAGGTTCACGGCCGTCGTCGTGGTTCCCTCGCCGCCGAACGGCGCCGTCAGCAGCACCCGGCGCGCCCCCGGTTCGAGCGCGCGCAGCAGGCGCGCCCGCAGGCCGCGGACCGCGTCGTCGAACGAGATGTCGGTTCCGAACCGCGGTGCGCTGCCCCGCTTTCCGGGTAGTTCGGCCAGGGTCGGCAAATTGGAGAGGCGTTCCAGCTTGGCTCGGTCACGGACGCTGCGGTCGGTGGCCTCGCGGGTCAACGCCACCCCGGTGCCCAGCAGCAAGCCGGCGGCAAGGCCCATGGCCATGTTGCGCACCGGCACCGGCTTGATGGGGCTGTCCGGCACGCCGGGCTGCTCGACGATGGTGGCCCGGGCGATCGGCATGTTCGGGGCGAGGGGCTGGGGCGGCGTCGCCGCGGGCTGCGCCGGCTGCGGGACGACCGAGGGTTCGGCCGACGGGGTGGCCTCGGCGCCGGGCTGGCCGTCGGTGTCCTGCGCCGCAGGCGCCGATGGCGGGGGCGTCTGCGCCGGCGGCGCCTGCGGCGGTGAGCTGTTCACCAGCGCCACCGGGTCCTTCGGGTTCACACCGAGGGTGCCGACCAGCCCGGTGAACGTGTCCGCCATCGCCTTCGCCAGTGTCGCGGCACGATTCGGGTCGGTATCGGTGACCGAGATGGTGAACAGAGTCGACTTCGGCGTGTACTCCACGTGGGTCGCGCTCGCCAGGGCGTCCGCGCCGATCGGCAGGTGAAACTGCTTGACCGCGCGCTCCGCGACCGCGTGGCCGCCGGCGATCGCGGCGTACGACGACAACCGCTCCTGCGCGGCCTGCGTGCCCTGATAGACCTGGGCCAGGTCGGTCTCGCCCGAGAACGAGATGAGGACAGTGGCCGACGACTGGTAACTCTTCGTCTGGAACGCAGTCACGGCCGCGGCCCCGGCGAGGCAGGCCAGCAGCGCCCCGACGAACAGCTTCCAGTGGGCCGCCAACGTTCGGACAAACGTGCGAAAATCCATCGGCTAAAACCTTTCCCGGCGCCTGCCGGCGCTCTCGAGCTCACGCGCGCCGTGCGGCGGGTGTGTGACCAAGACCTCTGTGAGGATATCCAGCATGCGGTCGGCGACCCGGTCGACGCTGAAGCGCTGCGCGTAGTGGTGCGCGGCCTCGGCGCCGAGGCGCGCGGCGGCGGCAGGGTCCGCCAGCCTGTCGAACGCTGCGGCCAGCCCCGCGACGTCGTCGACGTCCACCGTCGGGCCGCCCGGCGGCTGGTATTCCGGCAGCCCGCCGATGGTGGAGACGATCGGCATCACGCCGAGCTGCATCGACAGCACCTGCACACCGCTCTGCGAGGCGCGCCGGTAGTGGGCGACCGAACCCTTTGCGGCCGAGAGCGTCTCGACGACGTCGGCGTAGCGGTACGTGCCCGAGCACCACCGCGCGTGTTCCGGTAGCCGCGCGCTTCGCAGGGCGATCGGCCCGTCGCCGATCAGCACCAGGTCGTCGCCGCGCCAGCCGTCGCCGGTCACGTGTCGTTGCCAGGCCCGCAGCACCACGTCGATGTTCTTGTACGGGTTGAGCCGGCCCACCATCACGAAATCGCGGCGCGCCTCGGCGCGGACCGGCGCCGGCACGAGGTCGACGTCTAGGTCGCTGGTGAGCGGCAACGTGTGCACGGGCGTCCGGGCGACGTCTCGCCGCGTGCTGATGGCTTCCGCGACGTAGTCGCTGTAGGTGACCGTTGCGGCCGAGCGGGCGCCCCAGCGGTCGAACACCGCACGCTCGTAGGCCGGCCGCGCTTCGCCGGCGTCGTGGGGGCTGTCGTCGTGGACCAGCTGCACCCGGGGCACACCGCCGGCCAATGCCATCCAGCGTGGATCGCGGACCAGCTCGGTGACCACCACCTGCGGCCGGTATTCGCGGATGCGGCGCCAGGCGGCGAAACTCGACGGCCAGCTCGCGGCCGTCCGGAACCGCGGGTCGAGCACCAGCTCGTAGTCGCGGGCGGCGTCCGACTCGGGGTGCTGGTCGGACGTCACCAGCAGCACGTCGGCTCCGCGCCGCCGCAGCGCCTCGACCTGAACGCGCGCCAGCGGCCGCATCCATGGCGAAAGCCAAAGCACCCGAATGGGATTCATGTCAACGC
Organism: Mycobacterium sp. E796; assembly: GCF_001672815.1. Classification (GTDB taxonomy): domain Bacteria; phylum Actinomycetota; class Actinomycetes; order Mycobacteriales; family Mycobacteriaceae; genus Mycobacterium. Next base: position 4,208 of record NZ_LZKK01000200.1, on the reverse strand, counting down.
CCGGTCCCTGACCGCGCCGGGGTCGATCGACCAGCGGCCCTCCAGTTGCGGGTATGCGCGCCGCACCTCGTCGTACAGATCCGGCAATGTCAGCATGACGCGATCGGGGTCGGCCGCGATGAGCTGTTCGGGCGAGATGATGCCGACGTCGGTCCCGGGAATCCGGCGCCCCTGCTTCGCCGGTGACGCGTCGGCGACGGCCCGCAACAGTTGCCGGTCGACGCCGGCGATGTTGAACAGCGCCGGCACACGCGAACCGGCGCCGTACCCGTACACCGTGCGCCGGTCGTTCGCCTGCTGCCGCAGCCAGTCGCGCAACTGGGTGGCGTGGCGCTCGGCGTCGCGCTGCAGACCGCCGACGACCGCCGCGTCGGTGATCCCGGCGCTCTGCTCGCGCCGCAAGATTTCCCCGGTGCGTTCGTCGGGGTCGACCCGGCCGTGCACGGCGGCAACCAGCACGGTGCCGCCGTAGAGATCGAACTCCCACGCCGAGGCCACGCCCATGCCGGCCGCGGCGAGCAACCCGGTCAATGCCGTGAGCGAATAGTAGGCGTAGTGACTGTGGCGCAACGCATCCCATTGCCCCTGGGTCACGATCGTCAACAGCGAGTGGAACTGCAGCAGCAGCACGCCGTCGGGCGCGGTGGCCGCCGCGCGGAGACGGAAGGCCTGCCGTTGGTCCGGCTCGTGCATGATGCCGAACGAGTCGAGCACGACGTCGGCCCGTTCCGCCTCGGCGAATCCGCGCTCCGCCAGCAGCGGCAACCAGGTTCCGCCGTGCGGGCTGCCGAATTCTCGTACGGTGGTGCCGCGCAGCCAGCCCGCGTCTGCGACGCGCCGGACGGCCTCGGCCGCCTGGTCGCGCAGGGCCTGCGGCTCGATGCCGCGCGGCTCAGCGGCGGCGGTGTCGTCGTCGGCGAGTTGGGCCAGGCCGCAGCGGCCGCAGAGTTCCATCGCCAGGGGATGCGACGATTCCTCGGGGCGCACGGGTTCGGCGACCGGCGGGAAGTCGTCGCCGGCCGGCACGGTCCCCAGGTCCAGGACCCGTCGAAGATCGGTGCCGCCGCACCCCCGGCACGTAGTCATCGGCGCACGCTACCAATTTCGGCCGCGTGCAGGGTCGGAAGCGGAAAGACGAGCTGGCCGCCCCACTCGGCGACGTAACGAAGCTGCTCGGTCAGCTCCGCCTCCAGGTTCCACGGCAACACCAGCACCACATCCGGGCGGTCTTCGGCGATGCGCTCGGGTCCGTAGATCGGGATCCGGGTCCCCGGGGTGAAGCGCCCATGCTTGTACGGGTTGCGGTCGACGGTGTATTCGAGGAGGTCGGTTCGGATTCCGCAATAGTTGAGCAGGGTGTTGCCCTTGCCCGGCGCGCCGTAGCCGACGACGCGCTTGCCGTCGGCTCGGCAATCCAGCAGGAACCGCAGCAGGTCGTGCCGGATCGCCTCCGCGCGCGGACGCAGTTGCAAATAGCCGTCGGCACGGTGCAGACCCGCGGCCTCCTCGGCGCGCATCACCCTCTCCACCCGCTCCGTCGGCCGCGAGGCGATATCCGCCGAACGGGCCCAGATGCGCATCGATCCGCCGTGGGTGGGCAGCAGCTCGACGTCAACCACGGCGAGCCCGGATGTGGCCAGCGCGCAGATCGCCGAGAACAGGGTGTAGTACTGGAAGTGCTCGTGGTAAATCGTGTCAAACTGCCCCAGCCGCACCAGGTTCAGCGCATGGTGTACCTCGATGCTCAGCCAGCCGTCGTCGTCCATCAGCGTGCGCAGCGAGCGGGTGAAGCCGCGCAGATCGGGGATGTGCGCGTAGACGTTGTTGGCGACGACGAGGTCGGCGGGCCCGTGTTCCTCACGAACCTGGCTCGCCGTGTTCTCGTCCAGAAACGCTGTCAGCGTGGGGATGTCGCGTGCGCGGGCGGCGGCGCCGACGTTCTCGGACGGCTCGATTCCCAGGCATGGCACGCCCGCCGCGACGACGTGCTGCAGCAGGTAGCCGTCATTGCTGGCGACTTCGACCACCCGCGAATCCGGGCCGAGGCCGAGCCGCGGGATCGCTTCGTCGACGAAGCGCTTGGCGTGCTGCACCCAGCTGTCCGAATACGAAGCGAAGTAGGCGTATTCGGTGAAGGTGTCCTCGGGCGTGATCAGCGCCGGTATCTGCAGCAGCAGGCAGTCCTCGCACAACCGCAGGTGTAGCGGGAAGGTCTGCTCCGCAAGGTCGAGTTCCTCGGCGGTGAGGAATTTCTCGCACGGCGGAGTGGCGCCGAGGTCCACGACGCTGAGCAGGCGCTCCGAGTCACACAACCGGCAAAGCATATGGCTCCCAATTCTCTGTGCAGCTGGATGTTTGGGCGGGTTCGATGTTCGGGGTGAGGCGTTGCGCCCGCCGGCGGGTGCTGTCGTGAATGAGCTTGCCCAGGCCGTTCTGGTAGAGCCAGAGGCTGTTCTGCTGGCCGGAGAAGGACTCTTCGCCGGCCATCGCGCCCCAGGGCAAAAACCCGCTGCCCAGTCCGACCCCGAAGACCCCCGCGATCGGCGTGCCGTACCGGTCCAACAGCCGGGCGTGCGTGTCGACGGCCGGGCCGCTGTGCGCCAACGGGACTCGCGTCCCGCGCGCGTTGTAAATAGGCGGTGCCGCGAGGCGGTAGCCGAGGGCCGGGATGATCAGATCGCAGTCGGTGAGCAGACCGAGCAGGCCCGCGCGGGACAGGCCGCCGATCGGCATGGCCACCGCGCGGTCGTCCGGCTCGGCCCCGGGCTTGCGATGCATGCGCCGCCACACTTCGCGGCCGTCGCCCTGCAACCCACCCAGCCGATGCACGCGCCCGGTGGCCGCGCACACGTCGGATTCGGAGAACTCGTAGAAGTCGACGTGGGCCGCGGCACGCGACGCATAAGTGGGGCGCGGTTCGCTGCGATACAGGATTTGGACGCCGCGGGGACCGAAGCTCAGCCCCGGAATCTGTTCCAGCAGCATCCATGCCGCCGAAAATGCGCTGTGCGCCCCGCCCAGGATGACCACGCGCGGGCTGCCGTGCACGCGGGCCAGCCGTCGCGCGACCTCCTGCGCGCCGCCTCGGCTGAGGAGCCGGTGGCTGGACACGATCTTCTCGCGCCAGTCCCCGAGGTGGACGCCGGGCGTGACCTCGATCTCGGACCAGGCCGCGTTCGGCCGCCCGCCGATCGCGACGACCGCGCTGGCGGCGCGGATCAGCGTGCGCCGCCCGTCGGCGCCGGCGGTGAACACCGCGACCGAGCCGTCATCCTGCAGCCGGATCGCCTCGGCGCGTGTGCCGGTGAAGGCGCGGCTGTTCGGATGCCGGTCGAACTCGGCCAGAATGGCGGCACCGAGGCGCCGCTCGAAGCGATCGACCAGCTCCAGCGTGGGATGCGTGGCCCGGAAGCGTTCCAGTTCTTGCGCAACGGGATCGGCCCCGACGTCGGCCAGCAACGGGGAGCAATCCGGGCCGTCCAGGCACTCCAGGAAGGAGGTGCCGCGCGAGTCCGCGTTAAGGGCGTATCGGCCGAGCGTCCCGCCCAGCTCGTCGGCTTGCTCCACCAACGCGACACCGCCGTCCAGCCACGCGTCCAGCCGACCGTGACGTGCCGCCCAGACCAGCGCCCCCGTCCCGGCCGGCCCACCGCCCAGGATCGCCGTTTCGTACCACGGAGTCGGTTCGATGACGGCCGCCCGTTCGCGACGCTTGGTGCGGCGGGCCGATTTCCAGTTCAGTCTCAACGCGCTCACAGCACGGCCTCGATGGCTTCGAGGTACTCGTCGGCCATCGCCTCCACCGTGTAATGCAGGCGCATGCGCTCGTGGCCGCGCCGTCCCACCGATGGCAGCGCGGCGGGGTCGGCCAGGATCTGGGCGAGGCACTCACGCCACGCCGACACCGTGACCGGCTCGACGACGAAACCGGCCTTCCCGAAGTCCAGCATCTCCGGAACGGCGCAAATCGCCGACGCGGCAACGGGTACCGCCCGCGCCATCGCTTCCAGGATGGCCAGCGGGAACGCCTCGGAGCGACTGGGCACGCACAACAGGTCGGCCTCGGCCAGCGCGGGACCCGGCCCGGCCGACCAGCCGCGCCAGTGCACCCGGTCGCGCAGCGCGGCGGGGGTGCGCGCCTGCAGCCGCTCCCGGTCGGGTCCGTCGCCGAATATCGAGAGCTCCCAAGGCATGTCGGCCAGGTCGCC
>NZ_LZKK01000199.1 GCF_001672815.1 Mycobacterium sp. E796 | reverse complement strand
GTAGGACAGGATCTTCACCGCGAGCCGGCAAATCCAAATAGGGACTTTCGCCCTCTGTGGTCGGGCCTAAAATCATGCACGCGTCGCCCGGCGCTGGCGACGTCAGGCAGGGGCGTCGGGGCCGCCCCAGCGTGCGGCGTAACGGCCGGATGCACGGCTAGAGGTTGAATCCCCTTAACGCGGCGACCCGCGCCACAAAGGCGTGGGCCGAGGCCGCAGAGTCACGGTCAGGTGCGGCGGCGTCTGTGTCGGCGGGTCAGCAGGGGCGCGAGGCGCGCCTCTGGGCGGCCCCGAGGGCTCCCGTAGACCTCGATTCGGATTTCCTGCGTCCCGATGAACAGGAGTCGGTGAGACACCCGGCTGCTGAGAAGGGCCAAAGATTGGATGTTAGGAGGCCGTTGTTTGGCCCAGCGGGTTCACCAAGGCGGATAGTGCGCGGAGAATTTGTACTGTCAGATTCGCCGGCCAGAAGAACGCAGTGGTGAACGACTGGACTAATTGAGTGCCGGCTGAAACGAGCTGGCCTACAACGGGAAACGCCGTGAGTAATGGGTTTATCGCGTCGGTCAAAACGTTCAATAGTAAGCCGTAGAACGGGAACGATTGGATGATGTTTGCCGCAGCGGACGCGAAGTACAGTACGACGAGATCTGCCATGAGCCAAGAAAGAAAACCAATGACGAAGCCGGCCACGGCGGCGGCACCTAGAACAAAGACAGTATTCGTCACTACATTTGTTATCAAATCATTTAATGTCGACTGGGCGGTTGTGGCAGCAGCGGCAATCGGGGCCCCAATTGCTGTCAAGGGCTTGATCAGCGACGTGACGTTGGCGGCCTCCGCGCCGGCATACGC
>NZ_LZKK01000198.1 GCF_001672815.1 Mycobacterium sp. E796 | reverse complement strand
CGATGGCCTCGGGGTCCAGGTAGCAGGTGCCGTGGCGGTCCGGGGCGTCGGTGTAGGGCTCGTGCAGCCAGGCGGTGCGCGACCCCAGTGCGCCGTCGACGAACAGGTCGCCGGCCAGGCCGCGGGCGCCGGTCTCGTCGGTCAGCGCCCGCGCCTCGGCCGCCGTGGTCACCGCCTGGCTGCACGAGCCCTACACCGACGCCCCGGACCGCCACGGCACCTGCTACCTGGACCCCGAGGCCATCGAAGCCCATCTGCGGGCGTGCACCGAGGCGGGGGTGACGGCCGGCTTCCACGTCATCGGCGATGCCGCCGTCTCGGCGGCGGTCGGGGCGTTGGAACGAGTCGTCGCCGACTTCGGGGTGGCCGCCGTCGCCCGCTGCGGGCACCGCCTCGAGCACGTGGAGATGGTCACCGCCGAGCAGGCCGCCAAACTCGGCGCATGGGGCGTCATCGCCAGCGTGCAGCCCAAATTCGACGCGCTGTGGGGCGGCGCCGACGGCATGTACGCCCGCCGGCTGGGCGCCGAACGAGGCAGCCGACTCAACCCCCTTGCGCTGTTAGCATCCCAAGGCGTGCCCCTCGCGCTCGGTTCCGACGCCCCCGTCACGGGCATCGACCCGTGGGCCAGCGTGCGGGCTGCGATCAATCACCGCACCCCGGGCAGCGCGGTGTCGGCGCGGGCCGCGTTCGCGGCCGCCACCCGCGGCGGTTGGCGGGCGAGCGGCGCGCGCGACGGGCTGGCGGGAACGCTCGTGCCCGGTGCGCCCGCGTCCTACGCCGTGTGGGACGCCGGGGCCCTCGACGCCCACGCGCCCCGCGCCGCAGTCCAGCGCTGGTCTACCGATCCCCGCTCCCGGGTGCCGGCGTTGCCGCGCCTCGGCCCCACCGACGCGCTGCCGCGTTGCCGCCGGACCGTGCATCGAGGCGCTGTCATCCATGGCTAGGGAGTGGTTCGACGGCCACCAGCCGCCCGACCAGGACCCGATCAGCGACGAGGCCGAATCGGAGCGGGATGAGGACGCCGCGGAGATCGAACCGGCCACGACCGACGAACCCGAACCCGAACCGGAATCGCCCGACGCTGCCGGCACGGCCAGCCGAAAGGGCAGGGCGGCGGGGCTTAGCGCGGCGGTGATCGCAAAGCTCCCCGGCGTGTGGGCCGCGCTGCGACCCCGCCTGGCGCGGCTGGCGCTCGCCATCGTGGGGGGCTTGCTGCTGTTCGCCAGCTTCCCCGCCGTGAACTGGTGGTGGGCGGCCGTCGTCGCCGCCGCGCTGCTGGCCTGGGTGCTGTGGCATCCGGCCACGACACCGGCGGGCGGTCTCGGTTACGGGTTCCTGTTCGGGCTGGCCTTCTATGTGCCGCTGTTGCCGTGGATCAGCACGTTGGTGGGCGCCGTGCCGTGGCTGGTGCTGGCGGCCGTCTGCGCGCTGTTTCCCGCGCTGTTCGGCCTGTGCGCGGTCATCGTGCGACGGCTGCCGGGCTGGCCGATCTGGTTCGCGCTGGTGTGGACGGCCCAGGAGTGGCTGAAGTCGATCTTCCCGTTCGGCGGCTTTCCCTGGGGCGCGGTCGCGTTCGGTCAAGCGCAGGGCCCGTTGCTGCCGCTGGTTCAGCTCGGCGGGGTCGCGCTGCTGTCCCTGGCGGTCGTGCTGGTGGGATTCAGCGCGACCGCGATCGCGCTGGAGATCGTCAAGTGGTGGAAAACCGGCCACCCGGACGGCGCAGCCGCCGCGAGAGAGCCCGCGCCGCCGCCGGCCGTCGTGCTGCCGGGTGTCTGCATCTGCCTGGTGTTGTTCGCCGCCGTCATCATCTGGCCGCAGGTGCGGCACGCCGGCGCTGGAGCGGGCGGCGAACCCTCGGTCACGGTCGCCGTGGTGCAGGGCAACGTGCCCCGGCTGGGTTTGGACTTCAACGCCCAACGCCGAGCGGTGCTGGACAACCACGTCCGCGAGACCCAGCAGCTTGCCGAGGACGTGCGCGCCGGCCTGGCCCCGCAACCACAGTTCGTGATCTGGCCGGAGGATTCGTCGGACATCGACCCCCTGGCCAACCCCGACGCCGACGAGCAGGTCGCGCGGGCCGTCGCGGCGATCGGCGCGCCGATACTGGTCGGCACGGTGCTCGACCTGCCCGGTCGCACCCCGGACAACGCGCAGTACACCAACACGGTGATCGTGTGGAACCCGGTCAGCGGGCCGGCCGACCGCCACGACAAGGAGATCGTGCAGCCGTTCGGCGAGTACCTGCCGATGCCGTGGCTGTTCAAGCACCTCTCCGGCTACGCCGACCGGGCCGGACACATGGTGCCCGGCCGTAGCAACGGCGTCGTGCACATCGCCGGGGTGCCGGTCGGGGTGTCCACGTGCTGGGAAGTCATCTTTGACCGAGCCCCGCGCAAGGCGGTGCTGAACGGCGCCCAGCTGTTGGCGGTGCCCGCCAACAACGCGACCTTCAACAAGACGATGAGCGAACAGCAGCTCGCCTTCGCCAAGGTCCGGGCGGTGGAGCACGACCGCTACGTCGTGGTCGCCGGGACCACGGGGATCAGTGCGGTGATCGCCCCGGACGGTGCCGAGCTGGTCCGCACCGACTTCTTCGTGCCCGCCTACCTGGACATACAGGTGCGCCTCAAGACGAAGCTGACGCCGGCGACCCGGTGGGGCCCGATAGTGCAGTGGGTTTTGGTCATCGCGGCCGGAGCGGTCATTCTGGTCGGGATACGGCACAATGGATGGTTCGCGCGTCCGATTCTTCGGAGGTCCAGGCCTCGCGGTGAATCGGAAGACGCCGCTACGCCCGCGGGCGGACCCCCGCCCGACGAGGGCGACGCGGAGAGAGCGCAAGGCACTGCGCCGGACGCGGGCGATGACGACAATCCGCTCGAGGACGGCGGCCTACCTGATTTCGGGCGAGACAAAGGAGCTACATGACCACCGGCCAGCCGGCGCCCCGGGTTCCGGGCAACCGTCCCAGCGAGCGCGTCCTGGTGATCATCCCGACGTTCAACGAGCGGGAGAACCTTCCGGTGATCCATCGGCGGTTGAAGACGGCGTGCCCGAATGTGCACCTGCTGATCGTCGATGACAACAGCCCCGACGGCACCGGGCAGCTCGCCGACGATCTCGCGGCGGCCGACCCCGAACGCGTCCATGTGATGCACCGCACCGCCAAGGACGGCCTGGGCGCGGCCTACCTGGCGGGTTTCGCCTGGGGTCTGAGCCGGGACTACTCGGTGCTCGTCGAGATGGACGCCGACGGCAGCCACGCGCCCGAACAGCTGCACCTGCTGCTGGACGCGGTCGACGCCGGCGCCGATCTGGCGATCGGCTCGCGCTACGTCGAGGGCGGAGCGGTGCGGAACTGGCCGTGGCGACGCTGGGCGCTGTCCTGGACGGCGAACACCTACGCCCGGGTGGCCCTCGGCATCGGCGTGCATGACATCACCGCCGGCTACCGCGCCTACCGCCGGGAAGTCCTCGAGACGATCGGCCTGGACGGCGTGGACTCCAAGGGCTACTGCTTCCAGATCGACTTGACCTGGCGCACGGTCTGCAACGGGTTCGTCATCGCCGAAGTGCCGATCACCTTCACCGAGCGCGAACTCGGCGTCTCCAAGATGAGCGGATCGAACATCCGCGAGGCGCTGGTCAAGGTCACCCGGTGGGGAATCGAGGGCCGAACGACGCGTCCCCGCGCGATCCGCGCCGACAACCGCGGTTAGCCGCGGCGGCGCGACCGGATGAGCTCGAGTCGCTCCTTGAGCAGCTCTTCCAGCTCTTCGACCGAGCGGCGCTCCAGCAGCATGTCCCAGTGCGTGCGCGGCGGCTTGACCTTCTTCGGCTCGGGCAGGTCGCCCTCGATGAGGGTGCCCTCCATGCCGTTGCGGCACAGCCAGGTGCCGGGGATGTCGGCGTCGTCGGCGAACGGAACCTCGAACTCCTCGCCGTTCTCGGTGCGGTACCGCGCGATCTGACGCGGCGCGAGGTCGTGGTTGCGGTCGGTCTCGTAGCTCACGGCTCCAAGGCGGCTGCCTCTCAGGACGCGATCGGCCATGGCTGCTACTCCTTATAGATCCTGGGCTGTGGTGCAATTTCCGTTTAGCAAACGTTACGACGGCCCGCGTAGTTCCCAGGCCGACACGCGGCGTACGCGACGCGACCCTCAATGATACGGGATTGCCGGCGATGGCCGACTAAGGCCGACTAAAGTCGGCAGGCGTGACCCGCCGCGCCCGCCCCCACCCCTGCCGGTGGTGCGGTCGTGACGTGACCGACGCCGGGATGGGTCGTCGCCGCCAGTACTGCCGGCAGTCGTGCCGGCAACGCGCGTACGAGCAACGGGCCTCTTTGAATCGGGGTGATGCGGGGGCTGTCCCCCCCGACGCGGTGGTGCTGTCCGCCGAGGACGCCGCCGACCTCTCGGATCGTGTTTACCAGGTGCGATGCGCGGCGGAGGACGTCGCCACGGCGCTCGACGAGGGGGCCGCCACGGCCGAGCTGCGGGAGCTGTGTGACGTGCTGATTCGGGCCGCCCGGGCCGCCGACGGTTGGCGCCGGGCGGGCGTCTAACTGGGCTTTGACCGCCACGGATGGTTTGCCGAGTACAGTCGCGCCATGGGCGGCGCGCCGTTTTTACTCGGGTTTGGAGGTCGACGCCGTTCCTCCTTTAGTAGCCGGGAGTATCGGACGTTTTGAAATCCTGCCGGAGTTGGCCATACTCACGAGCGACATTCTTGGGTCGGAGAGCAGCACGAAGGTTGTCGGCTGGTCGAAAAATCCACGAGACCGATTCGTGCAGCAACTTCTGTGACTCGGCGGGGGCGCTCGGCACACGCCGCATGCGGCGGTTACCAGACGGCCCACCCGCCAGGTGAGGGTTAGGCGAGGTTAGTGATGGATCAACTCCAGCATGCGACCGAAGCGCTGCGCAAGGCGCTGGTCCAGGTGGAACGCCTGAAGCGCACCAACCGTGCGTTGCTGGAGCGGTCGAGTGAGCCGATCGCCATCGTCGGGATGTCGTGCCGCTTCCCGGGCGGGGTCGAGACCCCGGAGGACCTGTGGCGCATGGTCGCGGACGGTCGCGACGTGATCACCGACTTTCCCACCGATCGCGGCTGGGACGTGGCGGCGTTGTTCGACCCCGATCCCGACGCGCGTCACAAGACCTACGCGCGAACCGGCGGCTTCGTCGACGGTGTCGCGGATTTTGACGCCGCGTTCTTCGGCATCGCGCCCAGCGAGGCGCTGGCGATGGACCCCCAGCATCGGATGTTGTTGGAGTTGTCGTGGGAGGCGTTGGAGCGGGCTGGGATCGATCCCAGTGGGCTGCGCGGCAGCGCCACCGGCGTCTTCGCCGGGCTCATCGTTCAGGGCTACGGCATGTTGGCCGAGGAGATCGAGGGCTACCGGCTGACCGGCATGACCTCCAGCGTGGCCTCGGGCCGGGTGTCGTATGTGCTCGGGCTGGAGGGTCCGGCGGTGTCGGTGGACACGGCGTGCTCGTCGTCGTTGGTGGCCCTGCACATGGCCGTGCAGTCGCTGCGAACGGGCGAATGCGACCTGGCCCTGGCCGGCGGCGCGACCGTCAACGCGACGCCCACGGTCTTCGTCGAGTTCAGCCGGCACCGCGGCCTGGCGCCGGACGGCCGCTGCAAGGCCTACGCGGGCGCCGCCGACGGCGTCGGCTGGTCCGAGGGCGGGGCCATGCTGGTCGTCGAGCGGTTGTCGGATGCGCGACGGCTCGGGCATCCGGTTTTGGCGGTGGTGCGCGGTTCGGCCGTCAATCAGGACGGGGCGTCGAACGGGCTGACCGCGCCCAACGGGCCGTCGCAGCAGCGGGTGGTGCGCGCCGCCCTGGCCAATGCCGGGCTTTCGGCCGCCGACGTGGACGTCGTCGAGGGTCACGGCACCGGGACCACGCTGGGTGATCCGATCGAGGCGCAGGCGTTGCTGGCCACGTACGGCCAAGACCGCGACGCCCCGCTATGGCTGGGATCGATCAAGTCGAACATGGGTCACACGCAGGCCGGCGCCGGGGTCGCCGGGGTGATCAAGATGGTGCAGGCGATGCGCCACGAGACGCTGCCCGCGACGCTGCACGTCGATGTGCCCAGCCCGCACGTGGATTGGTCCGCGGGCGCGGTGTCGCTGCTCACCGAGAACCAGCCCTGGCCGGCGAGCCGCGCGCGCCGAGCGGGCGTGTCGTCGTTCGGGATCAGCGGCACCAACGCGCACGTGATCATCGAGGCGGTGCCCGCCGACGAGCCCCGAGAGGCCCGCCCGGCACCGGCCGCGGTGCCCTGGGTGATTTCGGCGAAGTCCGCAAAGGCGTTGCAACTGCAGGCCGCTCGATTGGCCGGGCATCTCGACGCGTATCCGGATCTCGACGATGCCGACGTGGGCTGGTCGCTGGCCGGCCGCTCGACGTTCGAGCACCGCGCCGTCATCGTGGGCGCTGACCGGGACGGGTTGCTGGCCGGGCTGGACGCGCTGGCCCGCTCCGACGTCGAGACGCCGGTTTCCGTTGTCCACGGCACCGCCGCTGCCGCGGGCAAGACCGTCTTCGTCTTCCCCGGCCAGGGCTCCCAATGGGTGGGCATGGGCGTCGAATTGCTGGACACCGCACCGGTATTCGCACAACAGATCCAGGCGTGTGAGGAGGCCTTCGCCGAGTTCGTCGACTGGTCGCTGACCGACGTTCTGCGCGGCGCGCCCGACGCGCCGGGCCTGGACCGGGTGGACGTCGTGCAGCCGGTGCTGTTTGCGGTGATGGTGTCGCTGGCGGAGCTGTGGAAGTCGGTCGGCGTCTGTCCCGACGCGGTGATCGGGCACTCGCAGGGCGAGATCGCCGCGGCCTACGTCGCCGGCGCGCTGTCGCTGGCCGACGCCGCCCGGGTGGTCACGTTGCGCAGCAAGCTGCTGAGGTCACTGGCCGGCCCCGGCGGCATGCTGTCCATCGCGTGCAGCACCGAGCGGGCGCGGGAACTGTTGGCGCCCTATGGAAATCGCGTCAGCATCGCCGCAGTCAACGGCCGATCGGCCGTCGTGGTCTCCGGCGACGGGGCCGCGCTGGACGAACTCGTCGGGTTCTGCGCCGACCTGGAGCTGCGCACCCGGCGGATTGACGTCGACTATGCGTCGCATTCGGTCGAGGTCGAGGCGATCCGAAGCGAGCTCGCCGAGGTGTTGGCCGGCATCGAGCCGCGGTCCTCGCGCACGGCGTTTTTCTCGACGGTGACCGGAAGCCGGTTGGACACTGCGGGATTGGACGCCGACTACTGGTATCGGAATATCCGGCAGACCGTCCAGTTCGACCAGGCGGTGCGCAGCGCGTGCGAGCACGGATTCCGAACCTTCATCGAATCCAGCCCGCACCCCGCGTTGATCGCCGGGATCGAAGACACCGCCAACAGCTGCTTAGCGGGCGACAGCCCGCAAATCAGTGAGGCGATCGTCGTGCCCACGCTGGGCCGCGACGACGGCGGCCTCGAGCGATTCCTGACGTCGGCCGCCACCGCGTTCGTCGCGGGAGTGAGCGTCGACTGGCGCGGCGCGTTGGACGGGGCGGCCTTCGTGGCGCTGCCGACCTACGCCTTTGACCGGCGCCGGTTTTGGCTGTCCGGGGAGGGCGTCGCGGCCGACGCCACGGGTTTGGGTCTGGGAACCAGCGAGCACCCGCTGCTGAGCGCGGTGGTCGAGCTGCCGTCTTCCGGCGGCGTGCTGCTGACGGGCCGGTTGTCGCCCGGCCTGCAGGGCTGGCTGGCCGATCACGCGGTGTCCGGTGTGGCCGTGTTTCCCGGCGCGGGGTTCGTGGAGTTGGCGATCCGCGCCGGTGACGAAGTCGGTTGCTCGACGGTCGACGAACTGACGCTGCAGGCGCCATTGATGTTGCCCGCCAAGGAATCCGGCTCGGGCTCGGTTGCCGTGCAAGTTGTGGTGGGAGCCGAGGGCGAGGGCGGTCGGCGCAGCGTGTCGATTTTCTCGCGCCACGACGCCGGCTCCGGCTGGGTGTGCCACGCCGAGGGCACGCTCAGCAAGGAGTCGGTCGAGCCGACGGCGGACCTGTCGGTGTGGCCGCCGGCGGGGGCGGTCGCGGCCGACCCGGCCGAGGGCTACGAACGGTTGGCGGCGCGCGGTTACGGCTACGGCCCCGCGTTCCAGGGCCTGACCGCGGCGTGGGTCCGCGGCGACGAGGTGTTCGCCGAGGTGCGGCTGCCGGACGCCGCCGGCGGCGTCAACGGGTTCGGTGTGCACCCGGCGTTGCTGGACGCGGCGATGCACGCGCTGGTGGTGGCCCATCAAATCGCCGGCGGGACAGACGAAGTCGTGTTGCCGTTCTCCTGGGAGGGTGTGTCGCTGCATGCCGCGGGCGCGTCGGCGGTGCGCGCGCGCATCGCGCCGGCCGGTACGTCGGCGTCACAGGCGGTTTCTAAGGCGGTTTCTAAGGCGGTTTCCATCGAGCTCGCCGACGGTCTCGGGTTGCCGGTGCTGTCGGTGCGGGCGATGGCGACCCGGCCGGTCAGCGAGCAGCAGCTGCGCGCGGCGGTGTCCGGCGCGGGCCCGGACCGGCTCTTCGAGGTGAACTGGTCGCCGGCGACGGCGGCCGCACCGGCCGGGGATACGCCGTCGTACCAGTTGTTCGAATCCCTTGCCGCCGAGCATGATCCGATCACGCACACCCACGAGCGCACGCACCAGGCGCTGGCCGCCGTGCAGTCGTGGTTGACCGAGCATGACTCCGGCGTGTTGGTGGTGGCCACCCGCGGCGCGATGGCATTGCCGGGGGAGGACGTTACCGACTTGGCCGGCGCCGCGGTGTGGGGCCTGGCACGGTCGGCGCAGACCGAGCACCCCGGCCGGATCGTGCTCGTGGATACCGATGCGCCGCTGGATGATCGGGCGATCGCCGCCGTTCTGGCGCTCGGCGAGCCGCAGGTGTTGGTGCGCGGCGGAGTGCATTACCGCCCGCGGGTGCAGGGCAGCCGCGCGGTCGACGGTCTCCTGGTCCCTCCGGCCGACGGCCCGTGGCGGCTGGGCATCAGCAGCGCGGGCACGTTCGAAAACCTGCGCCTGGAGCCGGTGCCCGACGCCGAGGCGCCGCTGCAGCCGGGGCAGGTGCGGGTTGCCCTGCGCGCGATCGCCGCGAACTTCCGCGACGTCATGATCACCCTGGGCATGTTCACCCACGACGCCCTGCTCGGCGGTGAAGGCGCTGGCGTGGTGGTCGAAGTCGGGCCCGGGGTCACCGAGTTCGCGGTCGGCGATTCGGTGTACGGATTCTTCCCGGACGGCAGCGGCACGCTGGTCGCCGGCGACGTCCGCCTGCTGGTGCACAAGCCCGAGGACTGGTCCTACCCCGAAGCCGCCGCCATCTCCGCCGTTTTCACCACCGCCTACATGGCGTTCATCCACTTGGCCGATGCCAAACCGGGCCAGCGGGTGTTGGTGCACGCCGCGGCCGGCGGGGTCGGGATGGCCGCCGTCCAGCTGGCCCGGCATCTGGGCCTGGAGGTGTTCGGCACCGCCAGCCGCGGCAAGTGGGAAACCCTGCGGGCCATGGGCTTTGACGACGACCACATCGCGGACTCCCGCAGCCTGGAATTCGAGGAGAAGTTCCGGGCGGTCACCGGCGGGGCCGGTATGGATATCGTGCTGGACTCGCTGGCCGGCGAATTCGTCGACGCCTCACTGCGATTGGTCGCCCCCGGTGGCATGTTCCTCGAAATGGGCAAGACCGACATCCGCGACCCCGGCGCGGTCGCTCAGGAATATCCGGGCGTGCGCTACCGCGCCTTCGACCTCTTCGAACCGGGCCGCCCCCGAATGCATCAGTGGATGCTGGAACTCGCCGGGCTCTTCGACGCCGGCGTGCTGAAGCCGTTGCCGGTCACGACGTTTGACGTGCGGCGCGCGCGCACCGCCCTGCGCTACCTGAGCCAGGCCCGCCACGTCGGCAAGGTCGTCATGACGATGCCTTCTGGACTCGGCGATGGCACCGTGCTGATCACCGGCGGCACCGGCATGGCGGGTGCCACGCTGGCCCGCCATCTGGTGGCGCACCACGGCGTCCGGGACCTGGCGCTGCTGAGCCGCCGCGGACCGGACGCCCCGGGAGCGGCCGAACTGGTCGCCGAGCTGGAGGCCGCGGGCGCCCGGGTCGCGGCGGTCGCGTGCGATGCCGCCGACCGGGCCGCGCTGGCGGCGGTGATCGCCACCGTGCCAACGCTTTCGGCCGTCATTCATGCGGCCGGCGTGCTCGACGACGCGATGGTCACCTCGCTGACGGCCGAGCGCGTCGATGCGGTGTTGCGGGCCAAGGTCGATGCGGCGTGGAACTTGCACGAATTGACCCGCGACCTCGATCCGTCGGCGTTCGTGATGTTCTCCTCGATGGCCGGGCTGGTGGGTTCGTCGGGCCAGGGCAACTACGCGGCGGCCAACTCGTTCCTGGACGGACTGGCCGCGCATCGGCGGGCACACGGGCTGCCGGCGATATCGCTGGCGTGGGGGCTGTGGGATCAGGCCAGCGCGATGACCGGTGGGCTCGACGAGGCCGACCTCGCCCGGCTGGGCCGCGACGGGATCCTGGCCCTGCCCTCGGCCGAGGCGATGGAGTTGTTCGACACCGCGCTGATCGTCGACGAACCGTTCATGGCGCCCGCCCGCATCGATCTCGGTGCGCTGCGCGCCCACGCCCTCGCGGTACCGCCGATGTTCAGCGACCTCGTCAACGCACCGGCTCGCCGCCGGGTCGACGACTCGCTGGCTGCCGCGAAATCGAAATCGGCGCTGGCGCATCGCCTGCAGGGGCTGCCCGAGGCCGAGCAGCAAGCGGTGCTGCTGGACCTGGTGCGCTCGCACATCGCTACCGTGCTGGGCAACACCACCGCCGAGGCGATCGACCCGGACAAGGCGTTCCAGGAGCTGGGCTTTGACTCGCTGACCGCGGTCGAAATGCGCAACCGACTCAAAACCGCTACGGGACTGGCCCTTTCGCCCACACTGATCTTCGACTACCCGACGCCCAACGGCCTGGCCAGCTACATGCGCACCGAGCTCGCCGGAGCGCCGCAAGAGGCCAGGCACGCCCCGGTCGTCCGCGCCACCGACGACGACCCGATCGTCATTGTCGGCATGTCGTGCCGCTACCCCGGTGGGGTGAATTCCCCCGAGGACCTGTGGGACATGCTGACCGACGGTCGCGACGTGCTCTCGGAATTCCCGACCGATCGCGGTTGGAACCTGGACGGGCTGTACAACCCGGACCCCGACGTTCCGGGCACCTGCTACACCCGCACGGGGGGCTTCGTCGACGATGTCGCCGGTTTTGACCCCGCCTTCTTCGGCATCACGCCGAGCGAGGCGCTGGCCATGGACCCGCAGCAGCGGCTGTTCCTCGAGCTGTCCTGGGAAGCGTTGGAGCGCGCGGGAATCGAGCCCGGCGGGTTGCGCGGCAGCGCCACCGGCGTGTTCGCCGGGGTGTACACGCAGGGCTACGGAATCGGCGCGGCGCCGGCCGCCGAGGGCTTCCGGCTGACCGGGCAGTCGTCCAGTGTGGCGTCGGGCCGCATTTCGTATGCGCTGGGCCTGGAGGGCCCCGCGGTGTCGGTGGACACGGCGTGCTCGTCGTCGTTGGTGGCCTTGCACATGGCGGTGCAGTCGCTGCGCTCAGGTGAGTCCGATCTGGCGCTGGCCGGGGGCGTCACGGTCAACGCCACCCCGGACATCTTCGTCGAGTTCAGCCGCATGCGCGGGCTGTCCGCCGACGGCCGGTGCAAGGCCTACGCCGGCGCGGCCGATGGCACCGGATTCTCCGAGGGCGGCGGCATGCTCGTGGTGGAGCGCCTGTCCGACGCCGAGCGCCTCGGGCACCGCGTGCTGGCGGTGGTTCGGGGTTCGGCGATCAACCAGGACGGCGCCTCGAACGGCTTGACCGCGCCCAACGGTCCCTCGCAGCAGCGGGTCGTGCGGGCCGCGCTGGCCAACGCCGGGCTGTCCGCGGCCGACGTCGACGCGGTCGAAGGCCACGGCACCGGAACGATGTTGGGCGATCCCATTGAGGCCCAAGCGTTGTTGGCCACCTATGGACGCGACCGGGCCGAACCGCTATGGCTGGGGTCGATCAAGTCGAACATGGGTCACACGCAGGCCGCGGCCGGCGTCGCCGGTGTGATCAAGATGGTGCTGGCGATGCGCCACGAGATGTTGCCGGCCACGTTGCACGTCGACGAGCCCAGCCCCCATGTGGATTGGTCGCTGGGAGCCGTGTCGTTGCTGACCGAAGCCCGGCCCTGGCCCGCACACGGCAAGACCCTGCGCGCCGGGGTGTCCTCGTTCGGCATCAGCGGCACCAACGCCCACGTGATCATCGAAGCCGCGCCCGCCGGGTCGGAGCGCGTCGTGCAGCGCACCGAGCTGCCGGTGGTGCCGTGGGTGGTGTCGGCGAAATCGGCGACGGCCCTGACCTCGCAGGCCACCCGGCTGGCGACGCACCTTCGCACCCACGCCGAACTCGACGTCGCGGATGTGGGGTGGTCGCTGGCGGGCCGCTCGAACTTCGAGCATCGGGCCGTCGTCGTCGGCGGGGACCGCGCCGGCCTGCTGGCCGGGCTGGACGAGTTGGCCCGCGACGAGCTGGCCGGCTCGGTGATAAGTGGTGTGGCAACGTCCGGCGGCAAGACCGTCTTCGTCTTCCCGGGCCAGGGCTCCCAAACGCTCGGCATGGGAAGGGAGTTGCACGCCGCGTACCCGGTGTTCGCCGAGGCGCTCCACGCCGTGCTGGGCGAATTGGACCAGCACCTGCTGCGGCCCCTGCGCGACGTCATGTGGGGCCAGGACGAAAGCCTGCTGAACACCACCGAATTCGCGCAGCCGGCCCTGTTCGCCGTGGAAGTCGCCCTGTTCCGGCTGCTCGAATCCTGGGGTGTGCGGCCCGATTTCGTGATGGGCCACTCGGTCGGCGAGATCACCGCCGCACACGTCGCCGGTGTCCTGTCGCTACAGAACGCGGCGGTACTGGTCGCCGCCCGGGGCCGGTTCATGCAGGCGCTGCCGGCCGGCGGGGCGATGATCGCCGTGCAGGCCACCGAGGACGAGGTGCGGCCACTGCTGACGGCCGGCGTGGGCGTCGCGGCGGTCAACGGGCCGGCCTCCGTGGTGATTTCCGGCCCCGACGACGCGGTGACCGCGGTCGCCGACCTGCTCCGCGCCGACGGCCGCCGCGTCCACCGACTCGCCGTCTCCCACGCGTTCCATTCCCCGCTGATGGATCCGATGATCGACGAATTCGGAACCGTCGCGGGTGGGCTCGTCGTCGGCAAGCCCACCATCCCGGTCGTGTCGAACCTGACCGGGCAACTGGCCGGCGACGACTTCGGATCGGTGGCGTACTGGAAGCGGCACGTCCGCGAGGCAGTGCGATTCGCCGACAGCGTCCGGTCCGCGCACTCCGCCGGCGCCACCCGCTTCCTCGAAGTCGGGCCGAGCGGCGGGCTGACGGCGTCGATCGAGGAGTCGCTGCCGGATGCCGTCGTGACCACCGCGTCGGCCTTGCGCAAGGACCGCCCGGAGCCGGCGTCGCTGATCAACGCCGTCGCGCAGGGCTTCGTCGCTGGCATGGACGTGAACTGGCGCGGCACGCTCGGCGCGGCCAACTTCGTCGAGCTGCCCACGTATGCCTTTGAACGGCGGCGCTTTTGGCTCGCCGGCGACGGCACTCCGGCGGACGCGGCCGGGCTGGGGCTGGCCGCCGGCGAGCACGCCCTGCTGGGCGCGGTGGTGGAGCTGCCGGCGTCGGGCGGCGTCGTGCTGACCGGTCGGTTGTCGCCGAGCGTGCAAGGCTGGCTGAGCGATCACGCCGTCGGTGGCGTCGTGCTGTTCCCCGGCGCGGGATTCGTCGAGTTGGCGATCCGGGCCGGCGACGAGGTGGGCTGCGGCGTCGTCGACGAGCTGAATCTGGCGGCGCCGCTGGTGTTGCCGGCGGGTGGATCGGTCGCGATTCAGGTCGTGGTTGGGGGCGCCGACGATTCGGGTGCCCGCTCGGTGTCGGTCTTTTCGCGCGGCGAGTCGGGGTCCGGCTGGTCGTTGCATGCCGAGGGCGTGCTGCGCGCGGGGTCCGTGCAACCGGACGCGGATCTGTCGACGTGGCCGCCGGTGGGCGCGGTGCCGGTGGATATCGGCGACGGGTACGAGCGGCTGGCCGAGCGAGGATACGGCTACGGGCCCGCGTTCCGCGGCCTGACGTCCATGTGGCGCCGCGGCGACGAGGTGTTCGCCGAAGTCGCGCTGCCCGAGGACGCCGGGCTGTCGGTGGCCGGATTCGGTGTCCACCCCGCGATTCTCGACGCGGCGTTGCATGCGGTGATCCTGGCGTCGGACAGCGGCGAGCTCCCCGAAGGGTCGATGCTGGTGCCGTTCTCGTGGCAGCGGGTGTCCCTGCACGCGGCGGGCGCGGCGGCGGTACGGGCGCGGATCGTGCCGGTGGGGGAGTCGGCGGTGTCGATCGAATTGGCCGACGGCTTGGGGCTGCCGGTGCTCTCGGTGGCGTCGATGGTGGCCCGGCCGGTGACCGATCGGCAGCTGCTGGCCGCGGTGTCGAGTTCGGGACCCGACCGGCTCTTCGAGGTCGTCTGGTCCGCCCAGCCGCTGTCCGCGGTGCAGCCGGTCGAGGTGTGCGCCTGGGGTGCAAGGGAATTCGAGGACACCTCGGCGGTGCTTTTCGAATCGGCACCGGTGGGCGGGGACGTCGTCACCGAGGTACACGCGGCGACGCGCGCGGTGTTGCCGGTGCTGCAGTCGTGGCTGGCCCGCGACGGGGCGGGAACGCTGGTGGTGTCGACCCGCGGCGCCATGGCGTTGCCGGGGGAGGACGTCACCGATCTGGCGGGCGCGGCGGTGTGGGGCCTGGTTCGCTCGGCGCAGACGGAGCACCCCGGCCGCATCGTGCTCGTCGACACCGATGTGCCGCTGGATTCCGACGCGGTCGCGGCCGTTTTGGCGCCGGCCGAGCCGCAGGTGTTGCTGCGTAACGGGACGGTCCACACCGCGCGGGTGCACGGCAGCCGCGCCGTCGGCGGCCTGTTGGTGCCGCCCGACGACGGCCCGTGGCGCTTGGGCATGAGCAGTTACGGCACCATCGAGAACCTGCGGCTGGAGCGGATCCCCGACGCGGACGCGCCGCTCGGCCCGGGCCAGGTCCGGGTCGCCCTGTCGGCCATCGCCGCCAACTTCCGCGACGTGATGATCGCGCTCGGCCTCTACCCCGACCCGGACGCGGTGATGGGCATCGAGGCCGCCGGCGTCGTGGTCGAAACCGCGCCGGGCAGTGGTCGTTTCGCCGTTGGCGACCGCGTCATGGGCCTGTTCCCGGACGGGACCGGGACCATCGCCATCACCGACCAGCGGCTGCTGGTCAAGGTGCCGGCCGGCTGGTCACACACGGCGGCCGCGACTACCTCGGTGGTGTTCGCCACCGCGCGCTACGCGCTGGTGGACCTGGCGGGTGCCAAACCCGGTCAGCGGGTGCTCGTGCACGCGGCCGCCGGCGGGGTGGGCATGGCCGCCGTGCAGCTGGCCCGCCACCTCGGCCTCGAGGTGTTCGCGACGGCGAGCCGAGTCAAGTGGGACACGTTGCGGGCCATGGGCTTTGACGATGACCACATCGCCGACTCCCGCAGCCTCGATTTCGAGGAGAAGTTCCGCACGATCACCGGCGGCCGCGGCGTCGACCTAGTGCTCGACTCGCTGTCCGGCGATTTCGTCGACGCCTCCCTGCGGTTGGTCGCCCCGGGCGGCGTGTTCCTGGAAATGGGCAAGACCGACATCCGCGACCCAGAAGTCGTCGCACGCGAGCACCCGGGTGTGCGCTACCGAGCCTTCGACCTCTTCGAGGCCGGACCCGAGCGTATCCAGGAGATGCTCGACGAGTTGGCGGCGCTGTTCGGCGACGACGTGCTGCAACCGTTGCCGGTCACCAGGTTTGACGTGCGGCGGGCGCCCGCGGCACTGCGGTACCTGAGCCAGGCCCGCCACGTCGGCAAGGTCGTGATGACCATGCCCGACGCCTGGGTGGCCGGTACGGTCCTGATCACCGGCGCGACCGGCATGGCGGGTTCGGCGTTGGCACGTCACGTCGTGGCCCGCCACGGCGCGCGGCACCTGGTGCTGATGAGTCGGCGGGGCCTGGATGCGCCGGGCGCGGCGGAGCTGATGACCGAGCTGTCCGCGGCCGGGGCCCAGGTACAGGTGGTCGCCTGCGACGCGGCGGACCGCGAGGCCGTCGCCAAGGTGCTGGCCGATATCCCGGTGCAGCGACCGCTGTCCGGTGTGATTCACGCGGCCGGGGTGCTCGACGACGCGGTGATCTCGTCGCTGACCCCGGAGCGCATCGACGCGGTGTTGCGCGCCAAGGTCGACGCGGCATGGAACCTGCACGAGCTCACCCGCGAGCTCGACGTCTCCGCCTTTGTGCTGTTCTCGTCGATGGCCGGGCTCGCCGGTGCGTCGGGCCAGGCCAACTACGCGGCGGCCAACTCGTTCCTGGACGGGCTGGCGGTGCACCGGCGCAACCTCGGGTTGCCGGCGATATCGCTGGCATGGGGCCTGTGGGACCAGGCCAGCGCCATGACCGGCGCCCTGGGCGCCGCCGACCGGGCCCGGTTCGGCCGGGACGGCATTGTCGCGATGTCCTCCGACGAGGCGCTGCAATTGATGGACACCGCGCTGATCGTCGACGAGCCGTTCATGTTGCCGGCCCACATCGACCTCGCGGCGCTGCGCGTCAAGTTCGACAACGGCACGCTGCCGCCCATGTTCGTCGATTTGATCAACGCGCCCAGCCGGCGTCAGGTCGACGACTCGCTGGCCGCGGCGAAGTCGAAATCGGCTCTGCTGCAGCGCCTCGAGGGGCTGCCCGACGACGAACAGCAGGCGGTGGTGCTGGACTTGGTCCGCTCCAACATCGCCACGGTGCTGGGCAACTCCAGCCCCGAGTCCATCGATCCGGATAGGGCGTTCCAGGAGTTGGGCTTCGACTCGCTGACCGCCGTCGAGATGCGCAACCGCCTCAAATCGGCCACCGGGCTGGGGCTCTCGCCGACGCTGATCTTCGACTACCCGAACTCCGCCGCGCTGGCCGGCTACATCTACCGCGAACTCGTCGGCACGGCGGAGCAAAGCGCCCCGGCCGCCGCGCCCGGGGAGGCCGAGATCCAACGGGTCGTCGGGTCCATTCCGGTCAAGCGCCTGCGCCAGGCGGGGGTGCTGGAGCTGCTGCTCGCGTTGGCGAACGAGGCCGACGGCAGCGGTCCGTCGGCCCCCGCGGCGACGAGCGAAAAGGACATCGCCGACATGGATCTCGACGCGCTGGTCAACGCGGCCTTGAGCGACGATGACGACGATGAGTAAGGGCGCTCCGTGAGAGTTGCGGTCACCGGGGCCAGTGGAGTGCTCGGCCGCGGCGTCGCCGCCCGATTGCTCAGCCAGGGCCACCATGTCGTCGGCGTCGCCCGCCGCCGCCCCGAAAGCTGGTCGAGCGCGGCGGAATTCGTCGAGGCTGACATCCGCGACGCGGAAGCGGTCAAGCGCGCTATCGCCGGTGCGGACGTGGTCGCGCATTGTGCGTGGGCGACCGGCAGCGAGCAGGTCAACATCGGCGGAACGCTCAACGTTGTCGAGGCGATCGCCGAAACCGGAATCCGGCGCATCGTTTTCCCGTCGTCAGCGCACGTCTACGGCGGCGGAGAGGCGCCCAAGACCGAGCACGACCCGAGAACCCCCGTCAGTGCCGACGGCCGGCACAAGGCCCGCGTCGAACAGCTGCTCGAGGATTCGGGCCTGGAATGGGTCGTCATCCGCTCCGCGCTGATCCTCGGCCGGAGCGTCGACAACTGGGTTCGCCGGATATTGGCGTTGCCGGCGTTTCCCGGCGCAGCGGCCGATCGTCCCATCCAAGTCGTCCACCTCGACGACGCGCTCCGGGTGTTCAATCGGGCGATCGTGGACACCGAAGTCGGCAGTGGTCCGGTCAATCTCGCCGCACCGGGTGAACTGACCTTCCGGCGGGTGGCCGCGGCACTCGGACGCCCGATCGTGTGGCCGGGCATCCGACCCGCCGAGCTTCAGCTCGTGCAGAGTGCCCCGTTCATGGATACCGCGCGGTTGCGCCAACAGTGGGAGTTCCGGCCGGCGTGGAACTCCGCCGAGTGTGTCGAGGATTTCGCCGTCGCGGTGCGCGGCCGGGTCACAGTGGGCAAGCGGGTGGTCTCGCTGCCCTGGCGGATGACAAACGTCCAGGACTTGCCCACCGTGGACGCCCCGAGCGAGGACGGCGTGAAACCCAATTGGGCTGGCCCGGCAGGGGATAACGGGGAGTTCGACACCCCTATCGATCCGCGCTTCCCCACCTTCCTGGCCACCAATTTGTCGGAGGCATTGCCCGGCCCGTTCTCTCCGGCATCGGCCTCGGTGACCGTGCGCGGGCTGCGCGCCGGCGGCGTGGCCATCGCCGAGCGGCTGCGGCCCGGCGGAATCATCCAGCGCGAAATCGCGATGCGCACGGTCGCGGTGTTCGCCCACCGGCTCTACGGCGCCATCACGTCTGCGCATTTCATGGCGGAAACGGTGCCCTTCGCCAAACCCGCGACGATCGTCAGCAACAGCGGATTCTTCGGCCCAAGTATGGCGTCGCTGCCCATCTTCGGAGCCGAGCGCCCGCGCTCCGAAACCGGCCGGCTGCGAAGGCAACTGCGGACCGTCCGCAACATCGGCGTATTCGGCGTCAACCTGATCGGCCTGTCCGCCGGATCGGCCGATGACACACACGAATTCGTCGCCGATGTCGATCGCCTGGAACGCCTCGCCGGCGACGACGTCACACGGCTCGACGATCGCCGGCTGCTGAGCCTGATCGCGTTGGCGCGGGACGAGGTGGTGCACGGCTGGGTGCTGGCCTCGGCCTCGTTCATGCTGTGCGCCGCGTTCAACGTGTTGTTGCGCGGTTTGTGTGGGCGAGACACGGCCGCACCCGCGGGACCGGAACTGGTGAGCGCCCGCTCGGTCGAAGCGATGCAGCGGTTGGTGCTTGCCGCACAGCGCGACCCGAAAGTGACTGCGCTGCTTGCCGAACCGGGGGAGCGGCTGGGCAAGCTGGCGGTCGAGGCGCCCGAGTTTCACGCCGCGGTGCTGGCCGAGCTGGCACTGATCGGGCATCGCGGCCCGGCCGAACTCGAGATGCGGTCGACCAGCTACGCCGACGACCCCGAGTTGCTCGTGCGCATGGTAACCCGGGCGATGAGCGCGCCTCCGGCGCCGCAGCCGGAACGTACCCGGATTCCGCTGCGGGCCAGGCCGATTGCGCGCCTGGCCGGACACCAACTTCGCGATCGCGAAGTCCGTCGCGACAAAGTGGTGCGGGCCAACTGGGTGCTACGCAACCTGATGCGCGAGTACGGGCGCCGGTTGGTCGAGGCCGGAATCTTCCAGACCGCCGACGATGTGTTCTATCTGCTGGTCGACGAGCTCGATGCGCTCCCGGCCGGCGTCGGGGACCTGGTGGCCCGGCGCCGAGCCGAACAGCGCAGGTTGGCCGCTGTCGTTCCGCCGACGGTGTTCAGCGGCAGCTGGCAGCCGACCGAGACGACCTCGGCGGCCCTCACCAGCGGGGACACCCTGCACGGGGTCGGTGTCTGCGGCGGCCGGGTGCGCGGCCGCGTTCGGATCGTGCGGCCCGAGACCATCGACGACCTGCAGCCCGGCGAGATCCTCGTCGCCGAGGTTACCGACGTCGGTTACACCGCCGCCTTCCTTTACGCCGCGGCCGTGGTGACCGAGTTGGGTGGCCCGATGTCGCACGCGGCGGTGGTGGCCCGTGAATTCGGATTCCCGTGTGTGGTGGACGTTGCGGGTGCCACCAAGACTTTGCCCCCGGGCGCGCTTGTCGAGGTCGACGGCACGACCGGCGAAATACAAGTGCTCGAAGTGACCCCTTAGGGGGCTGGGTCTTTTTGGCGTACCGGCAATGTCTACGTCAGGCGGGGGTAAGGCGGATCGGCAAGCGGGTCGGTCCGCGTAGCGAGCTGTGGCGCGACCACTGCGTCGGACCCGCTGGAGTGATTCGGGCGACGCGGGTGACGAGTTGCCGCAGTACGGCTTGGGCTTCCATGCGGGCCAGCGGTGCGCCCAGGCACATGTGGGCGCCGTAGCCGAAGGCGACGTGCGTTCGCGGATCGCGGTCCGCGCGGTACTCATCGGGGTCCTCGAACGCGGTGGGGTCACGGTTGGCCGCGCCGAAGGACAGCAGCACGCGTGATCCGGTGGGGATGGTGACGTCGGCGATGCGGTAGTCGGCCCGGGTGTAGCGGTAGAGGTTCTGGATGGGAGTCGTGACGCGTAGCTGTTCCTCCACGGCGAGGGGGATGAGGCCGGGGTTGGCGCGGATCAGGTCGTATTGGTCGGGCCGGCGGGCCAGGGTGTCGAACATTCCGCCCAGGAGGTTGGTCGTGGTCTCGTTGCCGGCGATCAGCAGGTGGATGGCGATGAGCAGAAGCTGACGGTCGGTGAGGCTGCCGTCGGTGTTGTGCTCGAGAAGGCGCCCGAGCACGGTGTTGGACCCCTTGAGTCCGCCCGCGGCGAATTGGCTTGTGAAGTAACGCTGTAACGCCACCATCGCCGACATCGTCCTGGCCGCGTCGACGACACCGGACAGCGTGGGCGTCAGCTCCATGACTCCCACGGCGCGTTCGGACCAACGACGAAAGTCGCCGACGTCGGTGTCGGGTATTCCAAGGATCTGGGCGATCAGGCTTATCGGCATCGGTATGGCCAAGCGCTGTACGACATCGCAGCCCGGGTCGTTCAGCACGTCGGTGACGAGGTCGGCGGCCAGCTTCTCAATCATCTCCTGCCAGGACTTCATGGCGCCCTTGCTGAATCCCGGCTGTACTTGCCTGCGTAGCCGGGCGTGTTCTTCGCCGTCGGTGACCACTGCCAGCGGGCCCGAGATCCTCAGGCGGGTGACCCCTTGGGCGCTGGTGACCTGGTCCGTGTCGCGCAACGCGGCCCGCACGTCGTCGAGGCGGCTGAGGATGAAGGTGGCGCGCCTGGGGTTGTAGTGCACGCGGCCGCTTCGGTGCAGGGCGCGGTACGCGTCGTACGGGTCCGCGGCGGTGGCAGCGTCCTGCGGGTCATAGTCGGTGTTGATCGCACCGGTCCAGCCGTCGTAGCCGCGCCGACGAGTCCGGATGGCGGCGGCGACATTCATCCGCACGAGGCTGGCGACTGGTTTGAGGGTTTCGGCCGCCTTGTGGGCGGTGTGGCTGACCGACACTGTTGTTCCTATTCTGGGCGACCGTCGCCGCGTCGCGCGCGAAGTTGCGTGCGAACGATGCTGATCGTCAGGTAGGTGATGTAGCAAGCGGACAAGACGGCCGTTGGTCGACGCGAGTGCGAGCGCAACATGAGAACTCCGAGCGCCGTTTCGATCGCGCCGTTGACGTAGGTGAAAGCGCGAGCGTGATTGGGGAAACCGAGGCGATTGAACGGATCGAAGATCCGCGGAACGAGGAAGTGCGCCACTCCGATCAGGCCGGCCAGGAGGCCGAGCGCTCGGCGTGTGCGTGCGCTGCGGGCGTCAATGTCCGCCATGGCACTATCGTCCTTCTGTGCGGGGGCTACGTGTTGCGGGCCGCTAGCGGAATCATGTTCTTGAGCGTGAACGCCGCCAGGACGCCACCGTCGCAAGCGATGTCCACACCGGTGAGGTAGCCGGGCTTGGTCGAAGCGCAGAAAGCCAGCACCTCGGCGACCTCCTCGGGCTTTCCAAAGCGCTTCAAGGCAGCCATTTTCACCATTGCTCCGGACCCGGCTCGCTCCTCCAACCTGCCCATCTCGGTGTCGATGCTGCCCGGAGAAACCGAGACGATGCGGGCACCGCGGCTGCCGAATCGGGCCGCCTGAGAGGCGCTGTACCACGTCACGAAGTTCTTGCTGATGGAGTACGCCAGACCGGGGCGGATCCCGGCTGGCACTCTTTTGCAGACGGCGGTCATCTTGGCCATGAAGCGGTCCTCGTTGCGCAGAGCGTCCTTGAACCGTCGCTTGGGGATGAACAACCGAGGGAACACGTGCGCGGCCATGGACGCGACGTTAACGATCGCGAACCCCTCAGACGCCAAGGGAAGAAAGGCCTCGTTGACGTGGACCGTGCCGAGCGCGTTGATCCGGAGGATGTATTCGGCATCGCCCATGCTCGGACTGACGCCGGCCGTGTGGATCACCGAGGTCACCGAGCCCAGCGACCTTGCGGTGGCGATCAACTCGGCGACCGACAAGCGGTCCGTGACGTCGCAGTTGACTGCCACGCACTCGATGTCGAGGCTCTGTAATTCGGCTGACGCGGCTTGTAGGCGGTCGGGATTGACGTCGCTGACGACCACCAGCCGGTCTTGCCCGACGATCTTGGCCGCGGCCAGTCCCATGCCACCCGCGCCTCCGGTGATGACGCACAGCTCGCGCATGTATCCACCTTCACGACCAGACGCACGCCGTCGGCGACGACCAGTAACAATTACGAGATAAATTTTCTCGTTAATCGTGACACATCGTGGCGCCGTTGCCTAGACGCGACGTCGGGCAATTGCTCTAGGTTCTGTGTGTGAGCCAATCTCGGCGGGGACGACCGCGGAGCGCGGCTGTGCACGAGGCGATCCTTGAAGCCACCCGGTCGCTCCTCGTCGAAGCGGGCTACAGCGGCGTATCGATGGACAAAGTCGCCGCGGTTGCCGGGGTGGCCACCCAAACGGTCTATCGACGGTGGCCGTCTAAAGGCCCCCTGGTGGCCGAAGCGGTCATGCGGGCCTACGACCAGACCGACTTCACGCTTCCGGATACCGGAGACACGGTCGAGGACTTGAGAACCTGGATGCGCGCGTACGCCGAAATCGGTTCGGCCGCCGAGAATGTCGCACTCGTCCGCGCTCTCGCCGCCGCCGCCGCCGAAAACCTGAGCGACCGCGACACGTTATACCGCCAACTCACCAGCCGTTTCCATGATGCAGTGTCACGCCGGTTACGCGTCGGAATCTCGATGGGCCAAATTCGGGGAGATGCCGACGTCGAAGCTGCCACCGACGCACTAATCGGAGCCACGCTCTACCGCATGCTCAGCGTTACGACATCGGCGGAGGAAACGACCGAACGCTACTACGGGCTGATAGACACGCTGATGTGCGGCCTCTC
Source organism: Mycobacterium sp. E796 (assembly GCF_001672815.1). Classification (GTDB taxonomy): domain Bacteria; phylum Actinomycetota; class Actinomycetes; order Mycobacteriales; family Mycobacteriaceae; genus Mycobacterium. Next base: position 6,594 of record NZ_LZKK01000198.1, on the reverse strand, counting down.
GCCGCACAAGTGAGCTTTTGGCACCCCACTAGGTTTGGAGGCGCACCGCAAGGCGCGTCGGGCCGCGCAGCGAACTGTTGGACGGCCTGGAGCGGTTCGACAACCTGGAGATCACCGTCCAGAACAGCCTGCGAGTGGGACCCATCGTGTCGCTACGGGGCCTGGAATCTTTGCCGATGCGTCTGAGTTAGATGAACGCGGGCATCGATTCCCAGCCTCGGACAGCCGACGCTGATGACAAGTGCGCGTTCTGGGTGTCGATATCCCACTCGGGGAAGCGCTTGAAGATTTCCTCGAGCGCGATTCGTGCCTCCAGCCTGGCGAGTGCCGCTCCGAGGCAGAAGTGGGCTCCCACGCTGAATGCCAGGTGCTGACGGGGCTGGCGATGGATGTCGAATCGGTCTCCGTCAGGCGGGAATTGGCGATGGTCGCGGCACGCCGATGCGATCAGCGGCATCATGACGCTGCCTTCGGGCACCGTGTGGCCGTACCACTCGGTATCACGGGTGACGTAGCGGGCGAGGTGCGGTACGGGGGATTCGTAGCGCAGCAGTTCCTCGATCGTCTGTGGTATCAACCGATGGTTGACCGCGATTTCGCGCCGCTGGTCGGGATGGTCGGCGAGAACTTTTCCGGCCCAGCCGAGGAGACGGGTGGTGGTTTCGTTGCCTGCCGAGGCGACGAGTCCTATGTAGAGCAGGATTTCGTCGCGGGTCAGCTTTCGGCGGACTCCTGCCTCGTCGTCGAACTCGACGTTGAGGAGTTCAGTCGTGATGTCGTCGGAGGGGTGTTCGGCGCGCCAGTCGAGATAGGCGGCGAACACCTCGTCGTACTGGACGCCTTCCGAGGCCAGGGTCATGGGTTGGCCGGCCTCGGTGAGCAACGCGGCATTCGAGCGTTCTCGTACTTGTTCTTGGTGGTCTTCGGGAATGCCGACCAGCATTCCGATGACTCTCATCGGCATCTGAGCGCCGAGATCGGCGATGAAATCGAAACGTCCAGTGCCGACGAGAGGGTCGAGACACTGTGTGCAAAATGCGCGAATCTTGTCCTCGAGGTCGGCGATCTTGCGGGGGGTGAACATCCGCGCGAGCAATTTACGGTGGATGTCATGAACCGGTGGGTCTTCGAAAACGATGATGCCGGGCGGTATCTCGATGTTGGCCTTGATCACTTCGAGGATCATTCCGCGGGCTGAACTGAACGTGCCGGTGTCGACAAGCGCACGACTCACGTCCTGGAAACGACTGAGCGCATAGAAATCGTATTGCTCGTTGTAGTACAGCGGCGACTCCTCGCGCAGCCGCCGGAACACTGGGTAGGGATCGGCCAGAAGTTCCACATCGTAGGGGTCGTACCGAATGTCGTTGACCTCAGTTACGGTCATGGCCCGTCCTCCTGGTGCAGTGGAACCTGCCGCGATCCCTCGATGTATCACAGCAGACCTAGCGCCAACTGACAAGACAAATCGGAGCTGAATGTCGCGTCATCGTAGACTGTTGCGGATTCGGGCGGCGTGGTGGAGGAACTCCTGCGCGGCAGTGGCCTACTTCTTCTTGAGATTTCGTACAAATGACACGTGTGAAGCGACAAGATACCGTTGACCGCGGCCTCAGTTCGCAATACGGTTAGCTGCAGGTTGTCGCGTCAAACCGAATTGGAGCACGATGATAGGCCTTGCCCTTGCGTAGCCATGGATGGTCGGGCCACACGCCGGCTTCCGATGAGGAAGCCGTCAACAGGATTCTGGACGCGGTTGACTCCTTGGTTGCCGAAGGCGGATCGGCCATCCGCATCAGCGACGTGGCCCGCGTTCTGGGAGTAAGCCGGCAGACCATCTACCGTTACTTTCCTGGGGCTGAAGCGCTTCTGGTCGGCAGCCAGATGCGTTCGGCTAACGGCTTTCTCGATCGTTTAGCCGATCACCTGCGTGGTTGGACAAATCCGGGGGCTGCCGTCGTCGAGGGTGTAGCATTCGCGGCCGAGGAGTTCGCCGACGACCCGCTGATGGCGCGCGTCCTAGACGCACGGTTACCGGGCGGCACGTCGGCCTCGTTCACCGCCGGTGCGGCATTTGGTCTCGGACGAGAAATGTTCCGACGATATGACGTCGACTGGGCCGCCCACGGCTTCGACCACGCCGCGATCGACGACCTCATCGAACTCGCTGTACGCACACTCCAGTCGATTCTGCTCGATCCTCCCGAGCGGCCACTCAACCCAGTGGCACTCCGCAGGCTCGTGGGCAGATGGCTTGGACCGGCCGTCCTCTACCACCAGCTGACCCGCGACATCGATGCACTAACCGCTCTCACGCATGCCAGCCAACTGGCTTCCAGCGCTCGCGGATCAGTCAAATTGGCGTGACAAGAGCACATCCAGCCACCCGGAGCCAGCTAGAGGCGCCAGCTGCTGGGCTCTGAGATGCGCAGGGCCGCACCGGCGGGCAGCTGCTTCGGCTCGGCGATCGAGATCGCCTCGAGGATGAGGGCAACGTAGCGTCGCCACCCGTCGCTGTCCGAATCCATCGTCGGCAGAACCGCATAGAGCATCGCGATCAGGCGCGGAAGGTCCTCGGCAACTAGGTCGGCGCGAACCAGCGCGACTTCTTGACCGCGCCGCACAAGCTCGTAGAGTGCCTGGTTAAGCGAGTCCGAAATGTCGGGGGTGAGCGACCCCGCCCGGTGCGCGGCGGTCAGCAGGTGACGTTCACGGGCGCCGAGTCCGATTGCCGCTTCGATCAATTGGTTGAGGCCCTGCAACGGGTCGTCCACGCGCCGAGCGTCTTCGATCGCCGGCGTGAGATCCTCCGCGACGCTTTGATCCAGGGCCGCCCGCAGCAGGTCGGCCTTGGCCGGGAACCTGCGGTAGAGCGTTCGTTCGCCGACCCCGGCACGACGGGCGACGGCTTCCATCGGAGCGTCAGGCCCGAGTTCGCCGTAGACGGCCCGCGCTGCGCGCAGGATGCGCGCCGCGTTGCGGGCGGCGTCCGCCCGCAACGGCCGGTCCTCGACCGCGGTCATCTGCACAGCCTAACTGACGGTTGACTGCCAACTGCCCCGGTTCTACGCTCCGTATAACTGGCAGATAACTGACACTTAGGGCGGAACCGCGGATATGTCAATGATTTCCGAGACGGACCTTCCCGTCATCCCGGCTCGGCGTGCTGCCCATTGCCCACTCGCGCCGCCACCCGAGTTCACCGAGTGGCGCAACGAGCCGGGGTTGCGTCGTGCGATCTACCACGGCCAGCCGGCCTGGGTGGTGAGTCGCTATCAGGACATCCGGGCGGCATTGCTCGACCCGCGCCTGTCCGCGGACACGATTCCGGCCTCCTTGAAGCCCGCCAGCGAGGACAACACCGTCCCGGTGATGTTCCCCCGGGTCGACGACCCCGAGCATCATCGGTTGCGGCGCATGCTGACCAGTGATTTCACCTTTCGGCGTTGCGAGAGGATGCGACCGCAGATTCAGGAATTGGTTGACCGACACCTCGACGAGATGATCGGCAAGGGCCAGCCCGCCGACCTGGTGCGTGACTTCGGCCTGCCGGTGCCGTCACTGGTGATTGCGCTGCTGCTGGGTGTGCCATCCGAGGACCTGGGGTTCTTTCAGCACCATTCCACGCTTGGGCTGGAGTGGACGACGACCGACGAGCAGCGGGCGGAATCCTTCGGGGCGATGTACGCCTACATCCAGGAACTCGTGGATCGCAGGGCGGATGATCCGAGCGATGACCTCATCGGCCGCCTGGTTACCAACTACGTGGCGACCGGCCAACTGACCCGCGAGACCGCGGCGATGACCGGTGCGGTCATGATGCTGGCCGGCCACGAAACCAGCGCCAACATGATTTCGTTGGGAACTGTTGCGCTGCTTGAGCATCCCGATGTCTTCGCACGGCTCGGCGAGACCGACGATCGTGCCGTGGTCGCGAACATCGTCGAAGAGCTGATGCGCTATCTCAGCATCGTGCACAGCCAAGTGGACCGGGTGGTAACCGAAGACATGACTCTCGGCGGTCAGACGATCCGCGCCGGCGATATGGTCGTCATGAACTTGCCCGCCGGAAACTGGGATAGCGAATTCGTCGACAACCCCGACACTTTCGACGTCCATCGGAACACCCGCGGACACATCGGATTTGGCTACGGCGCACATCAGTGCATCGGAGCGAACCTCGCCCGCGTCGAGATGCAGGTCGCGTTTGCCACCCTGGCACGCCGCCTGCCCGGCCTGAAGTTGGCGGTACCACCGGACGAGCTGAAGTTCAAGGAGGCAGACATCTACGGCATGAAAGAACTTCCGGTCAGTTGGTGACCAACGCGCTGCGGTTCGACGAGCGGGTCGTCGTGATCACGGGCGCCGGCGGCGGCCTGGGGAGGCAGTACGCGCTGCTGCTCGCGTCACGCGGCGCGCGCGTCGTCGTCAACGACACGGGTGGGTCGGTGACCGGGGATGGCTCCAACGGTGAGGCCGCACAAACCGTCGTCGACGAGATCCGCGAGCGGGGCGGGGACGCCGTCGCCGACGCCCACAGCGTGACGAGTCCCGAGGGCGGACAGGCGATCATCGACACCGCGCTGCGCGCCTGGGGACGGGTGGACATCGTGATCAACAACGCCGGAATCGTCGGTGACGCGCCGTTCGCCGACATGACCGCCGACCGACTCGAACCGCTCATCGACGTGCACCTGAAGGGCGCGTTCCACGTGACGCGGCCCGCATGGAACATCATGCGCGAACGGCGCTACGGCCGGATATTGAACACCTGCTCGGCCGCGGGAATGCTTGGCGCCGAACGCATGAGTAACTACGGCGCGGCGAAGACCGGGTTGATCGGATTCACCCGGGTGCTGGCGGCCGAGGGGGCGGCCCACGACATCAAGGTCAACGCCATCGCGCCGATCGCCTACACCCGGATGCTGGCGCGCGAAGTCGAGCACGCGGCCGGCCAGCAGGACGACCAAGCAGCGCAGGCGGTCTTGAATGACCTTGTGAGCCAATACCTTCAGAAACTGGACCCCGCGCTGGTGGCGCCGGTGGCGGCCTTTCTGGTGCACCGCGAGTGCCCCGTTTCCGGCGAGATCTACACGGTCGGGGCCGGGCACGTCGCCCGTTTCTTCATCGGCAGGACACGGGGTTTCTACCGCCCCGGGCTGTCCGTCGAGGACGTGCGCGACCACCTCGCCGAGATCCGCGACGAGGCCGGCTACACCGTCCCGGGCGGGCCTGCGGACGAGATGACGGAGCTGTTCGCGGCCGTCAGCGACCGCTCGGGCTAAGAGTCACGCGGGCTTCCGGAACTGGCGCCAGACCACAAAACCGATGGCCACCACCACGCCCGCGATCAGACCGAACAGCACGGTCTGCAGGGCATCGATCGCGAACCAATTAGGGTCGTACGAGTCTGCGCCCTGGACACACTCGAAGTCCACATCGGTTCCCGACTGGCCGGGCTTGTAGCTGTAATTCGAGGTGTTGTACGTCAGCTGGTAGCCGCTGTCACACACAATGGGGCTCGTCCACAACGCGGTCGACGGCATCGACGCGGTCAGCGCCGCGGCGCCGCCGACGCAGAGACCGATGGTCCCGGCGATCGCCCCGAAACGGTTGGCCCAAACGAGGCCGCGACGTTCGCGCCGGCCGCCGAACGTGGCTTGGCGCCTCGAGCTGACCTGTTGCGCAAAGCCCGGCGGCGGTCCCATGAAGGCCGGCGGGGTGTACTCCGGCGCGGCGCCCTGCCCGGAGTACACCACCGAGTGCCCCACCTTGAACGTCGCTTTGCCGTGCTTGAAGATGTTGTCGATCTGCTCCTCGGACAGGCCCGCCTGGGCCGCGGCTTGCATGAACGCCGCTCGATGCTGAGCCATCTCGGGCGCGGAAGGGCCGCCGGGGCCGGCCGGACCACCGGAGCGCAAACCCTCCCACAACGACTCCGCGTACTGGCGGGCGCGATCGTCGTCACCCTGGCTCGCACCCGTTTGCACGGAGAAGAACGAGGGTGGCTGCCCCTCGGCGCGGTTCTGGCCGGCGGCCGCCTTGGCCTCGGCCAGTTGACGTTCCAACTCAGCGATGCGCTTCTGCTCCGCGAGCTGACGCTCCAGGTCGGCGATGCGCTTTTCGGGATCGTCGGGGTCCATCGGCAAATGGTCCCACGCCGAAACCGCGGTTGCAGCAAATTCAGCAGCCGAACGCCGCTCCGACCCCGTCCGGCGGTGGCACCGGCTTGAGGCACCCGAACGGCTGGATGCCGGCGGCGGCGAACCGCACCGCCGACTGATGGGCGTAGTTCACGCAGACGAGGCCCGAATCGTCTGCGCGGCAGCGGTAGTCACCGAACGACAACGAATCCCCGTTGGCCAGTTCGGGGCCGTTGCCGTTCAGGAACGGACCCGGATCGGCGCGAGCCGACCCCACCTGGAGGTTCGTCCCGTCGAAGTCCACCCAGCCGCCCTTCCAGTCGCCGTAGGCCGTGTCCGGGCGGGGCGGGGGATTGGTCAGGGCCACCAGACACGCCAGCGCGGCGCCGGTGTGCTTGGAATCGGTCATGCACGACACCTTGCCCCCTTGAACGGTCAGGGCGACGTCGTT
>NZ_LZKK01000197.1 GCF_001672815.1 Mycobacterium sp. E796 | reverse complement strand
TCGTCGTCTTCCACTGCGCTATAAGCGAATTCGTCGCCGTCCGCCTCGGCATCGGCGATGCGCAGGTATTCGGGCAGGGTACTCGCGTCGAGCGCACCGGTGCCCGGATCTTGTGCGTAGGCCAGCGCGGCGGTCGACGACGCGAACAACGGCGCGTTGGCGGACGCCAGGGCCGCCCCACGGGCCAGCGCCGTCTCCGGCTCTTCCGGGGTGCTCACGCTCAGCGGCGTCGCCTCTTCCAGCCACGGCTTGATCGCGGCGACATCGACGCCGGAGCCGACCACGAATAGGCCGTCCGGGCCGTCTGGCGACTCGGCGAGCCCGCCGACCATCTCCATCAGCTTCGCGGTGGCGCACTCCCCGGACGAGTCGTCCAAGGATTCTGTCCGGACATCGGCGACGGACCCGTCGGAGGTCTCGACGACCGCCAGAGTCGCGGTGTCGGGCTCGACGAAAAGCACCGCGGTGCGCTCGTAACCCATTGCGCCACCGACGGATTGGGTCAATGATGCCGCGGCAAGAAACGTCGACACCAGGATGACGTTCTCAAGCTTGTGGGCGGCCAGCGCATCGCGCACCGCCTTCGCTTCAAGCTGGTCGGTGCAGGCCACCCCGACGGCGGACAGTTCGATGCCGGCACCGACCGTGTCGTCGCGGGTGCCCAGGATGGCGGCGATCGCGCGATCGGACGCGCTGACGGTCGGCGAATCGTCGGAGGCGGCGACGGCGAACTCCTTCTCGTCTACCGTTGCGCCATCGGCGTTTTCGCCTTCCAAGACGACCATCTGGATCGACGCCGGTGCC
>NZ_LZKK01000196.1 GCF_001672815.1 Mycobacterium sp. E796 | reverse complement strand
GGTGAGCGCGGCCGCGGCCATGAACGCCGAGACCAGCATGACGTTCTCGACCTTGTGGGCGGCCAGCGCATCGCGCAGCATGGCCGCCTCGACGTGATCGGTCCAGGTCACTCCAGTCGAGAGCAGCTGGTACCCGCCCTCGGCCGCGCCCTCGCGGGTACCGAGGATCGCGGACACCACCTGGTTGGGCGCCGTGGACGGGCCGGCAGAGCCGGTGGCATCCAGGCCGACGTCGAACTTTTCCTCGTCGACGGTGGCCCCGTCGGCGCCTTCACCTTCCACCAGCACCATGCGGACGTTCGTCGGCGCCATCGAGACGCCAAGCACGATGCCCACCAACGCTAGATATCTCCTCGGCTAGTTTGCTGTGTCACCACGACAATGCGTCGATGACACGATTACTTGCTTATTCACCACGGACTTACGACCACAGCAGCGCGCGGGCTCGAAAATCCGGGATTAGCTGGGCGTTATGAAGTTCTGATTCGTGGGCAGCGCGGTTTTTCGACTTGCCCGATGTTTCGACCGTACCCGCACCACCGCGGAGTGTTAAGCGCAAGTCGGCATGCGTTAACCCTCTAGCAACGGCGCGTAACGTCCGGCCGGCTAGTGGTGGCCGCCCCCGCTGTGCCCGCCACCGCCACCGCCGAAGCCGCCGCCACCACCGCCGAAGCCACCGCCACCGTGGCCACCGCCGCCGAAGGGGCCGCTACCGCCGCCGCCGAACGGGCCGCCACCACCGCCGCCACCGAACGGGCCGCCACCGCCGTGACCGCCGCCGAAGGGTCCACCGCCGCCGAACGGGCCGCCGCCACCGAACGGCCCACCGCCGCTCGGGCCGCCACCGATCGGACCGCCACCGCCGTGACCGCCACCGAACGGGCCACCGCCACCGAACGGGCCACCGCCACCGAACGGCCCGCCGCCGCCGAACGGCCCGCCGCCGCTCGCGCCGCCACCGCCGTGACCGCCGCCGAACGGACCACCGCCGCCAAAGGGGCCGCCGCCGCCGAAGGGGCCTCCGCCGCCGGGACCATTGCCCGGCTCCGGGAGGTGCCCGCCGCCGGGACCATTGCCCGGGATGGGTAGCGGGTTCTCCCCGGGCGCCTGGTGCGGCGGCGAATGTGGAATCGTGCCGCTGCCGGGAACCGGCCACTGCGGCTGCGGGACGTGCACCGGGGGTTGCGGCGCAACGGGCTGGGGTATCGGCAGGCGTGGCGCCTGAATGACCGGCGGGCTGACCACGGGGTTGGGAATCGGCACGTGGACCGGCGGCACCGGAATCGGCGCCACGGGTGGGACCACGACCGGAACCGGTATCACCGGGTCGATCGGGGGAGCCGCGGGAGCCGGCGGAGCAATCGGGGCCGCGGGCAGCGGTGCGGGGGCGGGCGGGCTCAACGGCTTGGGCGCCGACATCGGCTGCGGCAGGTTGATCTTCGGCATCGCGGGGGCCGCCTGGACCGGCGCGGGCGCCTGTTGCGTTGGGACGATGAGGTTTTGGGCCGGCGTGGGCCGCAACGCCACGGTTCCCGTCGTGCGGATGCCAATGGCCAGCGCGAGCTCCAGCGCCAGCACCGCGCTGATGCCGACGACGGCCAAACCGCTTCCGATCAGCAAGACCGGCCTGCGGCGCGGTTGCTCCTGTTCCTGAACGAACAGCTTCTCGATGAGCACGGTCGGGGCATCGGCATCGTCGTCGTGCACCGCGCTGTACGCCAGCTCGTCGCCGAGTTCGGTTCCGACGCCGAGGTATTCGGGAAAGGCGTACTGGTCGACGGCGCCGGTGCCGGGGTCTTGGGCGTAGGCCAGCGCCGCGGTCGACGACGCGAACAACGGCGCATTCGCCGAGGCCAGGGCAGCACCACGGGCCAGGGCGGTCTCGGGCTCCTCCGGCGCGCTCACGTCAAGCGACGTCACCGATTCCAGCGCCGGCTTGATCGGCGCGATGTCGACGCCCGAGCCGACCAGGAACAGCCCGTCGGGTGCGAGCTCCATCTTCTCCAGTCCGGCGACCATGCCGCTGAGTTGTGTGATCGCCTCGCCGTAGGACTCGGCGTAGATCGGTTGCTTGTAGACGTCGGCGATGGAGCCGTCGGAGGTCTCGACGACGGCCAGAGTTGCGGTGTCGGGCTCGACGAAAAGCACCGCGGTGCGCTCGTAACCCATTGCGCCACCGACGGATTGGGTCAATGATGCCGCGGCAAGAAACGTCGACACCAGGATGACGTTCTCAAGCTTGTGGGCGGCCAGCGCATCGCGCACCGCCTTCGCTTCAAGCTGGTCGGTGCAGGCCACCCCGACGGCGGACAGTTCGATGCCGGCACCGACCGTGTCGTCGCGGGTGCCCAGGATGGCGGCGATCGCGCGATCGGACGCGCTGACGGTCGGCGAATCGTCGGAGGCGGCGACGGCGAA
>NZ_LZKK01000195.1 GCF_001672815.1 Mycobacterium sp. E796 | reverse complement strand
GACGTGGCCCGCGCAGCGGGCATCAGCCGGCAGACCATCTACAACGAGTTCGGTTCGCGCCAGGGCCTGGCGCAGGGGTACGCCCTGCGCCTGGCCGATCGCCTGGTCGACGCGGTCGGATCCGCGATCAACGCCAACGTCGGCCACATCCACCAGGCGTTCCTGCAGGGTTTTCGCTCCTTCTTCGCGGAGTCGGCCGCCGACCCACTGGTGATCTCGCTGCTGACCGGCGTCGCCAAGCCGGACCTGCTGCAGATCATCACCACCGACAGCGGGCCCATCATTAACCGGGCGTCGGCGCGGCTGACCACGGCGCTGACCCAGAGCTGGGTGGCGACCAGCGACGAGGACGCCGGGGTGCTCGCCCGCGCCATCGTGCGGCTGGCGCTGAGCTACGTCTCCATGCCGCCGGAGGCCGATCATGACGTGGCGGCGGACCTGGCCCGGCTGATGACGCCGTTCGCGGAGCGTCATGGGGTCGCGGCTACAGTGGCGGAAGAACATACCTAAGCTAAGTACCGCTTGGCTCGAGCGAGCCCCCCAAACGTCGAAGAAGGAAGACCACGCTATGACGACGACCGAAAGCTCCCTGACCGCCGACGTCCGCAACGGCATCGATTTCAAGGTCGCCGACCTGTCGCTGGCCGATTACGGCCGCCGCGACATCGAGCTCTCAGAGCAGGAGATGCCGGGGCTGATGTCACTGCGCCGCGAGTACGCCGACGTGCAGCCGCTCAAGGGGGCGCGGATTTCCGGCTCGCTGCACATGACCGTGCAGACGGCCGTGCTCATCGAGACCCTGGTGTCGCTGGGCGCGCAGGTCCGGTGGGCGTCGTGCAACATCTTCTCCACCCAGGACCATGCCGCCGCCGCGGTGGTCGTCGGCCCGTACGGCACCCCGGAGGAGCCCAAGGGCGTCCCGGTGTTCGCCTGGAAGGGCGAGACGCTTGAGGAGTACTGGTGGGCCGCCGAGCAGATGCTGACCTGGCCTGACGAACCGGCCAACATGATCCTCGACGACGGCGGCGACGCCACCATGCTGGTGCTGCGCGGCGCGCAGTACGAGAAGGCCGGCGTGGTGCCGCCGGCCGAGGAGGACGACCCCACCGAGTGGAAGGTCTTCCTGGAGCTGCTGCGCAACCGCTTCGAGACCGACAAGGACAAGTGGACGAAGATCTCCGAGTCGGTCAAGGGCGTCACCGAGGAAACCACCACCGGCGTGCTGCGGCTCTACCAGTTCGCCGCGGCCGGTGACCTGGCTTTCCCGGCGATCAACGTCAACGACTCGGTCACCAAGTCGAAGTTCGACAACAAATACGGCTGCCGGCACTCCCTGATCGACGGCATCAACCGCGGCACCGACGTGCTGATCGGCGGCAAGAAGGTGCTGATCTGCGGCTACGGCGACGTCGGCAAGGGCTGCGCCGACTCGGTCAAGGGCCAGGGCGCGCGCGTCGTCGTCACCGAGATCGACCCGATCAACGCGCTGCAGGCCCTGATGGAGGGCTACGACGTCAAGACGGTCGAGGACGCGATCGGCGAGGCCGACATCGTCATCACCGCCACCGGCAACAAGGACATCATCACGCTCGAGCACATGAAGGCGATGAAGGACCACGCGGTGCTGGGCAACATCGGGCACTTCGACAACGAGATCCAGGTCGCCCAGCTGGAGAAGTCCGGCGCCACCAAGGTGAACATCCGCCCGCAGGTTGACGTGTGGACGTTCCCGGACAGCGGCAAGTCGATCATCCTGCTCTCCGAGGGCCGGCTGCTCAACCTCGGCAACGCCACCGGGCACCCGTCGTTCGTGATGAGCAACAGCTTCTCCAACCAGGTGATCGCGCAGATCGAGCTCTGGACCAAGAACGACGAGTACGACAACGAGGTGTACCGGCTGCCCAAGCACCTCGACGAGAAGGTGGCGCGCATCCACGTCGAGGCGCTCGGCGGCCAGCTGACCAAGCTGACCAAGGAGCAGGCCGAGTACATCGGCGTCGACGTCGACGGTCCCTACAAGGCCGACCACTACCGCTACTGAGTCGGGGCGAGCCCGATAGGCTCGCGCCGTGCTGATCGCGATCGAAGGGGTCGACGGCTCCGGCAAGCGGACGCTGTCCGACGGCCTGCGCAAGGCCTTCGAGGCCGCCGGCAAGTCGGTTGCCACGCTGGCGTTCCCGCGGTACGGGCAGTCGGTGACCGCCGACATCGCGGCCGAGGCGTTGCACGGCGGGCACGGCGACCTGGCGTCGTCGGTGTACGCGATGGCCACGCTGTTCGCGCTCGACCGCGCCGGCGCGATCGGGCAGATCGCGGCGCTGCGCCGTGACCACGACGTGGTGATCCTGGATCGCTACGTCGCCTCCAACGCGGCCTACAGCGCGGCGCGCCTGCACCAGGACGCGGCCGGGGAGGCGGCGGCGTGGGTGCACCGGCTCGAATACGAGCGGTTGGGATTGCCCGCGCCCGACTGGCAGGTGCTGCTCGCGGTGCCCGCCGAACTCGCCGCGCGCCGGGCCCGGCGCCGGGCCGAGCACGAGCCGGGCCGCGCGCGGGACAGCTACGAACGCGACGACGGGCTGCAGCAGCGCACCGGCGCGGTCTACGCCGAGCTGGCCGCGGCGGGCTGGGGCGGGCGGTGGCTGGTCGTCGACGCCGACGTCGATCCGGGGCGGTTGGCGGCGTCTTTGACCGCCGGCTAGCACAAAATTGTCACGATTTGGCCGTATCGAAGAAGAAACGCCCGTGTGGTGCGCCGAATTTGTCCCGATCTGGTGACACCATGGACTCCATGAGGCAAAGGATTTTGGTCGTCGACGACGACGCTTCGCTGGCCGAGATGCTCACCATCGTGCTGCGTGGGGAGGGCTTCGACACCGCGGTCATCGGCGACGGCACTCAGGCGCTGACCGCGGTGCGCGAGTTGCGCCCGGATCTGGTGCTGCTGGACCTGATGCTGCCGGGCATGAACGGCATCGACGTGTGCCGGGTGTTGCGCGCCGACTCCGGCGTGCCCATCGTGATGCTGACCGCCAAGACCGACACCGTGGACGTGGTGCTCGGCCTGGAGTCGGGCGCCGACGACTACATCATGAAGCCGTTCAAGCCCAAGGAGCTGGTCGCCCGGGTGCGCGCGCGGCTGCGGCGCAACGACGACGAGCCCGCCGAGATGCTTTCCATCGCCGATGTCGACATCGACGTGCCGGCGCACAAGGTCACCCGCAACGGCGAGCAGATCTCCCTCACACCGCTGGAGTTCGACCTGTTGGTCGCGCTGGCACGCAAACCGCGCCAGGTGTTTACTCGTGATGTGCTGCTCGAACAGGTGTGGGGGTATCGGCACCCGGCGGACACCCGCCTGGTGAACGTGCACGTCCAGCGTCTGCGGGCCAAGGTCGAGAAGGACCCTGAGAACCCGACCGTGGTGTTGACCGTTCGAGGAGTGGGATACAAGGCCGGACCTCCGTGATCCGGGAGGTTCCTTGATCTGGGGCTCTCGGCAACGCACTAGAAGTCGCTGGGGGCGCTCCGGCCCCATGACGCGGGGCATGGGCGCGGTGAGTCGGGTCGTCGGCGCTGCCTGGCGCCGATCGCTGCAATTGCGGGTCGTCGCGCTGACTCTGGGCCTGTCGCTCGCCGTCATCCTCGCGCTCGGCTTCGTGCTGACCAGCCAGGTGACCAACCGGGTGCTGGACGTGAAGGTCCGGGCCGCCATGGAGCAGATCGAGCGGGCGCGCACCACCGTCGCCGGCATCGTCAACGGCGAGGAGACCCGCTCGCTGGACAGCAGCCTGCAGCTGGCCCGCAACACGCTGACGTCCAAGACGGACCCCGCCTCGGGCGCCGGGCTGGCCGGCGCGTTCGACGCGGTGCTGATGGTGCCCGGCGACGGTCCGCGCGCCGCCAGCACGGCCGGACCCGTCGACCAGGTGCCCAACGCGTTGCGCGGCTTCGTCAAGGCCGGGCAGGCGGCGTATCAGTACGCCACCGTGCACACAGACGGGTTCTCCGGGCCGGCGCTGGTCATCGGCACGCCGACGTCGTCGCAGGTGGCCAACCTCGAGCTGTACCTGATCTTTCCGCTGAAGAACGAGCAGGCCACCATCCAGCTGGTGCGCGGCACGATGATCACCGGCGGCGCGGTGCTGCTGGTGCTGCTCGCCGGGATCGCGTTGCTGGTGTCCCGGCAGGTGGTGGTGCCGGTCCGGTCGGCGTCGCGGATCGCCGAGCGGTTCGCCGAGGGGCACCTGTCCGAACGGATGCCGGTGCGCGGCGAGGACGACATGGCGCGGCTGGCCGTGTCGTTCAACGACATGGCCGAAAGCCTGTCCCGCCAGATCACCCAGCTGGAGGAGTTCGGCAACCTGCAGCGCCGGTTCACCTCCGACGTCAGCCACGAACTTCGCACCCCGCTGACCACCGTGCGGATGGCCGCGGACCTGATCTACGACCACAGCGCCGACCTCGACCCCACCCTGGCCCGGTCCACCGAGCTGATGGTCAACGAGCTGGACCGGTTCGAGACGCTGCTCAACGACCTGCTGGAGATCTCCCGGCACGACGCCGGCGTGGCCGAGCTGTCCGTCGAGGCGGTGGACCTGCGCACCACCGTGCAAAGCGCGCTGGGCAACGTGGGACACCTGGCCGAGGACGCCGGCATCGAGCTGCTCGTCGACCTGCCCGACGAGGAGGTGATCGCCGAGGTCGACCCGCGCCGGGTGGAGCGGATCCTGCGCAACCTGATCGCCAACGCCATCGACCACGCCGAGCGCAAGCCGGTGCAGATCCGGATGGGCGTCGACGAGGACACCGTCGCGGTCACCGTCCGCGACTACGGGGTGGGTCTGCGGCCCGGCGAGGAGAAGCTGGTGTTCAGCCGGTTCTGGCGTTCGGACCCGTCGCGGGTGCGGCGTTCCGGCGGCACCGGGCTGGGACTGGCGATCAGCGTCGAGGACGCGCGGCTGCACCAGGGCCGGCTGGAGGCGTGGGGAGAGCCCGGAGAGGGGGCGTGCTTCCGGCTGACGCTGCCCCTGATTCGCGGTCACAAGGTCACCACCAGCCCGCTGCCCCTGAAGCCGATCCCCGAGCCGCCCTCGCCGACGCGCCCGGACCAACAGCGCCCGCGCGAGCACGCCGAGCGGAGCGTCTGATGCGACGGTTGCTCGCACTCCTATCGCTGGCGTTCGTCCTCGCCGGCTGCGCGGGGGTGCCCAGCTCGTCGGCCCCGCAGGCCATCGGCACGGTCGAGCGGCCGGCACCGTCCAATCTGCCCAAGCCGACCCCGGGCATGGACCCCGACGTGTTGCTGCGCGAATTCCTCAAGGCCACAGCCGATCCCGCGAACCGGCACCTGGCGGCCCGGCAATTTCTCACCCAGTCGGCGTCGAACGCGTGGGACGACGCCGGTAGCGCCCTGCTGATCGACCACGTGGTGTTCGTGGAAACCCGTGGCGCCGAACGGGTTTCGGCGACCATGCGCGCCGACATCCTGGGCTCGCTGTCCGACGTGGGCGTGTTCGAAACCGCCGAGGGCGTGCTGCCGGACCCGGGGCCGATCGAGCTCGTCAAGACGTCGGGGGGCTGGCGAATCGACCGGCTGCCCAACGGGGTCTTCCTGGACTGGCAGCAGTTCCAGTCCACCTACAAGCGCAACACGCTCTACTTCGCCGACCCGACCGGCAAGACCGTGGTGCCCGATCCGCGCTACGTCGCGGTGGCGGACCACGACCAGCTGGCCACCGAACTGGTGTCCAAGATGCTGGCCGGGCCGCGGCCCGAGATGGCCCACACCGTGCGCAACCTGTTGGCCCCGCCGCTGCGGCTGCGCGGCCCGGTCACCCGGGCCGACGGGGGCAAGAACGGCATCGGCAAGGGCTACGGCGGCGCCCGCATCGAGCTGGAGAAGTTGTCCACCACCGATCCGCACAGCAGGCAATTGCTTGCCGCACAGATCATCTGGACGCTGGCCCGGGCCGACATCCGGGGCCCGTACGTGATCAACGCCGACGGCGCGCCGCTGGACGACAGGTTCGCCGACGGGTGGACCACCTCCGACGTCGCCGCCACCGACCCGGGCGTGGCCGACGGGGCGGGCGCGGGGCTGCACGCCCTGGTCAACGGGTCGCTGGTCGGGCTCGACGGCCAGCACGCCAACACCGTGCCGGGGGCGTTCGGGCGGGTGGGCGACCAGACCGGCGCCGCGCTGTCGCGCAGCGGGCGGCAGGTGGCGTCGGTCGTCACGCTGCGCCGCGGCGCCCCGGACCAGGCGGCGTCGCTGTGGATCGGCGACCTCGGCGGCGAGGCGGTCCAGGCCGCCGACGGGCACAGCCTGACGCGGCCCAGCTGGTCGCTGGACGACGCCGTATGGGTGGTGGTCGACAACAACAACGTGCTGCGGGCGATTCAGGAACCGGCGTCGGGGCAGCCCGCGCGCATCCCGGTGGATTCCGCGGTGGTGGCCTCCACCTTCCCCGGGCCGATCACCGACCTGCAGCTGTCCCGCGACAGCACGCGCGCCGCGATGGTGATCAACGGCCAGGTGATCCTCGCCGGTGTGGAGCAGACCCAGGCCGGGCAGTACGCGTTGACCTACCCGCGGCGGCTGGGTTTCGGCCTCGGCAACTCGGTGGTCTCGCTGTCCTGGCGGACCGGCGATGACATCGTGGTGACCCGCACCGACGCCAGCCACCCGGTGTCCTACGTCAACCTCGACGGGGTGAACTCCGATGCGCCGACCCGCGGCCTGCAGATGCCGGTCACGACGGTCGCGGCCAACCCGTCGGCCGTCTACGTCGCGGCCCCCGAAGGGGTGCTGCAGTATTCGGCGTCGGCCCCCGAAAGCCAGCAGAGCTGGTCGGAGGTGTCCGGGTTGTCGGTGCCCGGGGCACTGCCGGTGCTGCCGGGCTGAGCGGCCCCAGCCGAATTACGCGGCGTCCTGGCCGAATAGCGCTTGGTCGCATGATCGGCGTCGCGCGGCAATGCGGGTGGGGCTAGCGTCGCGTTTACCAGCATGAAAGCGCTCGCTAGAGAGTCTGGAGCTTCGCGGTGTTTGATCGATTCACCTTGGCGGACTTGGCCGTTCCGGTGTTCGGCGCGCCCATGGCGGGTGGGCCTTCGACACCGGCGCTGGCCGCCGCGGTATCGAATGCGGGCGGCCTTGGATTCCTGGCGGGCGGCATGTCGTCCGCGACGGCGCTGGCCGACGCGATCGTCGCGGCGAGAGGGCTGACATCAGGACCGTTGGGCGTGAACTTGTTTGTGCCGCAAGGGACGACGGCTGAAGCGGGCCAGCTCGCCGCGTTCGCGAAAGCCGTGGCGCGCGAAGCGCACCACTACGGTGTATCGCTCGAAGAGCCTTCCGTCTCTGCGTATGACGACGAATGGGACGCGAAACTCGATGTAGTGCGCGAGCTTCGGCCGGAGGTGGTGTCATTCACCTTCGGCTCGCCCGGCCCCGCGGTGTGCAGGTCGATGCACGACTGCGGCGTCTCGACCGTCGCTACCGTCACCACCGTTCGCGAGGCGGTGATCGCGCTGAACTGCGGAGTGGAGGCCCTGGTGGCCCAGGGCCCCGACGCGGGCGGGCATCGGGCGACGTTCGACCCGCTCGCCGCGCCGCCCCACGATTCGCTCGACGACCTCGTCTCCGCCCTGGTGGCCTGTTTCGATCGACCTGTCGTCGCCGCCGGGGGCCTCGGGGGGCCCGACGACGTGGGGCGGCTGCGCGACGCCGGCGCCGCCGGCGTCCAGCTCGGCACGGCGTTCCTGCTCGCCGACGAGGCCGGAACCAACGCCGTGCACCGCGCGGCGTTACGTGATCCGGCGTTCGCCGAGACGGCGGTCACGCGAGTCTTCACCGGGCGCTGCGCGCGCGCCTTGCGCAACCGGTTCATCGACACGTATGACGCCGATGCGATATCCGGGTTCCCTCAGGTGGCGATGCTCACCGCGCCGCTTCAGGCCGCCGCGCTGAAAATCGGTGATCCACACGGCGTCGCGATGTGGGCGGGCACGGCCTTCCGCACGGCCAAAGCGGGCCCGGCCGCCGACATCTTGCATTACATGGCGGGCTGACCGCCCCGAGCAACCAGGGAGGTTGGCGCACAATGGAATCTGGCTACGGCAAAGTCGCGGTCATTACCGGCGCATCGCGAGGGATCGGCGCGGGCCTGGTCGAGGCATACCGCAAGCGGGGCTACGGGGTGGTCGCCACGTCGCGCACCATCACGGCCTCACCCCACCCCGAAGTCCACTGCGTGGCAGCGGATATCGGTGCACCCGGCACGCCCGAACTTCTCGTCGACGAGGCGCTGGCACGGTTCGGCCGCATCGACACGCTGGTCAACAACGCCGGCATCTTCCTCGCGAAGCCCTTCACCCGCTACACGCCCGAGGACTACGGGTTGGTGACGTCGGTCAACACGCTCGGCTTCTTCGGGATCACGCAGCGCGTCGTCGCCCAACTCCTCGCGCAGGGGAGCGGCGGCCACATCGTCAACATCACCACCACGCTGGTGGAACACGCGCATTCCGGCGTCCCCTCGGCATTGACCGCACTCACCAAGGGCGGGCTGACCGCCGTCACCAAATCGCTGGCCATCGAATACGCCCGCGAAGGCATACGCGTCAACGCGATTTCTCCCGGCGTCATCGACACCCCCTTGCACGCCGGTGTGGACGCATCCGCCGCGTACGCGGGCATGCATCCGCAGCGGCGGATCGGCGCCATCGCCGACGTCGTGCAGGGCGCGCTCTATCTGGAGACTGCGCCGTTCGTCACCGGCGAGATCCTGCACATCGACGGCGGACAGAGCGCGGGCCACTGATATTCGATGAGCGACGCGAAGATCCGCCGCGCGCGATGCGGCAAACCCGGTGGCCGCGGCTGCGTGGCCGGCGCCACCGCGACCATACCGGCACACGATTGAAGGAGTAATCCCATGGCACGCACCCGTTATGGCTCGCTCGCCGCCGGCGGCCTGAATTGGAACAGCCTGCCGCTGAGGCTGTTTGCTGGCGGCAATGCCAAGAGCTGGAACCCGGCCGACATCGACTTTTCCGCCGACCGCGCCGACTGGGACGCGCTGTCGGATAGCGAACGCGACTACGCCGTCCGGCTGTGCGCCCAGTTCATCGCCGGGGAGGAAGCGGTCACCGAGGACATCCAACCCTTCATGTCCGCTATGCGGGCCGAGGGACGGCTCGGCGACGAGGTGTACCTGACCCAGTTCGCGTTCGAGGAGGCCAAGCACACCCAAGGGTTTCGACTGTGGCTCGACGCCGTCGGGATCACCGACGACCTGCACCGGTACCTCGACGAATTGCCAAGTTACAAACTGATATTCAACGAGGAGCTGCCCGACTCGCTCGGCGTTCTGGCCGCCGATCCCACACCCGCGGCCCAGGTCCGCGCCTCCGCGACGTACAACCACGTCGTGGAGGGCATGTTGGCCCTGACCGGCTATCACGCCTGGAACACGATCTGCGTGCGGCGCCGAATCCTGCCCGGCATGCGGGAGTTGATCCGGCGCATCAGTGATGACGAGCGACGCCACATGGCCTGGGGCACCTTCACGTGCCGTCGCCATGTCGCCGCCGACGATGGGAATTGGGCGGTGTTCGAGGCCCGGATGAACGAGCTCATCCCGCTGGCGCTGCACCTCACCGAGGAAGCGTTCGCACTTTACGGTGCCGCTGCTCCGTTCGGCCTGAAGGTGGACGAGTTCCTGACATATTCCTCCGCCAAGGGCCTGCGGCGGTTCGGCACCATCTCGAGCGCTCGCGGGCGTCCGATCGGCGACATCGATCTCGACTACTCGCCGCTGCAACTCGAGGACGCCTTTGCCGACGAGGACCAACGAGCCCTGGCCGGTTCTGAGAACTAGGGCGAAGCCGTCGGAGTTGACCCGCTATTGTGCAGGGCTGATACACACAGCTTATCGTCGCATATGTAGGATTTATCAACGTATGTCCTTATCTGGCAATACTCTTCACGTTTTTCACTCCGGGCTGTTGCTTTCTGTGAGTGGATGTTGATATCCCCGCTACTGGGAGTAACGCCCGGGTAACAAGCGAAAATTACTGTCAGGAACGCACATTGGCGTCGCAGAAATAGATTTAAATCCAAAATTCCTGCAGGAAACCGTTTTCCGATTTTTCGCCGGGCGGATCAGTGCGGGCAATATGGCTGCGCGAGTGGCTCGATGGCGGGCGGCCCCAGAGGCAATCGAAACGGAGGAACACGTTGATTGTTCACGCGGACACCATGGGCGGCACGGCTGCACCCATCGCGCCGACCGTCGCGCAGACCCGCTGGCTTCAGCTCGGCCTTGGGCTGGTGTGCATGATGGCGATATCGAGTCCCCAGTACGTGTGGACGCTGATGACCAAGCCACTTGGCACCAAACTCGGGATTGCCTTGCCCGAATTGCAGGTTACGTTCTCGATTCTGGTGCTGTTACAGGCGTTTTTCTCGCCGTTCCAGGGTGCGCTGGTCGACCGCTTCGGGCCCCGCCGGTTGATCTCGATCGGCACGCTGCTGGCGGGCGCGAGCTGGGTGCTCGCTTCTTACGCGCATACCGTGTCGATGTTGTATCTCACCTATGGCGGCGTCGGCGGTCTCGGCACGGGGATTGTGTATGTCGGCGTCGTGGGGCTGATGGTCCGGTGGTTTCCCGATCGACGCGGATTCGCCGCCGGTGTGGTGGCGGCCGGGTACGGGATGGGCGCGATTTTGACGACTTTTCCGATAGCCTCGTCGCTGGCCGCGCGTGGCGTCGAGTCGACGTTGTGGCTCTTCGGCATCGTGTTCGCCGCCGTCGGTTTCGTTGCCGCACAGGGGTTGCGGGTGCCGCCGGCGGATCTCGAGTTGAACGTACCGAGCGCCCAGCCGTCCGCCGCGCGGCGTGATTACCGGCCCGCCGAGATGCTCAAGCGACCGCTCTTCTGGCTGATGTTCTTCATGATGACGATGATGGCCACTTCGGGCCTGATGGTCACGTCACAGATGGCTACGTTCGCGACCGACTTCGGTGTGAGCAAGGTCCTGGTGTTCGGGCTCGCCGCGCTGCCGCTGGCCTTGACCATCGACCGCTTCACGAACGGGCTGACGCGGCCGTTTTTCGGTTGGGTATCGGACCGCCTGGGCCGTGAAAACACCATGGCGTTTGCCTTCGCGCTGGAGGCTGTCGCCATGACGCTCTGGTTGCTGACACGACACGACGCCACGCTGTTCGTCCTCCTGTCGGGTTTGGTGTTCTTCGGGTGGGGTGAGATCTTCTCGCTGTTCCCATCCACCTTGACCGATACGTTCGGGGCCCGTTACGCGACGGCGAACTATGGCTGGCTCTACATTTCGTTCGGGATCGGTTCGGTCTTCGGTGGTCCGCTCGCTGCGCTGCTGCATCAGCACGCCGGGAGCTGGATTCCGGTGTTCGGGTGTGCGATCGCGCTCGATCTGGGAACCGCGGCGCTGGCCGTCTTCGTGTTGAAGCCGGCGCGTCGGCGTTTCGTCGAAGCCGCACCGATCGCGGCGTCGTGAGCGGCACTCAGTATTAGTTGTCGGCCGTGCCCGCCACACTGACTCCCGTGCTCGATCTCATCCTGCCGCTGGAATGCGGCGGCTGCGGGGCGCCGTCGACCCGCTGGTGCGACGCCTGCGCGGCGGAGCTCGACGTCAGGGCCGACGAGCCGCACGTCGTCAACCCCCGCATCGAACCCGAGGCGCCGGTGTTCGCGCTGGGTCGCTACGCCGGCGCGCGGCGCGCGGCGATCCTCGCGCTGAAGGAGAACGGGCGGGGTGACCTGGTCGGCCCGCTGGCGCGGGCGCTGGCCGTCGGGATCCACCGGCTGCTGACCTGGGGGATGGTCGAGGCGCCGCTGACGATCGTGCCCGCGCCGACGAGGCGTTCGGCTGCGCGGGCACGCGGCGGCGACCCCGTCACCCGGCTGGCGCGCGCCGCGGTGGCCGGGCACCCCGACATCGCCGTCGCGCCGGCGCTGCGGATGAAGGCCCTGGCCCGCGACTCCGTCGGCCTCGGCACCTCGGCCCGCGAGCGCAACATCGCCGGCCGCGTGGTCCTGCGCGGGTGGCGGGCGCGCCCCGAAACGCCCGAGGTCATCGTCGTCGACGACGTCGTCACGACCGGGGCGACGGCCCGCGAGTCGGTGCGGACGCTGCGCGCCGCCGGGATCCGCGTGGCCGCGGTGCTGGCGATCGCGGCCGCGTGAAGCCGCCCTTCTCCGTTGACGGGCCAAGCGCATGTGAAGAACTCGCAACAGCTGCCCGGAATTGGTGGCATCCCAAGGCGAACACGAGCTAACGTCGAGGACAACCTTCAGGAACATCTTCGGCCCGGCGCAACGTAGTCGTCGATTCCCGGGTTGATACGCCACACGCGGAGGGGGTGAGAATCCGACACCTTGCATCGGCGGGCAGCCTGCGGCGGTGACCTGAAGAAACCGCTCCCAACCCCCCGTCGGCGCGTCATGTAGGAAGCCGGCACGCACCGCGTGCGACGTGGAAAAGGAAACGAGTTGACACGTATGTCAAGGCTTACCGTGGATTCCGGTCAGACTCTCGACCAAGCGCCGGCAGAAAGCAGCGAGCCGGCCGAGCCGACCCTCAACGCCGAAGTCGTGTTCAAGGGCCGCAACGTCGAAATCCCCGATCATTACCGCTTCTACGTCTCGCAAAAACTCGCCCGCCTCGAACGATTCGATCGGTCCATCTATCTCTTCGACGTCGAGCTCAAACACGCGCCCAACCGCCGTCAGCGCAAGTCCTGTCAACGCGTCGAAATCACCGCGCGCGGGCGCGGCCCGGTCAGTCGCGCGGAGGCCTGCGCCGACAGCTTCTACGCGGCCTTCGAGTCCGCGGTCGACAAGCTCGAGAACCGGCTGCGCCGCGCCAAGGACCGCCGCAAGGTGCACTACGGCGACAAGACGCCGGTGTCGCTGGCCGCCGCCACCGCGGCGGCGCCGCTTCCCGCGAAGGCCTTCAACTCCGAACCCGTCGAGCCGCACCAACACGACGGCGCGGGGGTCGAGCACGGCGAGCTGCAAGACCACGAGCCGGGCCGGGTGGTCCGCACCAAGGAACACCAGGCCACGCCCATGACGGTCGACGAGGCGCTCTACGAGATGGAGCTGGTCGGGCACAACTTCTTCTTGTTCTACGACAAGGAGACCGAACGGCCGTCCGTCGTGTACCGCCGGCACGCCTACGACTACGGGCTGATCAGGCTGGCCTGACGTTCAGCGACGTTTGAGGGCCTTAACTGCCTCTTCACCTAGGATGGATGCCGCCTCGCAAAAAGAGGAAGACTCCAACCCACAGGGGATATAGCTGTGCTGTCGAAGTTGCTGCGCCTTGGTGAAGGTCGCATGGTCAAGCGCCTCAAGCGGGTGGCCGACTATGTCAACACGTTGTCCGACGACGTCGAGAAGCTCACCGACGCCGAGCTGAGGGCCAAGACCGACGAGTTCCGGCAGCGCCTCAACGACGAGAAAAACCCCGAAACCCTGGACGACCTGCTGCCCGAGGCGTTCGCCGTGGCCCGCGAGGCCGCGTGGCGGGTCTTGGACCAGCGCCCCTTCGACGTGCAGGTGATGGGCGCGGCCGCGCTGCACCTGGGCAACGTCGCCGAGATGAAGACCGGTGAGGGCAAGACCCTGACCTGCGTGTTGCCCGCCTACCTCAACGCGCTGGCCGGCAAGGGCGTGCACGTCGTCACGGTCAACGACTACCTGGCCAAACGCGACAGCGAGTGGATGGGCCGCGTGCACCGCTTCCTCGGGCTGGACGTCGGCGTGATCCTGGCGCAGATGACGCCCGACGAGCGGCGGGTGGCCTACAACGCCGACATCACCTACGGCACCAACAACGAGTTCGGCTTCGACTACCTGCGCGACAACATGGCGCATTCGCTCGACGACCTGGTGCAGCGCGGGCACAACTTCGCCATCGTGGACGAGGTCGACTCCATCCTCATCGACGAGGCCCGCACCCCGCTGATCATCTCCGGCCCGGCCGACGGCGCCTCCAACTGGTACACCGAGTTCGCCCGCATCGCGCCGCTGATGCAAAAGGACGTCCACTACGAGGTCGACCTGCGCAAACGGACCGTCGGCGTGCACGAGAAGGGCGTCGAGTTCGTCGAGGACCAGCTCGGCATCGACAACCTCTACGAGGCGGCGAACTCGCCGCTGGTCAGCTACCTCAACAACGCGCTGAAGGCCAAGGAGCTGTTCAACCGCGACAAGGACTACATCGTCCGCGACGGCGAGGTGCTCATCGTCGATGAGTTCACCGGCCGCGTGCTGATCGGCCGCCGCTACAACGAGGGCATGCACCAGGCCATCGAGGCCAAGGAGCACGTCGAGATCAAGGCCGAGAACCAGACGCTGGCCACCATCACGCTGCAGAACTACTTCCGCCTCTACGACAAGCTGGCCGGCATGACCGGTACCGCCCAGACCGAGGCGGCCGAGCTGCACGAGATCTACAAGCTGGGCGTGGTCTCGATCCCGACCAACAAGCCGATGATCCGCACCGACCAGTCCGACCTCATCTACAAGACCGAGGAAGCCAAGTACATCGCGGTGGTCGACGACGTCGAGGAGCGCTACGAGAAGGGCCAGCCGGTCCTGATCGGCACCACCAGCGTCGAGCGCTCGGAGTACCTGTCGCGCCAGTTCCACAAACGCGGCATCAAGCACAACGTGCTCAACGCCAAGTACCACGAGCAGGAGGCGGGCATCATCGCCGTGGCGGGCCGCCGCGGCGGCATCACCGTCGCCACCAACATGGCCGGCCGCGGCACCGACATCGTGCTGGGCGGCAACGTCGACTTCCTCACCGACCAGCGGCTGCGGGCCCGCGGCCTCGACCCCGTCGAGACGCCCGAGGAGTACGAGGCGGCCTGGCACGAGGAGCTGCCCATCGTCAAGGAGGAGGCCGGCGCGGAGGCCGAGGAGGTGATCGAGGCCGGCGGCCTGTACGTGCTGGGCACCGAGCGCCACGAGTCGCGGCGCATCGACAACCAGCTGCGCGGCCGGTCCGGCCGGCAGGGCGACCCGGGGGAGTCGCGCTTCTACCTGTCGCTGAGCGACGAGCTGATGCGCCGCTTCAACGGCGCCGCGCTGGAGGCGATGCTCAACCGGCTGAACCTGCCCGACGACGTGCCGATCGAGAACAAGATGGTGACCCGCGCCATCAAGAGCGCCCAGACCCAGGTCGAGCAGCAGAACTTCGAGGTCAGAAAGAACGTCCTCAAGTACGACGAGGTGATGAACCAGCAGCGCAAGGTGGTCTACGCCGAGCGCCGCCGCATCCTGGAGGGCGAGAACCTCAAGGACCAGGCGCTGGACATGGTCCGCGACGTGGTCACCGCCTACGTCGACGGCGCGACCGCCGAGGGCTACGCCGAGGACTGGGACCTGGACGCGCTGTGGACGGCGCTCAAGACGCTGTACCCGGTCGGCATTGCGCACGAGACGTTGACCCACCCCGACGCCGACTCCGACCGCGACGACCTCACCCGCGACGAGCTGCTCGACGCGCTGCTCAAGGACGCCGAAAGGGCTTACGCCGCAAGGGAAGCCGAGCTCGAGGAGATCGCCGGCGAGGGTGCGATGCGTCAGCTGGAGCGCAACGTGTTACTCAACGTCATCGACCGCAAGTGGCGCGAGCACCTCTACGAGATGGACTACCTCAAGGAGGGCATCGGGCTGCGGGCGATGGCGCAGCGCGATCCGCTGGTGGAGTACCAGCGCGAGGGCTACGACATGTTCATGGCCATGCTCGACGGCATGAAGGAGGAGTCGGTCGGCTTCCTGTTCAACGTCACCGTCGAAGCGGTGCCCACCCCGCAGGTCGCCCCGCAGCCGACGCCCGAGGGCCTGGCGGACCTGGGGACCGGTGCCGGCGGGCAGCCCGATGACCAAGGTGAAGCGCCCGCCGCGGCCCGCGAGGAGGCCCCAAGCATGTTGCGCGCCAAGGGCATTGATGACGAGGCGCCCGCGCTGACGTATTCGGGACCGTCCGAGGACGGCTCGGCGCAGGTGCAGCGCAACGGCGGTGGCGCCCAGAAGGCGCCGGCCGGTGTGCCCGGGGGCGCCAGCCGCCGCGAGCGTCGTGCGGCCGCGCGCCAGCAGGGGCGCGGCGCCAAGCCGCCGAAGTCGGTCAAGCGCCGCTAGCCCGGCGCCGAAAGGCCGACACTAGTCAGAATTGACTAGGGCTCGTCGCGCGAAGTTGAGGCAAATGAGCTATATGCCAAAGTGCCTGCGCGATCGACACTTGGGCCATGAAGCGTTACTTGACTCTTGCTTACGGCGCGGCGGCCTACTTGCTGTTCCTCGTCGCCTTTCTGTATCTCGTTGCCTTCGTGGCCAATCTGTGGGTGCCGCGCACCGTCGATCACGGGCTCCCGTCGCCCATCGTCGAGGCCACCGTGGTCAACGTGTTGCTGGTCGCGGCGTTCGGAATCCAGCACAGCGTCATGGCGCGCCCGGCGTTCAAGGCGTGGTGGATCCGGTACGTGCCGCGCTCGGTAGAGCGCAGCACCTACGTGGTGCTCTCGAGCGCCGTGCTGCTGCTGCTCTATTGGCAGTGGCGGACGATGCCGGCGGTCGTTTGGGACGTGCGGCTGCCGGCGGCGCGCGTGCTGCTGTGGGGATTGTTCTGGCTGGGTTGGGTTATCGCGCTGGGCGCGACGTTCATGATCAACCACTTCGACCTGTTCGGGCTGCGGCAGGTGTATCTGGCGTGGTGCCAAAAGCCTTACACCGAGCTACATTTCCGCACTCATCTGTTCTATCGGTTGGTGCGCCATCCGCTCATGCTGGGCTTCCTCATCGCGTTCTGGGCGGCCCCCACGATGACGGCCGGGCACCTGCTCTTCTCGATCGCGATGACGGGCTACATCCTGATCGCCGTGCACATCGAAGAGCGCGGCCTCGTCGCGGCGCTGGGCAGCGACTACCGCCAGTACCGTCGCGAGGTCCCCATGCTGGTCCCGGTCAAGCACCGGCCGCGCCGGCGCACGGCGGAAGCGCTTGGCCAGCACTAGCTCTCGGAGAGCGTTGAAAGGTCATCTCGACGCTCTGCCCGGCGTTGGCCAATTGATCACGTGCCGGATACCTGGGCATGCCACCGTACCGGTGTGCAAACCGGGTCGCGGGTCGCTCAATCGCGCTGGGTGGACCGATTCCACCAGTGGTGCGAGGCGGTCGTCAATCGGCTTCCGTTCGGGCTCGGATCGGTCGTTGCGCCCACGTTTCTCGGCTTCTGCCTGATCAACGGGCTCACCTTCGGCGTCGATTTGGCGATCCTCACGGGGCTGCGCGGCGGTCTCGGCCTTCCGGTGCCGATCGCCGTCACCGTGGCCTACGCCTGCGCCTTCGCGCTCAGCTACGTGCTCAATCGCACCTTCAACTTTCAGTCCCACGCGCCGGTCGGACAACAGCTCGCCGTCTACGTCGTGGTGGTCGTCGTCAACTACCTGGCGCTGATCCTCGGGGTTTCCAGCGCGCTGACCGCGATCGGGGTGCAATACCAGCTGTCGCGAGTGCTGGCGGGTGTCTGCGAAGCCGTGTACATGTACTGCGCGATGCGATGGGTGGTCTTCCGCCGTTGACGGCCTTAGGATCGACCTCCCGCTAGCCCTCGGTGGAGGAACGTCGCCATGCCCACGCAAGCCAAGCCCGCGTCGCCGCTTCGCACCGTCTTCGGCACCGATAGGGCCCGCTCGTCGCTCGTGATCGGCGCGCTCGGTGTCGTGTTCGGCGACCTCGGAACCAGCCCGATCTACACGATCCAGACGATCTTCGACCCGCACGACCCGCACCCGATACCGATCACCACCGCCAACCTGTACGGCGTTGTGTCCCTCGTTTTTTGGTCGGTGATGATCATCGTCACCCTCACCTACGTCACCCTGGTGATGCGTGCCGACAACGACGGCGAGGGTGGCATCATGGCGCTCATCACCCTCGTGCGCCGGCTGGGCGTCAACCGGAGTCGTCGCATGGTCGTGATTCTGGCGGCGCTCGGCATCTTCGGCGCCTCACTGTTTTTCGGCGACAGCATGATCACTCCAGCCATCTCGGTGATCTCGTCGGTGGAGGGTCTCAAGGTTGTCGAGCCGCGATTGGGTGACTGGGTCGTGCCGATCACCGCGGTGATCATCGTTATTCTCTTCGCCTTTCAGAGCCGCGGCACCGCCGCGATCGGACGCTTGTTCGGGCCGGTCATGATCGTGTGGTTCATCGCGATTGGGGTTTGCGGCATCGAGGGCATATCCACGCATCCGGCAATTCTCAAGGCGTTGTCACCCGCATATGCGCTGACGTTCATGGTCACCTACCCCGCCACCGCCTTTTTTGCGCTGGCCGCGGTCGTGCTGGCGGTGACGGGCGCCGAGGCGCTTTATGCGGACATGGGCCACTTCGGCCGACCGGCAATCACCCGCGCGTGGCTGTTTGTGGTCCTTCCCGCGTGCATGCTCAGTTACTTCGGCCAGACCGCGCTGCTGCTGGGCAACAACAGCGTCACCGATGCGCCTTTCTTCCTGCTCGCACCGGGCTGGGCGCGGTTGCCGATGGTGCTGCTGGCGACCGCGGCAACGGTGATCGCCTCCCAGGCGGTGATCACCGGGGCCTACTCGGTGGCGTCGCAGGCCGCTCAGCTTGGCTACCTGCCCCGGGTGCGGGTCGTCCACACGTCCGAGTCGACGATCGGACAGATCTACGTGCCGTGGATCAACGGGCTGCTTATGGTCGCGGTGCTGATCCTGGTGTTCGCGTTCCGCAGCTCCGCGGCACTGGCGTTCGCATACGGCATGGCGGTGACCGGGACGATCACCATTACAACCCTGCTCTTTTTCTTCGTTGCCCGCGAACGGTGGAAGACCCCCCTGTGGCTGATCGTGACAGGCGCCGGCGCGTTGTTGACGGTCGACCTGCTGTTCTTGGCGGCGAACCTGACCAAGCTGGTGCACGGCGCCTGGCTACCGCTTCTGATCGCGGCCACGGCTTTCACCGTGATGACGACATGGCAGCGGGGCAGCGATCTCGTCACTCAAGCGCGGGCCAAAGCGGAGGGACCGCTGCGCGAATTCGTCGACCAGCTCGCCCGCTGCAAGCCACCGCTGCTGCGAACACCCGGGACGGCGGTGTTCCTCAACCGCGGCAAACAGACCGCGCCGCTGGCGATGCGGGCCAACGTCGAACACAACCGGGTGCTGCACGAGCATTCGGTGATCATGTCGATCGAGACGTTGCCGGCGCCGCGGGTGGCGGACGAGGACCGAATCGAGGTCGATTCCCTGGGCTATGCCGAAGACGGGGTCGTGCACGTCACCGCGAAGTTCGGCTACATGGAACGGCCCAACATCCCGGCCGCGCTGCGCCTGCTCGACCCGAAGCAGACCGAGGGTCGGATCGCCGTCGACGAGGCCTCGTATTTCCTCTCGAAGCTGGAGCTCAGGGCCGGCCCCGCGCCGACCATGGCGCCGTGGCGCAAGCGCCTCTTCATCGCCACCGCCTACATCGCCGCCGACGCCGCCGAATACTTCGGCCTGCCCATCGACCGGACGGTGGTCATGGGCGCGCGCATTCAGGTGTAGCTCAGATGTTTTCACGCCCTTCCGGCTGGAAGGATGGACGGCATGGATGTCAAGGAGGTGTTGCTGCCCGGGGTCGGTCTTCGGTACGAATTCACCAGCCACACCGGTGACCGCATCGGGATCATCGCCCGCCGCGGCGGCGATTTCGACGTCGTCCTGTACGGCCCCGACGATCCCGACCAGGCCAGACCCGTCCTGCACCTGACCGGCGCCGAGGCCGAGGCGGTCGCCCAGATCCTGGGCGCGCCGCGCATCGCGGAGCGGTTCACCGAGCTTTCCCGGGGGCTGCCGGGCATCGAGACGGGACAGGTCCACATCGTGGCCGGCAGCCCGTTCGTCGGACACCCGCTGGGTGACACCCGCGCCCGGACCCGCACCGGGGCGTCGATCGTCGCCATCGTGCGCAACGAGGAAGTGCTCGCCTCGCCCGGCCCGGCCGAAATGTTGCGCGCGCGAGACGTTCTGATCGTGATCGGCACCGAGGACGGCATCGCCGGTGTCGAGCGGATCATCGACAAGGGTTGAGCCGGTGCAGGTTTCGGGGGCGCTACTGTTTCAACTCGGCGCCCTCCTGGCCACTCTCGCCGTATTGGGCGCAGTGGCAAGGCGTTTCGCATTGTCCCCCATACCGGTCTACCTGTTGGCGGGTCTGTCGCTGGGCAAGGGTGGCCTGCTGCCGGTGGCCGCGGCGGGCGAGTTCATCGCGACGGCCGCGCCCATCGGCATCGTGCTGTTGCTGTTGACCCTGGGCCTGGAATTCTCGGCGACCGAGTTCGCGAGCAGCCTGCGACACCACCTGCCATCCGCCGGTGTCGACATCGTCCTCAACGCCACTCCCGGCGCGGTGGCCGGCTGGCTGCTGGGGCTGGACCGCGTCGCCATCCTCGCTTTGGCCGGAGTCACCTACATCTCGTCGTCGGGCGTCATCGCGCGCGTGCTGGTCGACCTGGGCCGGCTCGGCAACCGGGAAACGCCGGCGGTGCTCTCGGTGCTCGTGCTCGAGGACTTCGCGATGGCGGCCTACCTGCCGTTGTTCGCGGTGCTGGCGTCGGGCGGGGGCTGGGTGCCCGCCGTCGTCGGCATGGCCGCCGCGGTCGGTGCGCTGCTGGCCGCGTTCGCCGCCTCCTACCGCTGGGGCCACCACGTCGGCAGGCTGGTCGAACACCCCGATTCCGAGCAGCTGTTGCTGCGGGTGTTGGGCATCACCCTGATGGTGGCCGCGGTGGCGGAGGTCTTGCACGCGTCGGCCGCCGTCGGCGCCTTCCTGGTGGGCCTGACCCTGACCGGCGCGACGGCCGACCGGGCCCGCCAGGTACTCGGCCCGCTGCGCGACTTGTTCGCCGCCATCTTCTTCCTCGCGATCGGCCTCTCCGTCGACCCGCACGAGCTCTTACCGATGCTCCCGGCGGCGCTGGTCCTGGCCGCCGTCACCGCGGCCACCAAGGTGGCCACCGGAATGCTCGCCGCCCGCCGCGACGGCGTGGCGCGGCGCGGGCAGCTGCGCGCGGGCGCCGCGCTCATCGCGAGGGGCGAGTTCTCGTTGATCATCATCGGCCTGGTGGGTACCTCGATCCCCGCCGTCGCCGCGCTGGCGACCTCGTATGTCTTCGTCATGGCGATCATGGGTCCGGTGCTGGCCCGGTACGCGGGCGGGCGCGCCGCTAACTAACCCCCAACTAACCGATGTGCAGGGCCACCATCTGCCAGCCCCCGCTGGAGGGCACCCGTTCCACGCGGCACGCGATGGCGTGGATTCGGTCGCCGCGGCTGTAGGACCCGAAGACCTCGGCCGCGGCCTCGGGCTCGCGGCGCCCGGAGGGTTGTAGCCGCAGCCGGCGCAGCACCGCCGTCGCGTCACGCCCGCGCGCGCGGCCGGCCGCCGAAGCGCCGATCGCGACCACCGAGTCCACCAGGCCGGGCGTCAGCATGGGGCGCAGCTGCGCCGCGGGACGGCGGCGGTCGAGGACCTCCAGCACCCGGCGCAGCGCGGCGTCGGCGAAGGCCGCCGCCTGGCGCATCGCCGCCGACGGTCTCGGTGGTTTGACGGCTTGGCCGGCCAGGGGGCGGCGGGGCGCACGCGCGCGGCGGCGCGGCGCCGGATGGGGTGGCTGCCGGGACTGGGGGACGTCCCGCCTGGGCGGCTCGTAGTCGACGACGGGCGTCACGGCGAAAACGGTCAACGCGCACTCTCCATGGATCGCACGATGCCTGCTGGAGAGTGGCAGACGGGGCTGGTAAGTCGTCATCATGGCACAGGTCGGTCCGGCGCGTATCCGCTCGATTACCGTGGGCGGGTACATCCGTTCACCGAAGGAACCGAGGACGAATTGACCAGGAGGGACGCGCCGTAATGGTGACCCGGTTGTCCCCGACGGACGCGTCCTTCTATCGGCTCGAGAACACGGCGACCCCAATGTACGTGGGGGCGCTGTCCATCCTGCAGCGCCCGCGTGCCGGGCTGAGCTACGAGACGCTGCTGGCCACCGTCGAACAGCGACTGCCCCAGATACCGCGTTACCGGCAGAAGGTCCGGGAGGTGCGGATCGGCGCGGCCAGGCCGGTGTGGCTGGACGACAACGATTTCGACATCACCTATCACGTGCGGCGATCGGCGCTCCCGTCCCCGGGCAGCGACGAGCAGCTGCACGAGCTGATCGCGCGGCTGGCCGCGCGGCCGCTCGACAAGTCGCGGCCGCTGTGGGAGATGTACCTGGTCGAGGGCCTGGCCAAGAACCGGATCGCGCTGTACACGAAATCTCACCAGGCGCTGATCAACGGCATGACGGCAGTGGAGATCGGCCACGTCATCGCCGACCGGACGCGCCGCCCGCCGCCATTCCCCGAGGACATCTGGGTACCGGAACGCGACCCCGGTAACACGCGGTTGGTGTTGGGTGCGATCGGCGACTGGATCGCGAGGCCGGGAACGCAGCTGCAGTCCGTGGGTTCGGCGGTGGCCGGTCTGGTCACGAACCATGACGAGCTGCTCGAAGCCGGCCGCCGCGCCGTCGACATCGCGCGGGCGGTGGCGCGGGGCACCGCGCCCAGCAGCCCGCTGAACGCGACCGTCTCGCGGCACCGGAGGTTCACGGTCGCTCGCGGCAAACTCGAGGACTACCGGGCCGTGCGCGCGCGCTATGACTGCGACATCAACGACGTGGTGCTCGCCGTCGTGACCGGCGCGCTGGGCAACTGGCTGCTGTCCCGCGGTGTGGCGGTGTCACCGACCGCGACGATCCGCGCGATGGCGCCGCTGTCCATCTACGCCGACGACGGTCTCGACTCGACCGGCCCGGGCCAGACGATCAGTCAGGTCACGCCGTTCCTGGTGGATCTGCCGGTGGGGGAGGCGAACCCGGTGGTGCGGCTGTCGCAGATCGCCCACGCCACCGAGTCCAACCCGACCGCCGGCAGCCTGGTGGACGCCCGGACCATCGTGACCCTGTCGGGCTTCGCGCCACCGACCCTGCACGCCATGGGCATCCGCGTCGCCACCGGTTTCCCGAGCTTTTCCAAGCGGACGTTCAACCTCTTGATCACCAACGCCCCGGGAGCCCAGTCGCAGATGTACATCGCCGGCGCCAAGCTGCTGGAGACCTACGCCGTCCCGCCGCTGCTGCACAACCAGGCGCTGGCGATCAGCGTGACGTCTTACAACGGCATGCTGTATTTCGGGATCAACGCCGACCGCGAGGCGATGAGCGACGTCGACTTGTTGCCGGGACTGTTGAGCCAATCCCTCGAGGAACTTCTCGAAGCTTCCCGCTGATTAGTCGGGGTGAAAATCGGTGCCTGGTTCTATGATTCGTAATTGTGAGCACCGTGACAAATGACGGGGCGTCGGCGAAGGCGAGTGGGAAGAAATCGACCACCGCGACCACGCGTAAAATCTCCGACGATGTCTACCGAGCCGAAATATTCCGGCTGCAAACGGAATTCGTGAAATTGCAGGAGTGGGCGCGCCACGTCGGCGCGCGTGTCGTGGTCATTTTCGAGGGCCGGGACGGGGCGGGCAAGGGCGGAACGATCAAGCGGATCACCGAATACCTGAACCCGCGCGTCGCCCGGATCGCGGCGTTGCCCGCGCCGAGCGACCGGGAGCGGGGCCAGTGGTATTACCAGCGCTACATCGCGCACCTGCCCGCCAGAGGCGAAATCGTGCTCTTCGATCGCTCGTGGTACAACCGCGCCGGCGTGGAAAAGGTGATGGGGTTCTGCACGCCGCAGGAGTATGTGCTCTTCTTGCGGCAGACGCCCATCTTCGAGCAGATGCTGATCGACGACGGGATCCTGTTGCGCAAGTACTGGTTCTCCGTGTCCGAGGCCGAGCAGCTGCGCCGGTTCAAGGCGCGCCTGAATGACCCTGTCCGCCAATGGAAACTCAGCCCAATGGACATGGAGTCGCTGTACCGCTGGGAGGACTACTCGCGCGCCAAAGACGAGATGATGGTCCACACCGACACCCCGGTAAGCCCTTGGTACATAGTGGAATCCGACATCAAGAAGCACGCGCGGCTGAACATGATGGCTCATCTGCTGTCCACGATCGAGTACTACGACGTGGGCCGGCCCAAGGTCAAGCTGCCCAAGCAGCCGGTGGTGGCCGAGAACTACCAGCGCCCGCCACGCGAGCTGTCGAACTACGTCGACAACTACGCGGCCACGTTGGTCGGGGGCTGATGATCCAGGTCTACATCCCGGCCACCCTGGAGATGTTGCAGCGGCTCGTCGCCGACGGCTCCCTCTGGCCGGTCAACGGCACCGCGTTCGCGGTGACGCCGGCGTTGCGCGAGGCCTACGCCGAGGGCGACGACGACGAACTCGCCGACGTGGCGCTGCGCGAGGCGGCGCTGGGGTCGCTGCGACTGCTCGCCGCTGGCCCTGCGGAAGGGGCCGACACCGGCCTGCCGCCCCGGCGCGCGGTACTGGCAGCGGAGGTCGAGGAGGCCAAGTACCGTCCCGATCTCGACGACGCCGTCGTCCGCCTGGGCGCGCCCGTCACCCTCGACCAGGTGGTCGCCGCCTACGTCGACAACTCCGCCGCCGAGCCGGACGTCATCCGGGCCATCGAGATCATCGACGCCGCCGACCTCGGCGACGAGGACGCCGAGCTGATCGTTGGCGACGCGCTGGACCACGACCTGGCCTGGTATGCGAATCAGGAGTTGCCGTTCCTGCTTGACCTGCTCTGACGGCCCGAATGTGACGAATCCCGACTAGCTACGACACCGTAGGTTACGGTACCGTAGGTTTCGTGGAGCGCACCGAATCGGCGACAATGTTGGGCGTAAGCCAGACGCCGGCTAGTGAGCAGGAGCTTCCGCTGGGCAGACGTAACCCATCGATCAGGGGCAACGTCGTCGACACCAAGCGACCCGTTGTGGCCGGCGCCGAGCGGCACCCCGGCTGGCACGCGCTGCGCAAGCTCGCCGCGCGGATCACGACGCCGCTGTTGCCCGATGACTACCTGCATCTGGCCAACCCGCTGTGGTCCGCGCGGGAACTGCGGGGCCGCGTCCTCGAGGTCCGCCGCGAGACCGAGGACTCGGCGACCCTGGTCATCAAACCGGGCTGGGGCTTCAGCTTCGACTACCAGCCCGGCCAGTACATCGGCATCGGGCTGCTGGTCGACGGGCGCTGGCGGTGGCGGTCTTACTCGCTGACCTCGAGCCCGGCCGAGACCTCCGGCTCGCCCCGCACGGTGACCATCACCGTCAAGGCGATGCCCGAGGGTTTCCTGTCCACGCACCTGGTGGCCGGCGTCGAGCCCGGGACCATCGTGCGGCTGGCCGCACCCCAGGGCAACTTCGTCCTTCCGGACCCGGCGCCGCCGTCGATCCTGTTCCTGACCGCCGGTTCCGGGATAACGCCGGTGATGTCGATGCTGCGAACGTTGGTGCGCCGCAACCAGATTGGTGACGTCA
Organism: Mycobacterium sp. E796; assembly: GCF_001672815.1. Classification (GTDB taxonomy): domain Bacteria; phylum Actinomycetota; class Actinomycetes; order Mycobacteriales; family Mycobacteriaceae; genus Mycobacterium. Next base: position 10,893 of record NZ_LZKK01000195.1, on the reverse strand, counting down.
CGCATTTGCATTCGGCGCCCACCGAATCCGACGTGATGTTCCGCGCCGAGCTGGCCGCGCTGGCCGCCAGCCAGCCGGGCTACCGCTTGCAGGTGCGAGAGACCCGCAAGCAGGGCCGGCTCGACCTGGCCGCACTGGATCAACAGGTCGCGGACTGGCGCGAGCGTCAGACCTGGGCGTGCGGACCGGAGGGCATGCTCAACCAGGCGCAGAAAGTGTGGTCGGCGGCGGGCATCGGCGACCGGCTGCACCTGGAGCGGTTCGCCGTCTCCAAGGCCGCGCCTGCCGGGGCAGGAGGCACGGTGACGTTCGCGCGTAGCGGGCGCGCCGTCGCGGCCGACGCGGCGACGTCGTTGATGGATGCCGGCGAGGGCGCGGGTGTGCAGATGCCATTCGGCTGCCGGATGGGTATCTGCCAGTCCTGCGTGGTAAGCCTGGTGGACGGGCACGTCCGCGATCTGCGAACCGGCGCCGAACACGAGCCCGGAACTCGGATTCAGACCTGTGTGTCGGCCGCGTCCGGCGATTGCGTGCTCGACATTTAAAGATTACTCACAGGTAACCTACGGATTCGTAGGTTACGATAGCGTAGGTATTGCACCGACAAGACGACCGCAGGGAGATGACGACGAGTGGCAATCACAGACGTCGACGTATTCGCCCATCTGACGGACGCTGACATCGAAAGCCTGGCCGTGGAGCTGGATGCCATCCGCCAGGACATCGAAGACTCTCGAGGGGCGCGCGACGCTCGCTACATCCGTCGCACCATCGCCGCGCAGCGCGCCCTGGAGGTGGCCGGCCGCGTGCTGCTGGCCGCCAGCTCCCGCCGCTCGGCGTGGTGGGCCGGCACCGTGACCTTGGGCGTGGCCAAGATCGTCGAGAACATGGAGATCGGCCACAACGTCATGCACGGCCAGTGGGACTGGATGAACGACCCGGAGATCCACTCCTCGACGTGGGAGTGGGACATGAGCGGGTCGTCCAAGCACTGGCGCTACACGCACAACTTCGTGCACCACAAGTACACCAACATCCTCGGGATGGACGATGACGTCGGCTACGGCTTGCTGCGCGTCACCCGGGATCAGCGCTGGAAGCGCTTCAACATCTTCAACCTGTTCTACAACACGATGCTCGCGCTGCTCTTCGAATGGGGCGTCGGCCTGCAGCACGTGGAGCTCGGCAAGATCGTCAAGAAGCGGATGGATCAGGACGACGCCCGGCAACGGGTCGACGAGTTCCTGGCCAAGGCCGGCCGGCAGGTGCTCAAGGACTACGTCGCGTTCCCGGCGCTGACCGCGCTGTCGCCCGGCGCGACCTATCGGTCCACGCTGGCGGCCAACGCGGTTGCCAACATCATCCGCAACGTGTGGGCGAACGCGGTGATCTTCTGCGGCCACTTCCCCGATGGCGCAGAGAAATTCACCAAGACCGACATGATCGGTGAGACCAGGGGCCAGTGGTACCTGCGCCAGATGCTGGGCAGCGCCAACTTCGAGGCCGGCCCCGCGCTGCGGTTCATGAGCGGCAACCTGTGCCACCAGATCGAGCACCACCTGTATCCCGATCTGCCGAGCAACCGGCTGCACGAGATCTCGGTGCGGGTGCGCGCGCTGTGCGACAAGTACGACTTGCCTTACACCACGGGCTCTTTCCTCGTGCAGTACGCAAAGACGTGGCGCACACTGGCCAAGCTGTCGTTGCCGAACAAGTACCTGCGCGACGACGCCGACAACGCGCCGGAGACGCGCAGCGAGCGGATGTTCGCCGAATTGGAGCCCGGCTTCGCCGGCACCGATCCGGCTACCGGACGCCGGCGCGGCCTGAAGACCGCCATCGCCACCGTGCGGGATTGGCGGCGCGCCAAGAAGGAAGCGAAGCAGGGCCGAAGGGACGACCTGGCCGCCTAGCGTGCTTCGCCGAGCGTGCACCCAGCGCGGATTTTCACCCAAATCCTCGCGGTGAGTGCACATTCGGCGCCTGGGTCCTAGGCTCGATGCGGGACCGCGATCGGGACTAGAAAGGCACGCGATGTTCGCAGCATTCGGATTCGAAACCCTCGGTGTCGTCGTCGGGGACATGTACTTCGTCGACCCGCGCCCGCTCGCCGGTCAGGAGACGCCGGAACGGGGCGTCAGGCTGGAACTGCGCCTGGTCGACCGGGCCGAGCCACAGGGGTCGATCTACGCCGGCGTCCCGATCGCTTTCACCCGGCCGGTGTGGCGGGTGGACCTCTTCGGGTCCACTGAGAGCCCGCCCGGCACGCTCGACCGGGCCCATCACCATCCGCGTTTCGATGGCTGGGAACCGGGCCGCCGAAACTTCGTCCCCGAACTGTCCGCTGACCCGGTGGCCTGGCTGGCGGGTCAGCTGGCCGACCCGGCGGCGGTGCTCGAGCGGGCAGGCGTCGACGCGGACGAGGTCAGCGAGGCCGATCTGGCCGGGCTTGCCTCGACGGCCCCCGAGATCGTGGCCGCGGTGAAGCGAATGCTGGACGGCGTACGCGACGGCGAACTGGCCCCGGCGCCCCCCGAGCCCGTTGCCGCCGCCCGCACCGGCTGGCTCTGATCCGTTTCCATTTGCTAGTCGGCAGGATCCAGATAATCTAACTGCTGCCGCCTAGATGAGGAGTCAGCAAATGAAGAAGACCGCGCGCTTGACCGGCCCGCTCGCCGCCGTCCTGGGTGGTATCGCCGTCTTTACGGCACCACTCGCGAACGCCGACTCTACGGACGACAACTACCTGCAAACCCTCAAGGACAAAGGGATCACCTGGGCAAGTGGGGCGGACCAGACGATGGTCCAGATCGGGCACGCGGTTTGCCAGGACTGGGCTAGAGGGTTCACGTTCGAGCAGACCTTCGCCGACGCGAAACAAGGGCTTCCGCAGCTGGCCGACACCTCGCTCGCCAAGATCATGGGTGCGGCAACGGGCGCGTACTGCCCGCAGTACTCCAGCAAGTTTGACTGATACGTCGCCTCCGGCCGGCCGACCGGGTTACGAGGAAGGCGCACCGTGACCTACCTGGGTAAGCCCTATTACCCGGTGTGGCTGGACAACCTGGCCGAGGACGTCACCTTGGAAGCCGCGGCAATGGACGGCACCGCGCACGGCGCGGACGACGTTCGCTCGATCGTGGTGACCGCCCGCGAGGTGTACGACAACCAGGAGTTCAACTTCGCCGGGCCCGCCGGCGACTATGGCTTCGTCGAGGACTACACGTGCGAGATCCGCGGCGTGCGCACCAACGTAATTGTCTGGGTCACTTTCAACGCGGCGGGACAGACGCGGCAGGTCGTGGTGAACCACCGCCCGCGCAGTGCGTTGCTGTCCTTCTCCCGTCTGATGCTCGAAAAGTATTCCGGCACACCGCTTGCCACACATTGGCAGGGCACACCGTAAGGGGCTCAAGCGGTTCGGCTCGCTGTTATCTCGACTTTAACGCCCGACGGGCCTCGGCGCAGCCCGCGGAGCTCTGTCTCCGACGTGTCGCTCGAGGTAGCAACGTTCGAGTCGATCAACGAGAGATTGTGCTTCTTTGATGTCGCGGCGGAGCCTGGCCGCTTCGACCCGCAGTGCGCACGCTCGGCTGTTGGTCGCCGTCAGATTTAGGCGTTCTATCCGAGACAGCTGGCTAGTCATCTCGCCCAGGTGGAGGCGCAAAACGCGGACGAACTCGACAGCCTGAGCCACCTGCCGCCGATCCATCGAGTGATCTTCCCCCATCCAGTCGCTACATGTCGGCTTCTGGCGACAAATCTTTGCAAAATGACCCCGCGGATATGCCTGGCGCCCTTTCTCTTCCGCACTCGCGGTGTTTCCCGCGCGGGTGATCCGCAGACGCTTTCTAGCGCGGGCACGCCAGCAGTAGGCCGAGTGTGACTCGCGGCGCCTCGGTGAACGCGACGTTTATTTGTGGCGACTCCCAGGTTAAGATCTTTCGGTGTATGGGGTTGCGGGCGTGCCTCAAGAAGAGCGGGCACAGATCGAGGCGGTTCAGCGTCGTCTTGCCCAGAAGTACGCGCAACTATCGCACACGCATGTCGCGCAGGTAGTCGAGCAAACCTATGGGCGGTTTAGCCACTGCACCTTGCGCGATTTCGTTCCACTGCTGGTAGAGCGCCGCGCCAGGGAAGAACTGGCCAGGTCGGCCTCGGGAGCGTAGGCAATTCCCGAACGCCGGCCACGGGTGCCGCCGCAGATCGTGCTCTCCGTACGAGTAGCGAATCCCGTTGAAGGGCCGCTGAATTGTAGGCACGAGCGAAGGAGCGAAGATGGATGTCTTGAGAGGAACGCTGCATGCGGCCAGTCGCACGATTGACGCCAGCGTTGCGGCGGCCGGCGCGATCGGTGGTGCGGCCGTCAACGGTGTGGTCGGCGGTTTCCAGGGTGTGGTCGGCGGTGTGCAAAGCGGCCTGAGCACCGGCAGCCGGTCCATTCCCGCGGCGGCTCTGACGGTGGCTGCGGTCGGTGCGGTCGGTCTGGTGGAGTGGCCGCTGTTATTGCCCGTCGGCGGAACACTTTTGGGGGTGCATTATCTGACGCATCGCTCCGACGGCGGGTCGACCCGGCGCGTCGCTTCGCGCTCTGGAGCCAAGGGCCGCTCCGGCTCGCGGCCGTCGAGGCGGCCGCGTACGGCAGCACGATCGCGTCCAGGGCGCTCTGCGCAGCACTAGGGGCGCTCAGCGGGGACCGATGCCCCGCGGTAGCCATTTGATGGCATCCGCCCGACTCGACCGCCCGCTAGCCTAAGTGCTCCGCAGAGAAGACGTCGATCGCACGCACGGGTGTCAACATCACCAGCGGGATCTGACGACTAGTTGATTTCTGATAGGCGAGGTAGGGCGGATACAGGTGCGCCATGTACGCCCACACCTCATGGCGTTCCTGGCCTTCGGGCTCCCGCCACGTGGCCTCGAATGCCTGGGTGGCGATCTGAACGCCAATCGTGTTGCTCTGTAAGACATTCAAGTACCACTCCGGATGCGTGTCGGCGCCTCCCTTGGATGCGACGATCACGATCTCCCCGCCGACGTTGCCGTAGATCAACGGTCTGACATAGCTCTTACCCGATTTGCGACCGACGACCTTGATCAAGCAGTGCGTGGTCAGTTCGCGTCCCCCGACCGCACTCACATCCATGATGTGGCCTCGCGTGCCGCCGGAGGTCAGGTACTCCTTGAGGTGCTCGCTGATCCAGTCACTGCGCGCCGCTCGGATCGATGCCGCATCGGCGTCGCTCATGGATGACTCCTCCCGCAAACGAAGCGAGGCCGCACGACGCGCCTCCATGACTGATTTTGCCAGGGTGACCGTGCAACCGGGTGCCGTCACTGTGTCGGACCTTCTTTGCTCAGTTGTCGAAGAACTGGCCAAAGGCCCCGGGGAATTCGTCGACGCACCGCGCAGTGGTCCAGCCGGACATTGAGTCGGGGCTTCGGATGCGGCTTTTTCCGGATCGGTACGGTGACATGGTGGCGCAAAGACGCCTTGACGTGGGTTGCGGTCCGCTGCTTGTCGACGATGACGGCGTTCTGATCAGAGCGCACGGCATTTCGTACGCGACCGCCGAACGATTCGCCGCGCCGGTTCCCGCGTCACCGCATAGCGATGTGCGCGATGCGACGACGCGCGGTCCGGTGTGTCCGCAGTTGCCGTCCCGTTTGGATTTCGTGACTGGTCCGGTGGTCGACGGCCTCGCCAGCAGCGAGCAATGCCAGATACTCAGCGTCACAGCGCCTTGCGACGCTCGGGGGCTCCCGGTGATGGTGTGGTTCCACGGCGGGGCGTACCTGTCGGGTAGCGGGGAGGCACCTAAGTACGACCCCGACGCGCTGGTCACCGAGGGCCGGGTCGTCGTCGTCACCGTCAGCTACCGACTCGGCATCTTCGGGTTTCTCAACCCGCACCCGGGCGGGGAAGCCAACTTGGGGCTGCGGGATCAGATCATGGCGTTGCGCTGGACGCAGCAGCACATCGCGGCGTTCGGCGGCGACCCCTCGCAAGTGACGATCTTCGGCCAGTCTGCGGGCGGGGATTCGGTGCTGTCACTGATCCTCAGTGAGGAGGCGACGGGTCTGTTTCACCGCGCCATCCTGCAAAGCGCCCCGCTCGGTGTCCGAAGCGGCAGGGAGGCGATGACGGCGGCAATGCGAGAGGCGGTGACCGGCGCGCTCGCCGGTGTGGCCCCGGGCGAGGCCAGCGTGGGGAAACTGCTCAACGCTCAAACAGCCGCTGTAACAATGGCACAGCGATTCGGCCTGCTCGGCGGGTTCCCGTTCGCACCGATCGCGGGCATGGACCCGCTACCTCCCGCCCGCGACGAAAGTCGCAAACTTGCCGACGCGGCAGCCCGGGTCGAGATGCTCGTTGGCTACGCCCGCAATGATGCGGACGCGTTCGTCGCGATGGACTCGCGAGGGAAACGACTCCAGCGTCTTGGCCCACCGGGTCGGGCCGCCGCCCGACTGCTCGGCGACGTGGTGACCCGGCGGATATTTGGCCGGCCGGCGCTTGAACTCGCCAGATCCTGGATTTCATATGGCGGTGCCGCCGCGACTTTCCGCGTGGACTGGTCACCGCCAGGGGCGCCGTTCCGCGCATGCCATTGCATCGAGCTGCCGCTGTTGTTCGGCTCGCCGGAGTGCTGGGCGGACGCGCCAATGCTCGGCCCAGCACCCAACCCCATTGACAGTGAGTTGGCCCGCAAGGCGCGGGGTTACTGGGCCGCCTTCGCGCACGGCGGCATCGCCGCGCTAGGGGGCGCATCGCTTCGAATCTGATGCACCGCTTGGGGACGCCACTGGACGAAAGCCTTTACGGGCGAGGGTTATTCGCCGGCGGCTCGGCCGGCGGGCTGTACCGCATCGTCCACACGGGGACCTGGTCGGGGGTGTACTCGTTTCCGGCCCAGGGCGTACCGCAGATGTGCAGATAGGCGTAGAGCGCACATGGGAACATCGCCGATTTTGTTCTCATCACCCGGGAAGCACACCCAGTCGTTGGTTCCCCGGCGAAGCACCACGCGGTTGCCTTGTTCGTCCATGTCGGCAACGGTGGCGTCCCTGGTGATGTGGCGCGGACCCGACAACATGGCCCGCGATATTTTGGCGGCGAGTATTTGCTCCTCGCGGGAATGGGGAAGCGGTCCTCCGGAGCCCACTCCCGTAATGGCGCTGTTGCTGTAGTTGCCGGACCCGCCACCTGAGGTGGGCTCATTTTCAGCCATCGCGGTGCTCCCTTGCTCCACACGTACTCTACGTCGCGTCCGGAACCCGCAGTTCCTGCGATGCGCGCGTCCGGCGGGTCTTTTTCCTGGTCGGAGGCTCGCCGTGCGGGTATCATCCGGCCGATGTCGAACGACATTGTGGCCGCTCCGTCGCCGACGATTCGTGTCGCGGCGATTCAGATGCTCGCCGAATTGGGGGATGTCGACGCCAATCTGGCTATGGCGCGACGCCTCGTCCGGGTCGCTTTCGAGCGCGGCGCAAACTTGGTCATCCTGCCGGAGCTATTCGCCTCCGGTAATGCGTTCTTCCCGCACATGGCGTCGACGACTCGGGCGATCGACGGATCGCCGGCCCAGTTGCTCTCGGACATGGCGCGCGAAGGCAACGCCATTGTCGGCGGGTCGTTCCTGGCGTGGCGCGACGGCCACGTCTATAACACCTTTGTTCTGGCGCTACCCGACGGAAGTAGCCACCGACACGACAAGGATGACCCGACGTTCTGGGAGAACTGCTACTACATCGGCGGGGACGACGACGGCGTTCTGAACACGTCCCACGGCAATATCGGCGCGGCGCTTTGTTGGGAGTTCATCCGATCCAGGACGGCCGCGCGGTTGAAGGAAAAGGTCGACATCGTGGTGGGCGGTTCGGGATGGTGGGGCGGAAAGGACAGCGGGCAGTCGGATGGCCCTGCAGCCGAGTTCGGCCTTGAAATTATGAAGGCCGCGCCGAGCCGATTCGCCAGAATGCTTGGGGTGCCAGTGGTTCACGCCGCGCACGCGGGACGGTTCGTGGGGCAGTCCTGGCCTGATTCGGGCGAGAGCTACCCGTCTCGCTACCTGGGCGAGGCTCAAATCGTCGACGGTAACGGCCGCATTCTCGCGCGGATGTCTCGCGAAGAAGGCGAAGGTGTTGTCACCGCTGACGTCACGCTCGGTCGCGTAGCGGATGAGCCGGACTCGATACCGGACAGCTTCTGGATCGCCGAGTTTCCCGAAGCGGTCTATCGCCAGTGGGAACATGACCTGGACGCCGGCCACCAGTACTACATTTCGACGACGCTGCCCTACGTTCGCGAGATGTTCACTCGTCTAACTTGAGCCGCGGATTGATTGTCAGGCCGTTACCTTTTCGGCGAGCGCCGCCAGCTTGGCATCGAGCTTCTCTGCCGCGCTGAGCAATTCGTCGTTGGGTTCGACGACCATCAGCGATGACGGCTTGACGTAGGTGAGGCTGCTGCCGTCGCCCTCGTCGGTCAGCAGCAGTTCGACCGGGGCGAACAGGCCCGCGGTCACGTCGTGGCGCAGCATCGTGATCGCGATCAGCGGGTTGCCGAGGACCACCCGCAACACCTTGCGGTCGATGCCGGCCTTGTCGATCCATGCGCCGTGATCGAACAGACCGAACAGCATGAATCCGCTTGGCCCGACATATTTTTCGACCTCCTCGCGATACGATTCCCAGTCGCCATGGGTCTTGGCGATCTCGTTGATCGCTACCGGTTTCTCGCCGATATCGGCCAGCAGCGCAGAGACCAGCTCGTCGAAACCCTTGGTGCTGGGATAGCGCACTCGTATGCCGTCAAAGCGAGTTTCGGTGCGCTCAGACATGCTCGGCCTCTCTGTCGTGGTTTTGTTCGAACATCGAGCGGTGGTCGTTGACGAAGTCCTCGACCGTGGTGAGCGGGCGGCCGATGATCGCCAGCGCCGCATCACTGATGCCGGCCAGGCGCCCTTCGCGTTGGTCGATCGCAACCGCCTCGAAATGCCTCAGCTTGGCGGTGTCGTCAGGGATCCCGATGAGATCCAGAAACGCTGCCGCGGTGACACTTTCGAACGGAAGGTCTCGACCGAGGACACGGCCGACCTCGGCGGCCAATTCCTGATGGCTGTACTCGACCGCTCCGGTCAAGGTGTACGTGCGGCCGCCGTGTCCGTGCGGATCGCTCAAGATGGTGGCGGCCGTCAACGCGATATCTCGTGCGGCGATTGGAGCAAAGCGGCTGTCGGCGTCAAAGGGCATGACATAGCGGCCGGCGCGGATCAACGCGGCGATGTAAGTCAGCCATTCCATGAAGAACGTGACCCGCAGATTGGTCGTCGGAGTCCCCGACCAGTCGAAAACCTGCTCGGAGAGCCAGTGGTTCTGCGTCGCCTTGCTCCGGGCCCGCGGTCGCGACTGAATGTGGCTCATGTTGACGATCAGCTCGAGGCTTTGCTCTCTGGCCGCCTGGGCGAACATCACCGCCGCCTCCACAAGTCCCTCACCGACCGGGAAATTGAAGTAGGCGCGCCGCACGCCCTCGAGTGCTGCGCGCACGTCACCGAGATTGAGCTGGTCTCCGACCACAACGTCGGCACCGGCATCGCGGAGACGTTGGGCGCGATCGTCGTCCCGTCGGACCATCGCCGTGACCGGCAGTCCGCGGTCGAGCAGGCAATCGACCATCGGACGGCCGGTATCACCGTTGGCGGTGGTCACCAGGATTCTCGTCATGGCCGCGCTCAGCCCAACCGCTCGATGATCGTGGCGTTGGCCATGCCGCCGCCCTCGCACATCGTCTGCAGCCCATAGCGTCCGCCGCGCTGATGCAGGGCGTTGACCAGGGTGGTCATGATGCGCGCGCCGCTGGCGCCCAGCGGGTGGCCGATCGCAATGGCGCCGCCGTTGACGTTGGTCTTGGCCAGGTCGGCCCCGGTGTCATGCGCCCAGGCGAGGACGACGGGCGCGAACGCCTCGTTGACCTCGAACAGGTCGATGTCGGACAGCGTCAGCCCGGCGCGGCGCAGCACTTTCTCGGTGGCCGGGATGACCCCGGTCAGCATGTACAGCGGGTCGGAGCCCACCACGGTGGTGGTGTGGATCCGCGCCAGCGGACGGAGCCCGAGTTGCTTGGCGACCTCGCTGGTGGTGATCAGCACCGCGGCGCTGCCGTCGGACAGTGGCGAGGAGTTACCGGGCGTGATCTCCCAATTGATCTGCGGGAACCGCTCTTTCATCGCGTCGCTGTAGAACGCCGGCTGCAGGGCGGCCAGCGTCTCGACCGTGGTGCCGGGACGGATGATCTCGTCGGTGGCCAGCCCCGCGATCGGGATCAGCTCGTTGTCGAACAGCCCGTCCTTGGTGGCGCGCGCGGCCTTGTCGTGGCTGCCGGCGGAGAACTCGTCGAGCTGGGTGCGCGAGAGACCCCACTTCGCGGCGATCAGCTCGGCGCTGATGCCCTGCGGGACAAGCCCGTCGGGGTAGCGCTGCGCCATGTCGTGACCGAACGGGTTGCTGCCGGGCAGCACCGAGGTACCCATCGGGACGCGGCTCATCGACTCGACGCCACCCGCGACGACGAGGTCGTAGGCGCCGGCGAGCACGCCCTGCGCGGCGAAACTGATGGCCTGCTGGCTGCTGCCGCACTGCCGGTCGATGGTGACGCCGGGAACCGACTCGGGGAATCCCGCGCCCAGCAGCGCGTTGCGCGCGATGTTGACGGCCTGGTCGCCGACCTGCGTAACGGCGCCGGCGATGACGTCATCGATGCGCTCCGGGTCGACGCCCGTGCGGGCTACCAGTTCGCGCAGGCTGTGTGCCAGCAGGTCGGCGGGCAGCACGTCGTGCAGCGCGCCGCTGGCCTTGCCCTTGCCGATCGGGGTGCGTACGGCACCGACG